>CALFYV010000089.1 GCA_937952395.1 uncultured Bacteriovoracaceae bacterium | reverse complement strand
TAGTAACACTCTTGATTTCTTTATTTCTGCTCAAAAAGGAATTTTAGTTGTCCTACCTGAGCCAACATCTATTGAAAATACTTATCGCTTTATTAAATCAGTATATTACCGAAGATTAAAAATGATTGAGGAATTACTTGATATTCAACCTCTTATTCATCAGGCCATGAATGCTAAGATGACTTCATCAAGTAGTACACCAACTGATCTGATACGCAAAGTGTATGAACTCAACCCTGAGATGGGAGAGAAGCTTAAAGCCGAAATTGCTAAATTTCAACCTAGATTAGTCATGAATCAAGTCAGAAGCCAGTCCGATATTGATATTGGTTTTTCCATGAAAAGTATATGCAAACGTTATTTTGGTGTGGAACTTGATTATATTGGTTACCTTGATTACGACGCCAGCGTGTGGCAAAGTATTAAAAAAAGAAAACCACTCCTCATGGAATTTCCTAATTCGCGTTTAGTGGGTAATTTTGATAAAATCATTCACAAACTGTTGGAGTTCTCATAAATGGATATCGAAAATAAGAATTATTATGAAATTTTAGAAATTTCATTTGCTAGTACTCAAGAAGAAATTCACCAAGCTTACCAACGTGCTAAAAATGCATATGACTTAAACAGTGTCGCTCTCTATTCATTATTAACAGAAGAAGAATGTAAACGAATCATCGAAGCTATAGATGAAGCTTACTCTATTTTGGGAAATCCTGATAAACGTATGCAATACGATAAAGCCAGAGGCTTTGATGTTCAAAGAAAATCTGTAGATCAAATCCATCGTAAGAATATAGAAGAAAAACTTGCAGGTGCCTCAAGTCGAAACGAACATCAAATAAGCCATGAGAAAAGCTTAGAAGAAGCTCAAAAAGCCCACGTTAGAAAACAGGAATTTGATTATTCAGCCAGAGAAACGAAAGCTGTTTCAAGAGCGGAGGCCTATACAAAATTTTCACTCGATTACAAACGCAATGAACAATTCGAACAAGAGATTGAAAATGCAGAAGAATTCTCAGGTGCATTTTTGAAAAAAATTCGTGAATATAAAAATGTCACAATTGAGCGCATGGCAGAAATGACAAAAGTTTCTAAAACTCATATCCGTAATATTGAAGATGAAGAATTTTCGCGTTTACCAGCTGGTGCCTATACAAGAGGTTTCGTCTTTCAATACGCAAAATGCTTAAAGCTAAATATGGATCTTGTGTGCAAAAGCTATCTTGAACGACAACGCAAAATTAAAGAGCAAATTTAATGGATGAGTTCGAATCAAAACTCTACTTCACTATAACCAGTGAAGACTTAGAATATAAAAGACTCGATATTTATCTAGCGGCGAAAATACCTGAATTAAGTAGAACCCTAATAAAAAAAATGTTCTTAGAGAATAAAATAAATTCCGAATCAGAAAAAGTTAAACTAGAACTTAAATGCCTCCCCCCCTTTGGTACGACTATCTCAGTGGAGATCCCTGAACCCGAGCCTAGTTATATTCAAGCAGAAAATATTCCATTGGAAATCCTCTATGAAGATGAATTTTTGCTTATTATAAACAAAAGTGCCGGTATGGTGGTACACCCTGCACCAGGAAATTATAGTGGGACATTAGTTAATGCAATTTTACACCATTGCCCTGATCTGAAAGGTATTGGACAGGTAAAAAGACCAGGTATAGTTCACCGACTCGACAAGGGCACCAGTGGAGTTATGGTTATCGCTAAAGAACAAAAAACTCATGAGCTACTGGTTGATATGTTTTCTAGACATGATTTAGTGAGAAAGTATGAAGCGTTAGTGCTTGGAATAAAAATGCAAGCAGAGGGAACCATTATCTCTCATATTCAACGAAATCCTAATAACCGTTTGAAAATGAAAGCTTATCCGAGTAAAGGTAAAGAAGCCATTACACATTTTAAAGTTTTGTCCACTTTCAAACATACTTCACATATTGAATGTACCCTAGAAACAGGGCGGACTCATCAAATACGAGTCCATATGAGCGAGCTATTAAAATCACCAATACTTAATGATAGTGTTTATGGTTTTGCAAAAGAAGAAAAGCATAAAATAAAGCCCGATATTAAAAATATATACAAAGATTATCCTCATCCTTTTTTGCATGCAAAGTTTCTCAGTTTTACACATCCCATAACACAGAAAAAGCTTAGCTTTTCACACTCTCCACCTGAAATCTTCTCTGAAGTGCTCAAGGCTTTAAAAAATGAGTAATATCATCTTCGAAAAAAAATTCAACACTGGTGTATTTCAAGTTCACTCCACTAAACCCGAAATTAATTTTCATGAAATAAAACAAACCCATTCTAATATAGTTATTAATACAACTGAGCATCAAGCAGGAATTGAAGCTGATGGCATCTTAAGCGAGCAGAAAGATGCACTATGTATTCAAACCGCTGATTGCTTGCCAGTTCTGATTTTAGGAAAAAATGGATATGCCCTTATTCATGCCGGTTGGAAAGGACTTAGAAATGAAATTTTACTTAATACTAAAATTAAAGGGATAAAACCAATATTTGCTTTTATAGGGCCTAGTATTCAAGTCAATCAATATGAGGTAACAAAAGAATTTAAAAATTTTTTCCCGGAACAATTTTTTACAACTCAGAAAGATAAGCTATTATTCAACCTTCAATCTTTCGCTAAGCTTCAACTTCAAAATGCATTTCCGAGCATTGTGGTCGACAGTTGTGATGTATGCACATTTTTAAACCCTAAATTTCATAGTTTTAGGCGAGAAAAATGCAAGGGAAGAAACTGGAACCTTTTTATTCCGAATCAGTCATAATTTGTTTATACTAAGAATGAATTTTTTAAGGAGAAAATATTTATGAATCAAAATAAAAGCCTAACGTTAAATGGTCTTAGTGTTCAGCACATGATTTACCTTATCTTTGTTATTGCAGGAGTCGGAGTCACTCTCTATTTAACCAAATATTATTTTGACTCTCATTATCCTGAAAGTTTGGCTGGTGCTGCGAGTTTTTGTGATATTTCAAGTTTTTGGAATTGTGATGCTGCTACTTTTTCGCCTTTTTCTAATATTGCTGGCGTACCCATTGCCTTTTTTGGACTTATCACAAACCTGATCTTTCTTATGGGTAGTATTTTTCCATCTCCCGAGATGGAAAAAACTTCAAGCTTCATTTCTAAAATTAATCTGATTGGGTGTTTAGTTCTCTTTGTTTACTCAGTTGTGGTACTTGGAAGTCTGTGTCCAATGTGCACACTTTATTATGTTATCTCTGCAGTTATTTTTTATTTATTTTATTCAAACGGATCCAACTCGCTGCTACCAGACTGGAAGATTCTAGGACTTTGGACCATTTTAGGTCTCATCGGTTCAGGAATTGTTTATAAATATAATATTACAAAAGATGAAAAGCAGGTGGCTGTTAATAAACAAATTATTCAGCAATTTTTTACACTTCCTAACCTAGGCAAACCTGATGTTATCTCTCCTTTCATACTTGCTAGTTCAACTGAAAAATTTGAAGATGCTCCCATTCGCATTTCAATTTTTTCTGATTTCCAATGTCCTTTTTGTAAAGTTTTAAGCGAACAGTTTCACAAATTAGAAAGATTATATGAAGGTAAAATTAATGTTTATTATTATTTTTTTCCATTAGATTCAGAATGCAATGACCAAGTGAAAAGACAAATCCACCCTCATGCTTGTCGAGCTGCTTATTTATCAGCTTGTGATAAAAATAAATTTAAACAGGCCCATGACATGATCTTTGATGGTCAAGAAAAATTATCCGATGAATGGTTAATGAGTGCTCAAAAAGATTTAGGACTCTCGGGCTGTTTTGAAAATGAAGAAGTGAAAAAAAGTGTAAAAAGCCTTATTGCCCAAGCTAAGATTTTTAACCTTCGCTCAACACCCACTCTTATTATCAATGGAGTTAAAATTGAAGGAACTTTAAAAATTAAGCAATACATGGCGCTTTTTGATGAAATCATTAAACGCCAACAAGAAAAAAAATGACTTTAATCGAGACCCATTGCCATTTGGATTATCTCAAACAGTTAACAACTGCTGAGATAATTAAAAAGGCCCAGGAAAATGGGGTAGAAAAATTTATCACCATTTCCGTAGAGCCTGATAACCTCTGCAAGGTAATTGAGTTAACCAAACAATTTAAAAATGTTTATTGCTCACAAGGCATTCATCCCCATGATGCCAAGTTAGCCAGTGATGAAGTTTTAAGCATCATCAAAGAAAACACTCTAAAAGAAAAAAAAGTCGTGGCCCTTGGAGAAATGGGCCTGGATTATCATTACAACAATTCTCCCAAGGATATTCAAATCGAATACTTTGAAAAGCAATTAAAGCTGGCCTGTGAACTCAATAAACCTGTTGTTATTCACACCCGTGATGCTGACGACGATACTATAAGTATACTAAAAAAATATTCTGCAAAACTTAAACACAAAGGGGTTTTACATAGTTTTACCTCTGGAAAAAAACTTGCAGAATTTGCTTTAAGCGAAGGCTTTTATCTAGGATTTAATGGTATTATCACTTTTAAAAATGCCCAGAATGTTAGAGAAATTGTTGAGCTTACTCCAATAGAGCGATTATTAATTGAAACAGATTCACCTTTTTTGGCACCCGTTCCCCACCGAGGAAGTGAAAATGCTCCTTTTCACTTACCACTCGTCGCCGCCAAGATTGCTGAAATAAAAAATATTTCTGTCGAAGCTGTGGCCAAGCAAAGCACTAAAAATGCGACAGACTTATTTCAATTTTTAATTTGAAAATAATTTACTAGCAACCAAATCACCATTAAGTTTTTTCATAGTTTCAACTAAAGCATTACCTGCTTCGATTGAAGTTTTTTGATTAGGCATTGGCTGGCGCTGTAAATCCCCAAGGGCATTATTATAATCAGTGGTGAAATCAAAAATTAAACCCTCTTTATTTTTATACATATCACGACTCTGATCTAAATTACTGGCAATTCTCTCTTCATGTCTTGGATGAGAGCTGAAAAGCTGTTCTAAAAAAATCGGATGTCTTGGCGCTAAGATCGAAAATGTTGTAAACATATCAGCGATCCCTCGAGGATCATAACCAGCGTTATAAGCATACTGTGCTCCTGCTAAATCAGCCTCACGCTCAGCGTATCTACCCTTGCCCATCAAAGCGGCTTGACCTCCGAAGAGAGTGGCCAGACTTAAGATAGAAGCAACTGCACGCACACGAACATCACGAGAAGAAGCTCGAACAATTTCAAACGCCAAGTAACCACCAATAATAAGTATCAAACCTTTATAAGCGCGAGAAACTCCCTTGAGTCCATGCCTGTGTGTGACGTGTGCCCACTCATGACCCAAAACCCCCATGACTCCAGCTTCACTTTCAGCTGCTTCTAGTAAACCACGGAAAACATAAACATGACCTCCGGGAAGAGCGAACGCATTTAAGATATCTGCATTAATAACTCGAACTTTGGGTTGTATGTACTTTCCAAAAGGTTTGTCAGCAGATTGAGCGATAAGTTCCATTTTATTTTGAAGATAAGCCGCCATTTTATTATTTTCAGGAGTAAAAAGCTGTCCTTTAGATTTGTATTCACGATCAAGTTCGTTAGCATATTGCTGTCCTATGGCCAAATCAGCATCTAATTCTTTGTATTGCTTGATATTGCGATTTTTGCCTCGACGATTAAGATAAACCGTTCTTGATTCCATTCCATCTGGACTAAAGACGACCGCCGAAGCACAGTCAGCTAGAGTTGATAAGCCCCGTAAATCAATTTTTAATTTCTCACCAGCTCTCTCAACGGCAACTGTATTAAAACAATTAACCTTTATAACCGGTTTTTTAATATTCGGTCTCTTTGTTTTATAATCCTTATGTTTTCTTTCTTTAGCATAAAATTTACCATCTGAATTACCCAATTCAATTTCCAACCCACTCAATTTCGCAGTTTTTTCAGGAAGTGAGGTACCTCGATAAGAAACTCCCTTAGATATAAATTCGAGATCAAGTTTCACTTGATTAACATCTAAGGCTTTTATTTCTTGATTGTAAGATGTATTTTGTCCTAAGGAAGGTAAGTCAATTTTTCTGCTGGCCAAAAAACCCGTTAATTTTAAATCTCCTCGTAGCTCTCCGATAAGTTCTGAAGAGGTTAAAATTTGAATTGAGGTAATTTTCGCGGCTGAAACAGAAAAAGATAAAACGAATGATAATAAAATAACTCTAAGCATAATTGGTTCTCCCTATGAAACTCTTAGTTGCAATTATCATAAGTGAAATAAATTTTATACTTTTTTATTATTTGATTTTAAAATCACTTAATAATTTACCTAAGTTTTGCTTAAGCTCTCTGGGTTTAGCTATTTTATTTTGTTTAGGTTTGGAATCATGATTATTTATAAACTCAGAATAAAAAGGTAGCGAGTCTTTAAAAATAATTCTATCCAAATGTTTAACAAAGCCAGACCAATGACCAGAGTTAGTATCCGTTTTTTTAACCGCTTCCACAGTATGCATTTTAGAATCCATCAAATCTATAAGATGCACCAAAAAAGCTTCTGACGTTTGGGGAACCTTAGGTGAACCGTACTCATACTCCCCGTGATGAGAGAGCAAAATATGCTTTAAATGAAGTTTTAAGTCATAAGGAAAATCTTTAATTTTATAACAAAATCTATCCACTAACTCGACGGCTTTCACTAAATGCCCTACGAGCTTTCCTTCTTCAGTGTATTCAACATTATAACCATCACTCAGTTCATAAATTTTACATAAATCATGAAGCACGGCTCCTGCCACCACATAGTTTTTATTCACTTTATAATGAGCAGATAAATAAATGGCCAATTGCGCACAAGAAAGTACATGCTCTAATAAACCCGATTGATAGGCGTGATGAATGGTCTTACCGGCTTGCCAAGTTCTAAAACGTCTGGAAATTTCTTCGTCAGCTAAAATTAAATTAAGCAATTCTTTTATATAAACATCGTCAAGCTCATTTACTATCTTTAGTAAATCTTTAAACATCGACTCTGCTTCTAAAGGTGCTTTTAAAATAAAATCTTCTTTCTGTATTTCAGATTCATCAATTGGGTTAATTTCATTTATAACAAATTGCTTTTTATTTTGAAAAAAATTCACTTTACCAACAGCACGTACAAATTTACCCTTCTCAATACTCTCATAGATTTCTTCCGCATTATTCCAAACCCTCGAAGCTAAATCACCTGAGTTATCAGTAAGAATGATATTTAAGTATTTTTTGCCGTCTTTTGCTTCATTTAGAGACATATATTTAACTAAGAAATGAGTGTCGACATCATCCTTAACCTTCATATCTTTTATAAACATTTTTTGTGACATTGCGTCTCCAGTGAACAAATTCTTATTCTTTGCAAAATCCCTATTCAATCGCTCATTAATATGGCATTTTATGGAGCAAATTTTAAGTAAATTTTCGTTTCTAGGAGTACCATGAAAAAAATAAATGTTGCCGTGAATGGTGTCGGACGTATCGGTAGAACTATCTTAAGAGAATTCTTTCAAAGAACGAAAGAAGGTGAAAAGTTTAATTTTCAAATAAAAGCTATAAATAATCCTGGAAATCCGGAACCTTACGTTCATTTACTAAAATACGACTCAGTGCACGGGGTGGCTCAATTTCCTATATCTCTAGAGGGTAATACTCTCAACATGAATGGGAATCCTGTCATTTTTTTTAATGAGGCAGATCCTGCCAATATTGATTGGCAAAAATGTGAAATCGATATCGTCATTGACGCGACCGGTCGTTTCAAAGACAAGACAAGCTTAGGAAAGCATAAGCGTGGCAGTGTAAAAAAAGTTATAATGTGTGCCCCTGGCAAAGATTTAGACGGCACATTTGTCATGAGTGTTAATGAAGATACTTATGATACTGATAAACACCATATCTTCTCTAATGCTAGCTGTACGACCAATTGCTTAGCCCCATTGGCCAAAATTCTCGATGAAGCTTTCGATATCGAAACTGGTTTTATGACTACTATCCATGCTTACACTTCAGATCAAAGCTTATTAGATAATTCTCACAGCGATATGCGAAGGGCCCGTGCAGCGGCACTCTCAATTATTCCAACCACAACAGGTGCAGCTAAAGCTGTTGGACTGGTTTATCCTAAACTTAAAGGAAAACTCGATGGTTCTTCCATTCGTGTTCCAACTCCTAATGTTTCGGTCGTTGACCTTACTTTCAATGTAAAAAAACCTATCTCTATTGAAAAAATTAACGAATTAGTGAAAAAAGCCAGCAACAGTACTTATAAAGATATCGTAGCATACACTGATGAAGAATTAGTTAGCCAAGATTTTCGCGGGCGAAGAGAATCAGCAATTTTTGATTCTAAGCTCACCAATGTGATTGGACAGAGTGCCAAGATTGTCGCTTGGTATGATAACGAAGCAGGATATTCCAATCGAATGATCGATTTGGTTAATTTTGTTGCGGAGAAATTGTAGATGGCCATTAAATACATCGACCAAGCTGAACTTAGTGGAAAAAAGGTATTGGCACGCTTTGATTTCAATGTACCTCTTAGTAAAGATGGAACAAAAAAAATAACAGATACTTCTCGCATTGATTCATCACTTCCTACTATTCGTTATCTTTTAGAACATGGAGTGAGCAAGTTGATTCTCATGAGTCACCTCGGTCGACCGGATGGAAAAATTGATCCTAAATACTCTCTTGAGCCTGTGGCCCAATACTTAGCAGAAACCCTTAATGAAGAAGTCATTTTGGCTGAAGCTGCAGTAGATGAGGGAGTCAAGCCTTATCTAGATCTGAACAAAGCCAAGATTATCTTGCTAGAAAATTTACGCTTCCATGAAAGTGAAGAAAACGATGATAAAGATTTTGCAAAAAAACTCTCCGAATACGCTGACATCTATGTCAATGATGCTTTTGGAGCCGCTCACAGGAAACATGCTTCAGTACACGCTATTAACCAATTTTTCCCTAATAAAGCTTATGCTGGTTTTTTACTTAAAAGTGAAATCGAATCACTTAATAAAGTTTTAAATAACCCTGAAAAACCTTTTACCGCTATTATTGGTGGTGCAAAAGTAAGTGATAAAATTGTTACCATAGAAAAACTATTAGTGAGTGTTGATTCGCTTATTATTGGTGGAGCCATGGCCTATCCTTTTTTGAAAGCTCAAGGACATCAAGTTGGAAAATCACTCTGTTCTGATGAAGATGTGAAGCTTGCGAAGACTTTACTTGCTCGTGATAAAGGCAAAAAAATTCAGCTCCCTATTGATCATATTACGGCTGAATCTTTTGAGGGTGATGCTGTAAAAATCAATAAAGTTGATATTCCAGAAAATATGATTGGACTTGATATCGGTGAGCAAACTCTTGAAAAATTTCACAAAATTGTTAAAAATTCGAAAACAATACTTTGGAATGGCCCCATGGGTCTCTTTGAAAATCCTAAGTTTGCCCAAGGAACAATGTCTTTGGCCAAAATGATTGCAAACAGCAAAGCTTTTTCTTTAGTTGGTGGTGGCGATTCGGTCGCTGCTGTCAATAAATCTGGCGAAGCTAAAAACTTCTCTCATGTCTCCACTGGTGGAGGTGCATCCTTGGAGTACATTGAGAAAGGTCAACTACCAGGGATCACCGCACTTAAATTTGGAGTCAATTAATGAAACATTTTATTGTTGGAAATTGGAAAATGAATCAGACGATTAAAGAAATTAATACTTTTTTTGACGTCGTTAACAAAAATAGCGCTCAATTTTCGTGTGAAGCTTGGATTGCTCCTCAGGCCATTCATATCGCTCCTATATTAGAGTTAACTCAAAATATAAAAATTGGGGCACAGAATTCAGCACCGCACGCCAAAGGGGCTTTCACTGGAGAAATTTCTCCAGCCTCTCTCAAAGAGCTAGGCGCCAGTTTTACTATTATTGGTCACTCTGAAAGAAGAGCTTACTTTAAAGAAACACATGCCCTACTCAATAAAAAAATTGAAGCCGCTTTTGCAGCTGGGCTTAAGGTTATTTTTTGCGTAGGCGAAACCAGTGATCAAAGAAATGAAGATAAAACTTTTGTCGTGATAGAAGAACAGTTAAGGGAAGGTCTCAAATCCATTATCATTCCCGAACCAGGAGCTTTGTTAATTGCTTACGAACCAGTCTGGGCGATTGGAACGGGTCACACAGCTACCCCTGAGCAGGCCCAAGAAGTTCACGAATTTATTCGAGTTCAACTACAAGACACTTTTCCAAGTTCAGGTAACACTATTCCCATTATTTATGGTGGAAGTGTAAAGCCTGATAATATAGACACCTTACTCACCCAAAGGGATATTAACGGAGCCTTAGTTGGGGGGGCAAGTTTGAGCGGTGAAGACTTTTCGAACCTGTGCCTAGCTGCATCAAAAATAAACTAGGCAAGACGTTTTGATTTTGGTAATTAACTAGAGAACAATTCAAAGGATTTTATATGGTTACGACACTTATTATCTTACACGTTATTATATGTATTCTACTTACTATAGTTGTTTTAGTTCAGTTCGGAAAAGGAGCTGAAGCCGGGGCCATCATGGGTTCAAGTTCATCACAAGCTGTTTTT
>CALFYV010000088.1 GCA_937952395.1 uncultured Bacteriovoracaceae bacterium | reverse complement strand
ACATTTCATGTTCTTGCCATGAATCAATATAGAATTGATGAAGTTTTTCATGCTGCTGGACATAGTCATCGGCTTTAACTTTAAAAAAGTCACAATAATTACACAGATGACGACAATAAGGGTAATGCCAGTAGAGCGATTGTATAAGCATACTTCTAGAGCATTACCATTTTCTGTTGTAAACTGTCAGAAGATTTAGCAACCTAATTGTCTCTGGAGCCAAAAACTACATGAAATCAGAAATAAAAACCTTAGATAACAAACTTAATACTCTTTTTTTAAACTCTCCCGGAAGTACCTGCGCCACAGTTCAGATTTGGTTTAGAGCAGGTAGTGCGCTGGAAGAAGAGTCTGATTATGGTATCGCACACTTTCTTGAGCATATGTTTTTTAAAGGAACACCAACTAGACCCGGTAGCAAAATCGCACATGAAGTGGAAAGTTACGGAGGAGAAATAAATGCCTTCACCTCTTTTGATTATACTTGCTATTATATTAATACCCCTAATACCCATCTTGAACAAACTGTCAGCATTTTAATGGACATGGTTTCTAATCCTGAATTTAAAAATGAAGAGTTGATCCCAGAAAGAGATGTAGTTTTTGAAGAATATAGGCGCTCTTTAGATAACCCCAATCAGTTTAGTTTCATGCAACTTCAAACAACTTCATTCGATAATGGCTATGACCATCCTATTTTAGGCAATGAAGTAACTATTAAGAGCTTTAGCCGGGAACAATTACTCCACTTCCGTGAAAAGTTTTACAATACCAACAATTCCATGCTTGTTATTGCTGGGGATATTCAAAATCAAGCAAAACTTGAAGCTATTATTAATCAATATAAAATGCCAGAAGGCAGTCCTTCACACTTTCCTCAATTTAAAATGAAGAAAAATCAGACATTAGATATTCATAAAAAAGATGTAAGACAAAGTACTCTCACCATCGCCATTGAAGGTTTTGATTATGATAATCCCAAGGTCGGACCAGAAGACTTGGCTATCAATTGTCTGGCTTACGGTGAAACTTCTTGGCTTTATAAAAACTTAGTTAGCAAAAAACCACTGGCTTCGGCCATCGGTGGCTCAACTATGTATTTTGTTAATGGAGGCTCTCACTATATAAAGATGGCCTTGCCGCCTGAAAATTTAAAACTTGCTACTGATGAATTCTTAGCCACAATTAAAAAAGTAATCAAAGTTGGCTTTACCGATGATGAAGTTAACAAAATAAAAAACCAATACATTGCCAGTAAGATTTATGAGCGAGAATCAATCGAATCTTATTCATTCTCCCTAGGTCACGGCTTTGCTCAAAATGGAGATATTCATTGTGAGAGTACCTTTATTGATAAATTAAAAAAAGCCAATACAAAACAGGTCAATGAAGCTATTGGACAAATATTTTCACGCAATATTCATATCAGTGTTCAAACACCACAAAATGAAAATAGCGCTAAAACGAAAACCATTGTTCAAAGTTTTCAAAAAAAGTTGAAAGCCCTTGCTCCAAAAAAGAAAAGTCAAAGCAAGCTACCTTTTTCAGTTTTGACATCTAAGTATGATAAAGCAACCCAAGTTTATAATTTAAAACCTGGAATAAAACTTATATACAGACAAAATCTCATGACTCCAACTTTTGTACTCCATGCTTATATCAAGGGAGGTCTGGCCAGTGAAACTGCCAAGAATGCTGGAACTTATAATTTGATTGGTAAAAGTTTCACCTACGGCTATAAAGGTGTGAAATATGATTTTTTAAGAAATGATCTTGAAAGTAAATCCTCATCACTTAATGGATTCTCAGGAAAAAATGCCTACGGCTTAACCATGCATGGACTGAGTGAATTCTTTCCGGATTTAGCTAAACATTTTATGGGAACATTAATTGAACCTGAATTTCCTACCAAGTATGTAAGCCTGGAAAAACAACTTCTCTATCGGGCCCTTGAAAATCAAAAGGAAGATCCGGTTAAGCAATGCTTTAAAGCCTTTAATGAAATTATTTTTGATGGCCATCCTTACGCTCTAAACTTAATTGGAGATAATAAAAGTTTAAAATCAATATCGGCTCAAAAATTAAAGCTAACTCATGCTAAAAATATCAAAGGCCAAGAAATGGTTCTGACATATTGTGGTGACTTAGATATTGAGGAATTACTTGAATACCTAGCCCCTTATTTAAAAAAATTAGGCGCCAGAAAAGGAATTAAGCGAAAAATTCCCCTTGTAAAACCCAAGAGTGGACAGAAAATTGAAATTCCTTTTAATAGAGAACAAACACAAATTTTAATCGCAAGAAGTGGTTATAATATTACTAAAAAAGAAGATCTTTATTTAAAAATGCTCACTGCACACCTAGCAGGGCAATCCTCTGAACTTTTTGTTGAGGTCCGTGACAGACAAGGCCTCTGCTATGCGGTTCAAC
>CALFYV010000087.1 GCA_937952395.1 uncultured Bacteriovoracaceae bacterium | reverse complement strand
AAGAAAAATTAAGTGAGTTTTTAAGTTTATGTGATAAGCGCTCAGTCCAGTCTTGTGTTTTAGGTGAATTTACTGAATCTGGTTACCTTGATGTTTATTATAAGCAAGAACGTGTAGCGTATTTAAACTTAGATTTCTTACATGAATCACTGATTCCTATGAATTTGAAAGCAAAGTGGAGCGGCCCTCAGCTTAGAAGTTTTTGGCATGGAGAAAAGAATCGAAGCACGCTCTCATTGACTTCAAATTTCTTGCAAGAGAGTTTATTTACCATACTTTCACGACCTAATATTAAATCAAAAGAAAAATGGGTCAGGCAGTATGATCACGAGGTTCAAGCAGCTAGTATTGTAAAACCTTTCATGGGAAAAAATAAAAAATCTCCAACAGATGCCGGTGTTATTTGGATGGCCCCTCATGGCGGAGAAGAGAAAAGAGGGTTAGCTGTTTCCTGTGGAATGTGGCCACAGATTTCTCATTATGATACCTATCTCATGACTTTATATTCCATTGATGAAGCAGTTCGAAACTTTGTAGCTGTTGGTGGTGATGTCAATAAGGCAGCGCTTTTAGATAATTTTTGCTGGCCAGATCCTGTTGTTTCAAAAAATAATCCAGATGGGCCTCACAAGCTAGCTCAATTAGTTCGAAGCTGTGAAGCAATTTATGATGCGGCGATGGAATACGCGATGCCTTTTGTCTCAGGTAAAGATTCCATGAAAAATGATTTTCACGGTCAAGGAGAAAATGGTGAAAAAGTAAAAATTAGTGTCCAACCCACTTTGCTTATTAGTGCCATTGCAGATATTGAAGATTGCGAGAAGATAACGACTAGTGATTTTAAAAATAGTGGGGATATTATTTTCTCGGTGGGAAGATGTGATTATTCAAAATTAAACACATCTGAACTTACCAGAGCCTTTTCAAGTGAAAGTACCGTTCCTGAGAAAGTAAATTTAAAAGAAAATTTCGAACTCTATCGAGTTATTAACTCGCTTCAAAGGGAAGACTTACTTGAATCTGTTCATGATGTATCAGATGGAGGTATTATTGTTTCTTTGGTTGAATGCCTTTTTGGAAATAAGTTAGGTGCTAAAATTGTACTTAATGTGAATTATGAACCATTTTCTTATTTTTATAATGAAAGTACGGGAAGGTTTATTGTAAGTGTGAAAGCTGAAAATAAAACCAAGGTAGAGAAAGCATTATCTTCCTTTCAGTTAGATGAATTAGGAATAGTGACTAACAGTGAGTTTTTAGAAGTAGATATCATGCAAGCTCGTTTAAAATGGAAAATGAGTGCACTCTTAAATGCTTGGGAGGGCAATCGTGAAAATTAAAACCTTGATCCTCTCAGGCGATGGTCTTAATTGTGAACGTGAGACGGCACGGGCATTTACTATTGCTGGTTCGCAAGCAGATATTATTCATATTAATGATCTTCTGCTTAATCCTCATAAGATCCAAGCTTATGAGATATTCGCCATACCAGGAGGTTTTTCTTTTGGAGATGAAATTAGCAGTGGTCATATTTTAAGTTTAAAAATGAAGCACGGATTAGCAGACTCTCTTGATTCATTTGTGAGCTCAGGTCGACTTGTGATTGGAATTTGTAATGGTTTTCAAACTCTGGCCAAATTAGGCTTGCTTCCTATGGCCAATAATGAACGCTCGTTTTCTTTAACAAATAATAAAAACCGTGAGTTTATTGATAAGTGGGTTAATTTAAAAATCAATTCTCAAAAATGTATATGGACAAAAGGTATCGAAAGTATTGAATTACCGATACGTCATGGTGAGGGACGTGTTGTTTTTAAAAATAGCGCTGATTATGAGTTACTTAAGAACAACGAACAAATAGTTTTTTCATATGAAGAAGACGTGAACGGTTCTTATGAAAAGATCGCAGGCGTTTGTGACCCGAGTGGACGAATATTAGGTCTTATGCCCCATCCGGAAGCGGCTATTCATGAGTTTTTACTCCCTTCAGGAAAAAAGAAAAATAAATTCACGCCCGCCCTTGAGATATTTAAAAATGCAATCGACTTTGCTAAGGAGAACTTGAGATGAGAGAAGAAATTCTAAAACCCAAGCGGGCCCTGATCAGTGTAACTGATAAAACGGGAGTTATTCAGTTAGCAAAAGTTTTAGAAACATTTGACATCGAAATTATTTCTACAGGTGGTACTGCAAAGAAGCTAGAAGAAGCAGGAATCAAAGTTATACCTATCCAAGAAATAACAGGAAACCCTGAAGCTTTCGGTGGACGAATGAAGTCCATTAGTTTCGAAGTAGGCAGTGGATTACTTTTTAGACGTTATAATGAAGACGATCAGGCTGATATGATGAAATTATCAATACGTGCAATTGATATTGTAGTTTGTAATCTTTATCCATTTGAAGAAGCGATTAAGAAAAATTCATCCGAGGATGAATTAGTTGAGAATATCGATATTGGAGGCCCCACAATGATTCGTGCAGCTGCAAAAAATTATGAGGCTGTCAGTTGTTTAACTTCTCCAAATCAATATACTGATTTTACAAATGAACTATTAGAACTTAAAGGTAGTATAACTTTTTCAACAAGAAAAAAACTAGCGGGAGAAGCTTTTTATTTAACCGCTCAGTACGATACAATGATTTCTCATTCATTTAATTCGCAAGAGATTAAAGCTCCGAGTTTTTCACAGATAAGACCACTACGTTACGGTGAAAACCCTCATCAAAAAGCTTGGTTGGCCTTAACTAAAAATCTTTCAAATCATTCAGGAATTGCTAATGCCAAAGTACTTCAAGGTAAAGAGCTTTCATATAATAATCTCTTGGATGCAGACGCTTCTTGGAAGTGCAATAGTGATGTCTGGCTTTGCCTTGAAAAAAATGGTCATGCCGTTACAGTAGTCAAACATGCCAACCCATGTGGGGTTGCCTTTGACCAAGACCCGCTTGAAGCTTTAAAAAAAGCTTGGGCCAGTGATCCTGTAAGTGCATTCGGTAGTATTATTACTTTTTCCAGTCAAATCTCCGCTGAAATTGCAAAATGGTTAGAAGATAAGTTTATAGAGATTGTGATTGCTCCATCATTTTCAAATGAAGCCAAAGAAATCTTTTCTAAAAAGAAAAACCTACGTCTTTTAGTATGTTCTCCTCGAGAAGAAAAAACTGATGAAAAAGTTTATCGTTCCATTGCAGGTGGGCTCCTTATTCAAGAAGAAGATGAACTTATTGAAAGTAAATTTGCAAATGTAACTAAAACAAAATTTGATACTAATATGATAAGTTTAGCTCATTTTGGTTTAGCACTTGGTAAGTACTTAAAGAGCAATGCAATTACCTTAGTTGCAAAAGATGAAGATTCATATGTTTTAGCAGGGGCAGGAATGGGACAGCCCAATCGGTTGGATAGTCTTAAAATGTTAGCTGCACCAAGAGCAAAAAAATCAGGATTTGATTTGAAGAAAGTTGTTCTTATATCAGATGCTTTCTTTCCATTCAGGGATTCTATTGAAGTTGCTCATGAGGTAGGGATAAAATATATCGTTCAACCTGGTGGAAGCATAAGAGATGAAGAAGTTATTTGTGCTTGTGATGAATTTAATATGGCCATGTTATTTACTGGTCATCGTCATTTTAGACATTAAGGAGTCAGAATGAATTATAAAGAATCTGGAGTTGATGTTGAGAAAGGCGACCTGTTTGTTAGTCGTATAAAAAAATTTATTAAAGGTACATACAATGAAAAAGTTTTGGCAGGCATTGGTGGTTTTGCTGCTCTTTATGACATGGGAGGAGGGCGCTACCTTGCTAGTGGTACAGATGGAGTTGGAACAAAGCTAAAGTTAGCGATTGATTTAAATAAACACGATACGATTGGGCAAGATTTAGTAGCAATGTGTGTAAATGATATTCTTTGTACCGGAGCTGCGCCGATGTTTTTTTTGGATTATCTGGCTACGGGAAAACTTGATCTGACCGTTCATGAACAAATTGTTAAAGGAATAGCAAAAGCTTGCAAAGATTCTGGAGCTGTTCTTATTGGTGGTGAAACAGCAGAGATGCCTGGTTTTTATGAGGGAAATAAATATGATCTTGCTGGATTTGCTGTGGGAGAAGTTTACAAAGAAGATTTACTGACCGGTTCTAATTTAAAAGAAGGAGATAGTATTATAGGGGTCGCCTCAAGTGGTTTTCATTCCAATGGATACTCACTTATTAGAAAACTGATAGAGCCTCAAGATAGACAGTTAAAATTGGATTGCTTGACACCCACGACTCTTTACCCGAAAACAATTTTACCTATTTTAAAAAAATACAAAAAGAAAATTAAAGGTTTGGCCCATATCACAGGAGGTGGATTTCATAATATTCCAAGAATTAATGAAAATATGGGTTATGAAATAACAAAATTACCGAAATACACCGAAATACCTAGCTGTATTGGACATATAGCCAAGAAATCCGCACTGAGTCAATCAGAACTCTACCAAACATTCAATATGGGGGTGGGCTTAGTTATTGTGACAGATGATGAAAAGTTAATTACCAAAGAGCTCTCTCAAGCTCATCAGAGTTGGGTCTTGGGCAAAGTATCGACAAAACGCAAGGGATTGTACCTGAAGGGTGAGTTGCTCGAGTAGCGTCTTGTGAAGCACTTAAAAAACTGCTAAAAAGAGTTGAGAGATTTTACTAAAGGAGAATAGTATGAAAGTTTTTGTCATCTTTTCTGTGCTTATTTGTTTTTCATCATTCACATTCGCTGCTAAACAAGTTGAATTAAATTCAAAAGTTGTTAATTTGGGTTATTTGGGTAACGTCGAAGAACCAGAAAGTTTTCTAGCTAATTCAAGTTTTGAATTAGTAAGAACTTTTAAAACGCCGAAAAAAGTCAGAGTTGTTTTTTCCGCAAATGTTCCAGAAGAACAATGTAAAACCTACCAAAACCAAATCTTCTATTATGGTTATGCCGTAAGTCCATGGGTGTGGGGCGGCTACTATGGTGGATATCGTTCACAATTTGGATATGGTTATGGCTACGGTTACTACGGAATGAGATATGGTTATGGCTACTATGGCTATATGCCGATGTACAACACTTGTACTCAAAGCGTTTGCCAAGAATATATTAAAGTAAGCGTGGTGAAGAATCTTGACTTAAAAATTAAATTTAAAAGAAAGACAAGAACGCTCCACAATGGCCAAACTCAAGGAGTAAATGTTCAATTCTTTGCAACTGAAAATGCAAAAATTGATTATCAAGTTCAAAGTAATGAACTCGGAATTGCTCGACAGAACAAAAACCGTTTGGTTCTAGTCGATAAGTAATTTTTAACTAGACTCAGTCTTACTTTTTATCAAAATTTGAACTAAAATAGTTTGATGAATATTACTATATCTTGAATAGAGGAGTTTCGGACATGCCTAAGTATAAAAGTGATCATAAGGATATCTTTTTTAATTTATTTGAACTTTTACAAGTTCAAAACCACCAAGAAGTTGAACTAGATGAATCAGATCTCAAAGGCATGTTTTTAGAGTTTGATAAATTTGTTGAAAATGAAATTTTTCCAACTCGTGAAATTTCTGATGCTCAGGGAGTACGATTAGAAAATGGCAATGTTAAAGTTCCAGAGGTATTGAAAAAGGCTTGTAAAAATTATTATGCAAACGGTTGGTTTGCTTTGGGCCTTAATGCTGAATGGGAAGGGATCCAAGTCCCAGAAGCTTTTTTCACAGCCTGTAATTCAGTGGCCAATAGTGCAAACGTTGGCTTTATGATGTATCCAGGGTTAACTCGTGCAAATTTAAACGTTTTAAACCTTATTGGAACTCAAGAACAGAAACAAAAATATATTCCACCTATAATGGAAGGTCGCTGGGGCGGAACTATGTGCTTGACCGAGCCTGGTGCTGGCAGTGACGTTGGAGCTGTGAGAACAACTGCAAAGAAATTAGACAACGGTAAATACCTTATTAACGGAACCAAAATTTTTATTTCTTCAGGTGACAGCGATCTTTACGAAAATAATATCCACTTAGTGTTGGCCAAAACACCAGGAGCGCCGGAAGGGACTAAAGGTCTATCACTTTTTATTGTACCAAAATTCAAAATTAAAGATGATGGCAGTTTGGGTGAAAGTAATAATGCCATTTGTACTAAAATCGAACATAAAATGGGAATTCATGCATCGGCAACTTGTGAATTGATGTTTGGGCAAAATGGGGACTGTGTTGGAGAGCTTATTGGTAAAGAACTTGATGGTATGAAAAATATGTTCATCATGATGAACGAAGCCAGACTCTATTGTGGAGTGCAAGGTGAGGCTCAAGGCAACTTAGCTTATATGATGAGTGAACAATACGCTAAAGAGCGTTCACAATTTGGAAAAGAAATTATTTCTCATCCAGATGTTAAACGTTTGCTTTTAAGAATGAGAGCAAAGGCGCGTGGTATGCGAGCTTTATGTTTATATACAGCCAATTTATTTGACTTAGGTAAACAGAATAAAGAAGCTCATGATGAGATCGGATTACTAACGCCACTTTGCAAATCTTATTGTTCTGAAGAAGGCTTCAATGTAGCTGTTGATGCTATTCAGGTTCATGGTGGTTATGGCTATTGTACTGAATATGGAATTGAACAATTTGCTAGAGACACCAAAATTGCAACAATTTACGAAGGAACCAACGGTATTCAGGCTATTGACTTTGTTATGAGAAAAATACTTAGAGATCAGGGTAAAACACTTCAACTTTTCATGGCCAAAATTATGAAAACTATAAGTAAGACTAAAGATTTCAAAAAGGAAGTTGAACTTTTTAATAAAGTATTGGCCAGTGGTGAAAAAATAATGAATAAAATTGGAGAGTACGCACAGAAAAAACAATTTGATCAAATTCTTCAACATTGCACAGACTTTCAACATTTTGCAGCTCAATTAGCAGTCGCTTGGAGACTTTTGGATTCAGCTAATATTGCTAAAGAGAAATTAGCAGGAGCCACAGCTGAAGATAAGAAATTTTATGAATCAAAAATAATAGATTTTAAAATCTATTGCTCTCACTTTCTAGTCCATAACCTTTCCATTGCAAAAACTCTGACAGACCTCGAGGAGGATATTACCAGTGTAGAGTTTTGATAGAAAAAATGCTAAAATAGAAGAGAATTTTAATTAAGTTTTAAAGGTTATAAAGTGAAAGAAAAAATTTTCGAGCTCGCCGATGAGTTCTCCAAGGAGACTCATGGAAGCTCAAGCTATGATAAAGATCCGCTCTTTGTTATGGGACGTGAGACAAATATCTACGTACCATTCTCTTTTTTACAAAAAAAAATGCCCGAGCTTAAAAATATCAATCAAATTCAAGAAATTGGTTTCGTTCATAGTTCTTTCGATTTTTTAGATACGGACGAATTTAAAAATTGGTATAATCATCAATTCAGTAAGAAACTAACCGTGAAATTATCTAAATCGATAGACATACTTCATTTCCCGGAACAAAAAACAATTTTTGATGCTGTTGGCGAAGTCAGTAAAAATTTTGACATCTTAAGACAAACTTTTGTTATCATGAATAACAAAAATCTTCCGGTTCAACTGGGTGAGTGGTATGCCAAGACTATTTTCGGTTTAAAACAAGTGAAATCGAGTTCTCAGCGAGGATTTGATTTCGTTAATCACGAAAATAAAAAGATTGAAGTGAAACCTCAATGGGGAGATAAGTCTTCTCCTAAAGGGGTCCGTTTAAAAAAATCACTCCTTGAATTAAGTGATTGCTGTATTATTATTTATGTCGCGAAGAATTTCATGATCAGAGATATTCTATACCTAGACTCCAATTTTATTGTAAGAAAACATTCAGGTAAGGGGCACGCTATTTATTTAAAAGATACTGATGTTACCGGTTATTTTTTCAGTAAATCCGATAAACATCTTGATAAAGTCATAAATAAAACAGCTCTCATGCGTTTTGCTTCTCCAGGTTTTGCGATGAAGCTCGCTTCAAGGTTTGAAGGTCAGTAATCTAAAATAGCTTGTATTCAGCCAATCTGCATTCAATCGGGCCATTGAAAAGGATAATTTTTTTAGAAGTCCTGAGCGAGATTTTCTTAAGTAGTGGAAGATTTCCGGCCAGGATATAAGCTCTGCTGCCGGTAAAATTCTTTTTTAAATTTTCCCCTAACTCATAATAGGTTTCAACTAACTCTTCTTCTTCTCCTAGGCGTTTGGCATAAGGAGGATTAACGAAAAGTACATTATTACTTGTTTTGGGTTTAAATTCAGTGATGTCTTGTCGGTTGATGGTAACGAGATTTTCAAGGCCACAGCGTTCTAAATTTTCTCGAGTGAGGGCCAATGCTTTTTTATCAATATCCATGGCCCAAATATTGAGCTTTGAAGATTTAATTCTCTCTACGACGCTTTCTTTATCCAGTTTAAGCGCGAATCTTTCTTTGAAAGCAGGGATCCTCTGAAAATTCCAAATATTACGATTAAGTTCTAGGTTGCGCCAATGTAAGAAGGTCGCAGGAATTTGCAGGGCTTTATAAAGAGCTTCTATGACAACTGTTCCAGAACCACACATGCCTTCAATGAAATGTTCTTGCTTAAAATCAATACCCATCAAATTGACAATTCCTGCTGCTAAATTTTCTCGCAGTGGAGCACTGAAGCCTTCATCGCGATAACCGCGATGGCTTAAGGGGTGACCACACAAATCGAAGTAGACGATGGCCCTATTTTTATCGATATATAAATGTAGGACCACATCCGCAAATTGTTTATCGACATAAGGGCGCTGACCCTTTTCTTCTCTAAATCTATCAACATACCCATCTTTAAATTTTTGGTTAAAAAGAAAGCTATTTTTCCAATCAGGGTTTTCTTTAAGGCTTTCATGAGAAACTAAGGTTTTGATTTTAACAGTATTTTTCTCAGTGAATAAACGGTGCCAAGGAAAATCATGAGCATGTTTATAAACATCTTCGAAGCTTCTGACTTCAAATTCGTGTATTTTATAAAGAATTCGGCTGGCAATTTTTAAATCCAAAAACACTTTAGAAATAGTTAAATCATCACACTCAAATGAGACACCGCCACGAGAGAGTATATTTTTTTCTACTCCGTGTTTAATGAGTTCACCTTGACAGGCAAGTTCGAGACCAACAGGACAAGTGGCAAAATAATTCATGGATTAATCTTTTGGTGTAAGCGCAGGGCCCGGTGAATAAGTTCTTTATAATTTTCAGTTTTCGTAGAGTCCAAGTTTTTTTCAATAAAGCGCTTGATCCTCCAAAGAGAAATAGAGAACAAACCAGCAATGATAGAGTAATAAAGCATTTTCTTTTCTACTTCTTGTAATGGACGAATGAGTTCATAGCCTTCGGTAAAATGATTGACCAGTTCTAAGTCAATATCACCTTTTGTTAGGCAACTGCCAGAAATAGAAATACCGATATCAAAAAGAAAATCACCTATTCCTGATTGTTCAAAATCAAGAACAGCTGAGAGTTCACCATTTAAAAAAAGTGTATTATCATAATAAAGATCGCCGTGAATGATTCCAGATGGTAATTCTTCTTTGACGATTTCTTGAAAAATAGATTCAGGAAAAACAAGTTCAAAAGCACTGCTAAATTCTTTGGGGCATTTTGAAGAATGTGCGAAGTCATGAATTTGCTGTAAGCCAAAGCCTACTTCGGTGTGATTTCTGAGGTTTTGATAGCCTCCATTATCTATAGAGATCTGGTGCATTTGCGCCATGGCTTTGCCAATGGATTGTATGGATTCAATACTAATTTCTGGAATATCTCCAGCCACGAAAGGATAAATAACTCCAAAGTATTTGTCCCAAGAGTAAACACTTCTACCATCGTTTGTTAGATAAGGGCTCAGGGAGTAGGAGTATCCATTTTGCTTGAGGTATTGCAGGATCTTTTGCTCCTCGGCGAGCTCGTAAGGGTTTTTATCATTGGAGATTTTAAGAATAATTTTGTCTTGAGACTTTAAAATTACCTGATAATTAGAATTAGAAATACCAAAATTCAAAGGGATAAGCTCTTTGATACCGGTGATCCCATAAAGCTCTAAAATTTCTTGAGCTTCCGATAATGTAATTTGAGTGTAGCTGGCCATTATCTAAGTTTCCCTACTTGTAAGCTTAGTTTGAGAGTGTTATTGTCTTTGAGCATAATTTAAACCGAAAGCAATGTAACTATAAAGTGAAAATTTTAAATTTGAGGAGATTTTTCATGAAAACTGATTATAAAGGTGGTGAAGCCGTGACAACAAACTACAAAGTTAAAGATATTTCTCTTGCTGACTGGGGTCGTAAAGAAATTAAGCTAGCCGAAGCAGAAATGCCAGGTTTGATGGCCTTGAGAGAAGAGTATGGAAAATTAAAGCCACTAAAAGGGGCTCGAATCGCTGGTTGTCTACACATGACGATTCAAACCGCCGTTCTCATCGAAACTTTAATTGAATTGGGAGCTGAAGTCACTTGGTCATCTTGTAATATATTTTCGACTCAAGATCATGCCGCTGCCGCTATCGCTGCTTCAGGTGTTCCTGTTTTCGCCTGGAAAGGAATGAATGAGCAAGAATTTGATTGGTGTATTGAGCAGACTCTGAAAGCTTTTAAAGGTGGAAAAGCCTTAAATATGATCCTAGATGATGGGGGAGATCTTACCAATATGGTTCTTGATCGTTTTCTAGAATTAGTTAAGGATATTAAGGGACTTTCTGAAGAGACAACAACAGGTGTTCATCGTCTATACGAGAGAATGAAAAAAGGTACTTTACCTATTCCAGCAATCAATATTAATGACTCTGTTACTAAATCAAAATTTGATAATAAATATGGCTGTAAAGAATCTCTGGTAGACGCTATCAGAAGAGCAACTG
>CALFYV010000086.1 GCA_937952395.1 uncultured Bacteriovoracaceae bacterium | reverse complement strand
TCACTAGAGCTTTAAGCTCTGTAGTTGAAGTCTATGGCATTATCTTTCTGATTAATTCAAGTTATTTAAATAACGATCTCCCTTCCCGATAAGGACGATCTGAAATCATTTCCACGATAACATCCATGACAGCGACAACTTCTGTTTCAAGGCCATGCAGGACTTTGTTAGCCGGAGCTGGGCCATTATCCTGGTAAGTAGCTTGGATTTTATGGTTCAGAAAATGGTGATTTTTAATGATATTTAAATAGTTTCGACTTAAGGGAACGCGACCTTCAAGTAACGAGATAGAGTTATCTGCATGCTTGGAGATAATTTTTCTTTCTTTCTTATCTAGATCTTTTTTGTTCAATTGTTCATCAGGAATAAAGCTCATTCCGAGATCTTTGAAATAACTAGTTATGAATAACATCTCAATATCTTTTTCATGAAAGAGATGAAAATGTTGTAAAAAGCCAACAACTAAAAGCGAAGTGAGCATCGGCTGAGAAATGGTAAAGTGATGATTTCCATGTACCAAGTCTGCATAAACATCGGTAAGTACATTTCGATGCTCGACAAGAAACTTGCTCAGATTGACTGTGCATTGGTATTGCAATTTTAAGTTTTCATCATTTAGAGGATCTTTGTAGAGTTCGGTCATATTTTGTGAAAGCAGCTGAACTTGGCGTTTACTATTTTCTATAGGATTGCCCACAGATAAAGAACGAGTCACTCTTAATAGTTCATTCTTTAATCTTTCTTTAATGATATTGTAATCAGGACTGTGAACAAAAATATTTTTTACTTTCTGTCGCAATAAATCTTTAAGGGTTTCTTTTTTGATGGCACTACCTTGAGAAATGCAAACAAAAAACTCCCCATCTTTGTAGGTGTAAATATCATCAGTGGGTATTTCTAGCATCAGGAGATCTTTGATCGCTACTTCTCGCAGCTGCATGGCGAGTAAATTTTGTTTTAAGTAAGCCGTTGAACTCATAAATACCTGACTATTCTACGTTTATGGGCATAGCTTCCCATACTCAATTGTAGCTTAAATAAAAAGGGGGCTCTATGAGGCAGCTTTTTCAATAATTTGCATCAAAAACTTCTGAAAGCTGTGTCCATTGCTCTCGAGCATTTTAGGGAACATAGAGATAGGGGTTAACCCAGGAAATGTATTAGGCTCATTTAAATAAACATTATTCCCTTCGAGGAAGAAATCAATGCGAGATAAGTGACGCAAATTCATGAGTTTAAAAGTTTTACGTGCGCTTTCTTGAATAAGTTTAACTATTTCAGGGCTTAATCCTTCCGCTCTAAGTACGGTGTGGGTTTTACTTTCATTAGAGTATTTTTCTTCGTAAGAATAAAAGCCAGAAGGACAGACGATTTCACCAGGATAGCTAACTTGAATTTCGTCATCGTATTCATAAACGGAAACTTCTAGTTCACGACCTTTGACCAGCTTTTCTACCAAAACATAGTCAGAAAATTTAAAAGCTTCAGTAATAGTTTTTTTGATATCATCATTTTTTCTAAGAGGGTAGGCACCCACAGATGAACCTTGTGAAGCCGCTTTAACAAAAAGAGCTCCATATTCTTTACGCATTCTTGTAACTCGTGCCAATTCTTCGGGAGAGTCACTAGTTAAAAAAACAAAAGGAGTATTTGGAATATCTAAAGCCGTTAGCCATAATTTAGTGGAAACTTTATTGAAGCAGAGGTGGCTTACCTCGGAACTGCATCCGATGTAAGGAAGTCCAATGACTTCTAGAAAGGCTGGTAACTCACCCGTTTCACCAGGGTAACCATGGATACAGGGAATCACAACATCAAGTAATATTTTCTTCCCAGAAATATTAAGTTCTTTTTGATAATTGAGTTCACACACTTTTCCATCTTCAGTCCGCCATATATTATCTTTGCCTATTTCAACACTGTAGACGTTAAATTTATTTTGATTTTTTAAACAGTCTTTTAGATAACGGCTGGAGACAATTGAGATTTCGTGTTCAGTGCCTCCTCCACCATAAAGAAGCAAAAGATTTTTCATATTTATTCCTTTAACTAACTTCTTAACTCTTCAGGAATTTTTTCTAAGTTCAATTCATGAAAAAGTGCAAAAAGTTTTTCTTGTGAGAGAGTTTCCGATTTATTCTCTCCATACTTCCTTATACTAACATTACTTTCCTGCATTTCTCTATCACCAATTACTAACATAAAAGGAGTTTTTGATTTTTGTATCTGTCTTGTTTTGAATCCCATCGATTCATTACGGTCGTCTACCCTAACCCTAAAGCCAAGATTGTTTAGTTGTTTGCTCAAGTTTTGAGCATAGGCGAGATGCATTTCATTGTTAACAGGTACAATAGTAGCTTGCTCTGGTGCAATCCAAAATGGAAAAGCCCCGGCGACGTTTTCTAAGTAAACTCCAAAAAATCTTTCAAGGGATCCGAGCAAAGCCCGGTGGATAACGACTGGTCTTTTGTTAGTACCATCAGCATCGGTATATTTAAGATCAAAACGTTCAGGCAGATGAAAATCTAATTGGCAAGTTCCTAACTGATGAAACCTACCTAGGGCATCTGAAATTAAAATATCAATTTTGGGCCCATAAAAAGCACCATCTCCTTCATTAATGGTATATTCGTAGCCCCCCTTATCCAGAGCATTTTTTAGTGCAGCTTCGGCAGTATCCCAAACACTATCATCACCAATTTTTTTTGCTGGTCGAGTTGAGATACCAAGTTTCATATCTTTAAAACCAAAATGTTTATAACAAATAAGGAAAGTTTGCATAACTTCTAATACTTCATCAGCAATCTTTTCCATGGGTAAAAATATATGACAATCATCCTGACAAAAAGTTCTCACACGAGTTAAACCTGCAAGTGTTCCTGACTTTTCATAACGGTGAAGTCGGCCAAAGTCTGCAAAACGTAAAGGCAGATCACGATAGCTGTACTTATAATGTTTATACATCAACATATGACAGGGACAGTTCATAGGCTTAACAGCATATTCTCGCCCCTCAACTGGGGTAAAAAACATATTATCTTTATAGTTCTGATAATGCCCACTTGTGTGCCAAAGATCGACATCTAATATTTGCGGAGTAATCACTTCGCTATAATTATATTTGCGATACAATCTTCTTATAAATTCGATAAGTTCGTTGTAGACGATGGTTCCCTTTGGCATAAAGAATGGAGAACCAGGAGCGACCGGATCAAAATGAAAAAGCTCCAACTCTTTACCTAGCTTTCTGTGATCTCTCTTCTTAGCTTCTTCAAGATTAAATAAGTATTGCTTTAATTCTTTTTTATTATCAAAATGGGCAGCATAAATTCTCTGAATCATAGGACGAGATTCATCACCTCTCCAGTATGCACCTGCAGTATGTAAAAGTTTAAAATAAGGTGGAATATGACTGGTTCTCTCAACGTGTGGCCCTCGACACAGGTCAATAAATCGATCTTGTCCGCCATTAGAGAAACAAGAAATAACTTCACCAGCAGGAAAATCTCTTATCAGTTCCTGTTTTAAGCTTTGTCCTAGCTTGCCAAAATATTCTACCGCCTTGTCACGTTCCAGAACTGTTTTTTCGATAGGAAGATCTTCTTTAATAATTTCGAGCATTTTTTTTTCGATTTTTTCAAAATCTTCTTCACTGATACGGGTGTTCATTTCGATATCGTAATAAAAACCGTTATCAATAACGGGCCCAATTCCAAGTTTAACTTTTTCTTTAGGAAAAATTTCTTGTATTGCTTGTGCCATCAGGTGAGCACAAGAGTGTCTGAAAGTTTCTAAGTCGTATTTTTTGGCCATTACTTTCCTTTTATTTGTAAGGGCTTAATTTAACAATCTCGCAATGTCTTTGCAATCAAGCAAAAGCGCTACCAATGTGTTTGTTAAAAGTTTTTTTGAGTAAAAAATGAAAAAAATTCAGTTCAGGGCCTAAAAAAATCTGATTGATGTAAGAAAAATTGTAAAAAAAATGTAAAAAATATATGCGCCTCGCGCTAAGTGTTTGATTTTTCTTATTTTTAAAAAATGACATTATTTTACAATAGATAAAAATTTATTGTAAGATTCAAAACCATAGAGGGATGGGAGGTAGAAATGGAAATGCTAGGACAGATTAACCGTAAAACGGAGGTTGGTACTTTGGACATTACAATGGCAAAGGCAACACTTAATTTAAAGAATGACGATCGCTTTGTTGCCGATTATGAAGATGAAGCAAGAATCGAAGGTCAAGGTTTTTACAGATTAGCTAAAGTTTATTATGACAAGTCTGACTTAAGAAAAGCAGAAGAGTTTTTTATTAAATCTCTAGAGAGAACCGAATTTCCTCGAGACGCTTTCGCCATGTTTAAAATCCACGGCTTTCTCATCAGAATTTATTCTGAAAGTTTACAAGAAGCTAAAGCTGAACATCATATTCAATCTTCTGAAATTCTGCTCGAGAAATTGGCCAATGCTATTGGAACACTCAATGCAGAATATTTTTATAATCAAGGTGTTGTGAATACTTATAGAGGTGACTTTCGTGAAGCTCGTAAAAACTTCACTCTTACTTATAAAAAAGCTCAAGAAGAACATGAACCTGAGTTAGTTGCCAAATCAATTTATGCTTTAGCTATCAATTATCAAAATACAGGTGAGCATGAACTGGCACTTACTTATTTAAGACAACTTGAAGAACTGCTTTATATTCTAAAAAAGGATTACTTAAAGGGAAGTATGTATATTCTTTACGGCCATGTGTACGCGGCTTTGGGTAACCTCGTTGAATCTTCAAATAGTTATGAAAAAGCTATTAAAACTCTTCAAGGAAAGACATCTTGGAATCTTTATAGCTATATTCTTTTATACAAAGGAATTGTTTTTAAGAAACTTGGAGAATTTAATAAGTCTTTACTCTTTTTTAATCTTGCCCAAACTTCGATTGATGAAAGTGTTTTTAAACGTTTAAGTGAAAAAATTAAGCAAGAAGTGAATGACGTTAATGACTCTAGCGTTGATTTGTATCTAGATCGTCATAATAGACTTATTCACGAAAAAACATTGGGAACGATTGATTTTAAACATCGTTTTGTGTTGTTGGAGATTTTATTTCTACTAGCAAGAAATTCGGGTGCTTATTATAACAAGGATGATTTGGCCAAACTGATCTGGAAAGATGAATACAATCCTTTAATTCACGATAAACTCATTTACACTAGTGTCAGTAGGCTTAGAAAATTGATTGAACCGAAAGGAATTGAGAGAAAATATATTATTCGTGGAAAGGATGGTTATACTTTTAACCCACTAGTAAAAGCCAGATTCCACAAAGAATCAGAAGCTTCTCAACAAAAAACCATTGCAAACGTCGAAATTAGTTCACCTGTTTAATATTTGGGCCCTACTGTTTACAGTTAGGGCCTACGCTCAAGAAAATAAATCTCCAAAAGAGCTGGTTCGAGAAAATACGTTTGTCTTTAGAGTCATATCTGAAGTTTATTCGTTAGAAGATTTAAAAAACTATTCTCAGAATTTGGAAAGTTTTGCGTGTATGTATAAAAATTCTCTAGTCATTGATTCTTTTGGATTCAATGAGAAAACATTTTCCAGGATAAAAAATGCCAAGGTGGATGCGTCCTTTACACAAGAATTAAAGAGCGAATATGATAAATTCAACCGAATGGTAAAAATGATCAAATATTTAGAAACTCAAACTATTCAAGTGGATAATAGTCTATATTCAGCACTGAAGAGCTCTGCAAAAGCCAATAAATGCTTAATCAATCCCCTAAATACTTTCGATTCAATTATGAAAATTATTATTAAAGCTGAGGTTTATTTTCAATCACGATTTCAAGATAAGTCATTTTGGATTAGTGAAACAGATCTTGATACTGTCATGAAAAAATATCCAGGTAAGAATAGAAGAACCGTAAAGAAAATTGAAGAAAGAAATCGAAAACAGCAGTCAATTAATCTTTTTATTCAATCGGTAGAAAAGCAAATTTCAGATGAACGTTTTTACTGATTTATCTCAACTCACCCAGGAAGAATTTGAAGAGATTTTACATTTCGATGCCGAGTTTTTCGACTATCCATGGACTCGCGCTCAATGGGAAGAGTGTTATTCATCCGGAAACTACTTGATTAGCTACAAGCCTGGATATGGATTTTGTTTATTTCACTTAAATTTTTATGAACAGATGGCGCATCTGTTAAAAATTTTAGTTTTACCGGAAAAAAGGACACTGAAAATAGGTTTTGATCTTTACCAATCGGCTTTGGTCAAAATAGAAAATTTGTCTTTAAAAAAACTCTATCTTGAAGTCGCTGTAGATAATATTGTCGCCATTAATTTTTACGAAAAGTTAGGATTTAAAAAATTAAAACTTGCTAAAAAGTATTACAGTGATGGAAAGTCGGCTTGGAGTATGCTGAAGCTTCTTTGATAGCCGGCTTGAGAATAGCTTAAGTTATTGATTTTATATTGTTTTTTGTAGTGTTTACCCCTGTATAGATTTCCCTAGGCGCTTGAATATTCTTGATTTTTCCATGCAGTCGGGTTAAATAGATGTATCTTTGACAACTATAGTTTCTTGTTAAGGGTGAACTCTCTCGAATTCACCCTTTTTTTTTGGGAAATATGTTGATTTTAAATAAAGAAAGAGCTGGTCTAGAAAAAAAATTTTATGAACTTTGCACTCAAGTGGTAGGGCAAGAGGGTTATGAACTTTATGATCTTGACTACGTTAACGGCAGCCAAACGCTACGAGTTTTTATTAAAAATAAGCAAACGAATACTGCAGACCTACAAGATTGTGTGAAGATAGACAAGGCCCTGAGTCCTTTTATTGATGAAGCCAACTGGATGCCAGAATCACTTGTGTTAGAGGTATCATCTCCTGGCATTTATCGCCAATTACGGACTCAAAAGCATTTTGAAGAATCTGTTAATGAACTTATAAGTGTAAATATTATTGGCAGCTTGGAAGTCAATTTGAATAAGGACGTGCCAGCCAAATTAATGAAGCAAAAGAAGTTTCGAGGTAAGTTGATTTCTGTAGATGATTCTAATATAGAATTAAGAATTGAAGATAAGAACTTAAAGATAAGTTTTAAACAAATTAAAAAAGCAAACCTAGATCCCGATTTAGGAGATCTTTCATAGGAGAATACTGTGAATTTTTCAGAATTAAGCAGAGTTATTGAACAATTAGGAAAAGATAGAGGCATCAAAAAAGAAGTTGTTGTTGGCGCTATCGAGCAAGCTTTTCTTGTAACAGCCCGTAAGAAATTCGGGATACAAGGTGAGTATGAGGCTAGGTATAATGAAGAAGATAGTGAAATTGAAATTTACCAATTTAAAAACGTTGTTGAAGCAGTCAGAGACCCTATCTTAGAAATTGATTTTACAGCAGCCAAGAAGCTAGACGAAGATTGTGAGGTAGGAGATCAACTTGGAATGAAAATTGATGATCCAAAGTTTTCTCGAGTCGATATACAAACAGCTAAGCAGATTATTTTTCAAAAAGTGAGAGACGCGGAAAGAGATATTTTATTCTCTGAATTTAAACATAGAGAAGGTGATCTAGTCACAGGTATTGCCCGTCGATATGAACGAGGTAATGTTGTAGTTGATTTAGGTAAAGCAGATGCGGTTCTTCCTCGTCGTGAAATTATCTACGGTGAGACATTTAAGCCTGGAGATAGAATTCAAGCTTATCTTTCGGAAGTTGTTATGACCAACAGAGGACCTGAAATTAGATTAAGTCGTACAACGCCGTTGTTTCTAGTTAAACTTTTTGAAATTGAAGTGCCTGAAGTTGCTGATGGAACAATAGAGATTAAATCAGCTGCCCGTGAGCCTGGTCATAGGGCCAAGATCGCTGTTTACACAGATGATCGAGATGTTGACCCTGTTGGAGCTTGTGTTGGTATGAAGGGTTCAAGAGTTCAACAAATTGTAAACGAATTACAAGGTGAGAAAATTGATATTGTTAAGTGGAGTGATGATTTAGAAACTTTTGCTCGTGCTGCCTTAGCACCAGCTGAAATTCAATCTATTGTGGTTAATGAAGCAGAAAGAACTTTAGATGTTATCGTTGAGGATGATCAACTTTCTTTGGCTATTGGGAGACGTGGACAAAACGTACGGCTTGCTGCGATGTTGACTGGTTGGAAAGTCAATATTGTTTCTAAGTCTAAACTTCAAGAAAAAGTGAAGAATGCTGTAGCCAACTTAGTCCAGCTTTCAACAGTTACAGAAGCTGCTGCTCAAGTACTAGTTCAGCATGGGATTATGTCTATTATTGATTTAAGTGCAGCAGATGTAGATGAAATAAGAAAAATGACTCAAAAGAGTATTGAAGATTCTCAAGCTATAATTGATTCAGCCTCGGCTGCAATTGAAGCTGGAGAAATAGCTGTAGAACCAACTGAAGATGAAGAAATCGTTTCTGCTTCGGCCATTCCTCAGTCCTCAGGGCTTCTGACTAAAAAAGAAGGTGATACAACTGGAGCGGCAGGAGAGAAAGAGCATTCGAAATTTTCAGAAGCAGAAAGAAGATTAAGAGAAGAGCTTGCAGCTTTTAAATTAAAATAATTAGGGAGTACTTGGCGTATGAAAGTTTTTGAATTGGCCAAAGAATTAGACATTGGAGCAATTGATTTAGTTGAAAAACTAAAATCTTTAGGAATGAATGTGAGAAATCACATGGTGGCCCTAAGTGAGGAAGAAGAAGCGCAGGCTCGCGCTGCTCTTGCTCCTGCTGCTGATGAAAAAACCACAAGTAAAAAAGTGGTTAAGCGGAAAGTTGTTAAAAAAACTGCCAGCAAAAAAGCTGATTCTAAGTCTGCCAAAGTTGTAACAGTCAAAAGAAAAGCCAAAACAACAAAGAAGCAAGCGCTTGATGAAGTTATTGGTGGCAACGAACCAACAACCGAAGAATCATCACAGCCTGTTGTTGAGACTAAAGACTATTTAGATAACAAAGATTCTCT
>CALFYV010000085.1 GCA_937952395.1 uncultured Bacteriovoracaceae bacterium | reverse complement strand
ATCCTTTGGAGTGGCACCAGCCGGTAAATGCAAATGCACTTGATGATCTTCTAGGAAATCCAAAAGTTCAGCTGGCTTCACGCCTTCCTTTGCAATTTCCCCTACTGGCAATGCCGTGGAAAGCTTAGTAGGCTTACTAGTTTTTTTCTTTTTATTTTTTTCTGGTTTTTTATTTTTATCAATTTCTTCTTGAAGAATTTTTTTTACAAAACTATAAGCCAGTGATGCTGATTCATTCATAACATCGCCTAATTGCCCTGTTAATTTAAAACCTTTTCCTTTAAGTGGAATAGATTCAACAAATAAAATTTCACCACCATAAGATGTCCAAGCCAGTCCAGTTACAACTCCTGGTTTTAAAATTTTCTGAGCCATTTCACTCTGAAACCTTATACTTCCTAATTTTTCTTCTAACTGTTCTGGAGTTGGTGAAAATTTTTTAAACTTTTTATTTTGCACTTTCTCAAGGGCTGCTCTCCTGCATAACTTGGCAATGTTTTGCTCCATCACACGCACTCCAGGTTCGCGCGCATAATCATGAATTAATTTTTTTAGCGTGGCTATAGACAGATGAAATTCTGACTTTGAAAGACCGTGTTTTTTTAATTGTTTAGGAACGACCCATTTATTTGCAATAGTAATTTTCTCTTCCAATGAATAACCACTGACTGTTATTAATTCCATTCTGTCTAATAGAGCTTCTGGAATCTCTCCAACATAATTTGCAGTCGCGATAAAAAGAACCTTCGACAAATCAAACGGGACATCTAGATAGTTATCAATAAATGTTTTATTTTGCTCGGGATCTAGAACTTCAAGTAAGGCAGAAGCGGGGTCACCCTGATAAGATTTTCCAATTTTATCAACTTCATCTAACATAATAACAGGATTATTCACTTCTACTCGTTTTAAGGCTTGAATTATTTTTCCTGGCATAGCACCGACATAAGTTCTTCTATGACCTTTTATCTCTGCTTCGTCACGCATACCACCCAAGCTAAAACGATAAAATTTCCTGCCTAAAGAATTGGCAATACTTTGTCCAAGCGAAGTCTTACCCACGCCAGGAGGACCTGCAAAGCAAAGAATGGTCCCGTCATACTCCGGCTTTAACTTTCTCACTGCCAAGAACTCTAATATTCTCTCTTTTGCTTTCTCTAAACCATAATGATCTTTTTCTAATACCTTTGCAGCTTTTTGAATATTAATTTCTTCTTCTGTTTGTTTATTCCAAGGTAATTGAGTCATCCACTGAAGGTAAGTTCTGGCGACGTTGTATTCAGGTGATGAATCAGGAATGCTCTCCAATCTCTCCATTTCCTCTTCTGCGGCTTTTCTTGCTTCTTCTGGCATACCACTTTGCTCGATGCTGTCTCTAAACTTTTTCATATCACGAGACTTATCATCATCGTCTATGCCTAATTCATTTCGAATAGCTTTCAATTGTTCTCTTAAAAAATATTCTCTTTGATATTTATTAACTTTCTCATTGACCTCATCGGTAATTTTCTTTTGAATATCAGCAACATCTTTTTCTCGTTTTAAATAAACTAATAATTTTGCAAATCTTTTTTTAACCACAAGAGTTTCTAAGAAGTCTTGAGCTTCTGGCACATCTAGTGAAAGTGCAAAGGCAACCAGATCTGCCAAAGAACCCGGTGAAGGAGAATTCAACATAGCAAGTTTCATCTCTTCATTAAAATATGGATTGATTTCTGATAATTTCTTGACTTGATTGATTACAGAACGAGTATAAGCATCTAGCTCTTCATCAGGCTCTAAGATGTCTTCAAAAACATCTGGTTCAACTACTAACAAAGGCGATTCCGAAATAAATTTTTTAACTCTATACCTTTTTAAGCCATGAACTAAAATATTCACCGAACCGTCTGGTAATTTTAATTTCTTAACCACCTTACAAAGAATCCCAACACGGTAAACATCATGAGAAGTTACATTTTCAATTGTATAGGCTTCAGGATTTTCCATGCCTGTTATTTTTTCTTCTTCATAATACTCATCAGATGAATCTTCACCAATTTCTTCAACCACTGCTTCAACATTGTCTTTGAACTTAACTAGGTTTAAGCCAACAAAACCAGCTTTAGAAATTTGTGAATCTAATTGAGGCGTGTATTTATCTTGAGTTAAAATAATAGGCGCAATCATACCTGGGAAAATAGGACTATTAACAATGGGAATGATAACCACACTTGAAGGAAACTCCTTCAATTTACTTGACTCATCGCTCAAACTTTCAATAATCTCGGTAGGATTGACCATTAGCATTTCTCCATTAGTCTTAATAACAATGAAGAGAATTTATTACTTTTTTATATCAATAACAAGTCTGCCAGGGTTATCTAGATAAAAGATATCAAATGAATTTTTTTCTTTCATGGTCAATTCAATTGAGAGTGAATTTTCATCGATAGCGAAGAAATCCAAGTTTTGTACATATTTAGTATTTTTAAGGGCAGTAATTGTCGTGGATAGTTTTGTATTAAAAAAATCAATATAAATTCTATTGCCTGCCTTAGATATATGGCCATACAAGCTGGGAATCATGTTGGTATTGAAATCAAACACAACCCTCTCGTAACCACGGCTTTTAATATACGAGTTTCGCACTCCGTCAACTTGGCCCGAAGATTGTGTGGTTGTAACATGAAAAATACCCTTATCAAGAAAAATAGACTTTTTTCGAGAAGCTATCTTCCAAATACGTTCTTTCATTAAATCTTGGGCAAAAACATGGCCTTGAAGAAGTAAGCAAAAGATCATGAGCTTAAACAGAACTTTCATTTTCCCATCCCTGGTAAATTTTAAACTACATATAGTTTACACTATTTTTCTCCATCGTCTCAAATGAGAAATAAGAAATATAGTAAGAAAACCTATCATCATATTAAAAGGACCCGAAAAATCTGAGTCATTTGGTCCTATTGTGCCACAAGTTGCAGATAATAGACTCAATTTTTCATCGCTTTTTAAAACTGTGGTATTGGCATCTACTGCATATGTAAAAGGAGCTTCTAGACAAGAGCTGTTATCTTGTATGCTAGAATCAACAATGCTTAAAAAATTATCATGATTGACGTCATCAACTAACTCTAATAGTAAATGATAAAAATATTCACTATCACTAAAAACACTAGGTTCTGGAATATAATTTTTCATATTAGATAAGCTTATTGATTGAGGCTTAATGGTTAATTTAAAACGGTTATTATTCGGATCTGCATCTAAATCTATAAAAAGATTCTGCTGATTATTAATATCAGTTTGAATATTTGTCGTAATATTGAATTGATCGATTTTATCTACAGAAACATAATAATCAGCCTTTACTCCTAAAGAAAAACCTAATAGAGAAATTTTTAAATCGCTGCCAGTGGTGAGAGTTTCACCTCTTAAGTCAATCAGTAACTCATCATATAGAGAATTATTTTTATCGCTACTAACTTGATTTGAATAAAAATATCCTATAAAACTTAAGCCACCGTTAGTGCTTAAATTATCAGTGCTTTCCAATAATGTTAAATTAGCATTGCCTCCAGCATTTTTAGATTCTAAATAGCTTGGATTCAAACGCAGATCGCACTTAATAGTTAGGTTGCCTAAGTCAATTATTGAATCAGTACTTAGAAATGAAATCTTCTGAGGAAAGCCTTTTTCCTCAGAATTGCAACTTGAAAAAAATGAACCTCTATACGAACCGGGACAAAAATTTGTTTGAACAGAGGAATAATATTGCGGTAATGCATTAATATTCTCAGGAGGTTTTATATATAAATAATAATTATCATCTTCTAAACTCAGACCCGTAATTGAAAACGAACCATCATCATCACTTATAGATGAAGCTATCACATTACCTTCCCGGGCCGATATTGCATGGACAATTGCACCAAATACCGGTACAGAATTTCCTCCCATGACTCGCCCTTGAATAGTTCCAAAATTTGTTGCTGGGTAAAGAGTACGAATACTGCTTTTATCGTCGGCGGCTAAGTCATATTGATTTTTAAAAGCAGAAAAAATCATTGTCGAATCCAAAACTTCGCTATGACCTAAACCTAAAAGATGACCAAGTTCATGAGTGAGTACATCTGCTAAATAAATTTGATTCGTTAATAAAGGATTAGTTCCTGGAATATTATTAAAAGTAAATCCATATTCATTAATAGAAATATTTGCGCTAGAAATTTTACCCGTTAAATTGGAATAACTCACACTGGTAACAGCAACGACCCCACTTCCCAAAGAAGGAGAATATGAATTAATAAACTGTAAAGTATTTTTTTTTCCAGAAATTGAAGTGACCAAAAAAGGATTTATTTTTAATTGAGATTCAGCATTCCATTCCCCTGTAGAGATATTGGCCATTGCTTGTAAATCTGAATCGGAGATCTGTGAAGTGTTTTTTAAAATGTAAAATTCAATGGGAGAAGAAGAGGGCCAGTAAATATTTAAACCTGAATCTGTTTTCGTATGAACCAAAGAAAAAGCATTTAATGAAGCTAGTAAAATAAATAGCATTAAATACTTAAAGTTCATTCTATCTTTCGTTTTTCTTCAATAAAATTGAAGAAAAACCTCCCATCAAAGAAAGAATGATTATTAACCACCATACACTGATATTTTTTTCTCGAGATTCTTGACTCGGTTTTCTTGAAACTTTTTCTTTATTTAATTTTAAGTCTTCTTCATACTCATTTATTCCATAATTATTATTAGCTGGTAGTCTCGAAGCAACCGCCAGATCCTCCTGCTGATCATTTACTTGAGGCATAAATTCAACTAAAGAAATTCCTTTTATTTGTTGAACCTCTTGATAAAACTTCTCTAAACTTATTTGACCCATTTGAGGATGATAGGGGAAAACGCTAGAAACTATAATCTCATTACTTCCAATTTTCTTTAGTATGTATTTACCTAGAGATAAGTTTTGAATCCAATACCCCTGATCATTTTTAGCTAAAAAAAGGACAACTTTTTCATCTTTTTGAAACTTGGGTGTTCCGTATATCTTAATTGATTCTTCTTGCCACTCTCCTCCTGGGGAGAGAACTTTAAAGTTAACAAAACTACGTAGCACTGATTTTTTTATTCCCTGAGAATAATAAACTTTGAATGCATGTTCGGTAACTATTTCGCCACTTGGAAGTTTTTTATAAATACTGCTAATGTAGCGCCCCTGAATAATGGCATCAGATTCTTTTATCTGTCTTGCAATCGGAATAGGTAGAAACGTTGTTGCCCATCCCGAAAATGAAAAAACAAAACAGAACCAAACTACTCTTTTCATAGATCACTACTCCCTTAGTAACCTATCGGTAAATTATTGAATTTCTTGAGTTAATTTGTCGGTCAATAAATCTATTAATTTCAGTAAGTTAAGTTATGCTTAATTCGCCTTTTTGACCCATTTTAATCTTATTAGCACAAATCTCTGAAAATATTGGATTACTATCTATAATCACAATTGTGTTATCAGCGAGAGTTAAATTTTGTAAAAAAGTGGCCAGAGAAGCAATTTCCACGGCGGAGAGACCAAAAGATAGATTTTCAAAAAAAAGAAGTGAATTTTTTATTTCTTTAATAAGGCAAGAAAGTAAATAAAGCCTTTGCTTTTCTCCACCTGACAATGTGTTTATCGGACGATTAAGACTTAGATAATCTAATTTTAAAATTTTTAAATACTCTGTAATTCTATTGAACTTTGGGGTTAATTTTATCATGCCCATGAGTTCTTCAATGGGCATTTCATAGGCTTCTGAGACACTTATCTTGCCATCATTTAATTGAGAATATATGGGTTTTAGCTTGATGCCCTTGCAATCTTCGCACTCAAGAATAATATCTTCCATATATTGCATTTCAATGACTTTAACTCCTTTACCTTCACAGGCTGGACACTGACCCAGAACTGAATTATAAGAAAGATGACCGTCCTTAAGTTTCATGGCCTTGGCTTCTGGTTGACTCAAAAAATGCTTTCTTGTTACGGAAAATAATTCGGTAATACTACCCACGCTTGAGCGAGAGGTATAGCGATTAAGATTAGATTCGATGACAAGAACATTGTTGATAAACTTTGGAACACTATAATATCCGACTTGAGGAAATTCATCATACATCTTTCCAAAACCAAATTTGAAGTTTAAAAAGTTAGCTATTCCTTTAATAAAACAACTACTCTTGCCTGCTCCAGCTTCGCCATAAACCCAGGTCAATTGATTTACAGGTATATCAATATTAGAAAAAACTAAATCACGAATTTCAATCTTGGAAAAATGTATATTTTGTTTAATTTTTTGGATTTTGAACTTTTCTATTAAGGGTTTTTTATAGGATCGAAAAAAACTCTCTGGTGGGCCTTGGTAGGTAATTTTACCTCCTTTATATCCAGCGCCTGGCCCCATCATTACTAGTTGATCAGTTTTTCTATGAAAAAATTCGCTATGATCGATCAGTATAACAGTATTGCCTTGTTGGCAGATTTTTTTAAAAGCTTCAAGTAAGAAACTTTGTTCATTAATTGTTAAACCAAGACTTGGTTCATCAAAAATAAATAGTGATTCTGTACCTTCGAAAGCTAAATATTTTAACAGTAAAAGTCTTTGGTATTCACCCGGTGAGAGTGATTTGCTTTTTCGAGATAAAGCTAAATGCCCTAAACCAATATTACAAGCTAGATTTAAAACTGTTAAAACTTTATTTTGTAAATTGGAAAAATGCTTCTCTTTATTAACTTTAATTTTTTTCCATTTTTGAATATTGGTAAAAATATTATCTTGGTATAATTCAAACAAACCCAATGGGTGTTCTTCATCATTAATAATACTTCTATTCATTATTTGAGAATTAATTCGTGTTCCTAGACATTTTGTACAAAGCACTTCTTTCTGAATTCTTCTTACAAAAATTCGAATATTTCGCTTATATCTTTTTTTCTCAAAATATTTAAATATTTTCTCAAACCCTGCAAATTCCTTGTCACCCTTATAGAGTAAATCCCAAAAACCTTGTTCTAAATCTTTAATTGGTGTTGTTATTGAGAGTTTCTTCTTCCTCATTGAGCTGAGAAGAGCATCATTCATTCCATCAAAGGATTTATAATTTAGTAAAGTAATAGCACCATCTTTAACTGATTTATCTTTATCAAAAAGTTTATCTTCATCGTATTCTAGATTTGCACCATACCCCTTGCACTCTTTACAAGCTCCTAGAGCATTATAGGGTGTAAAATGCGCACTTGAAAGTTCACCCAACCCTTTATGGAAGCAGATTGGACAAGATACCTTTGTTGAAATAACAAGTTTTCTAAAATCACTCGAGCTTTTGACATTAATAAAAATATGCTTGGTTAAAACTTTTGGATACTGTTCTATTAACTCCTGAAAAGTTTTTATTTTGGGAAACTTAAAACGAGCAATTTCCCAGTAATGTTTTGTTTCATCAAAACTCACTACCGTCTTAAGCTCTTCATCCCAAACTCGTGCTGGCATTGGAGCATTTGCTAAAACTTCTTTAAAATCATTTTTTTCCATAAAAATATGAATGACATCGCCATCTTTATATTTAGTAAAGTTCTCTATTAATTTTTTACTAACGAGTGGCTTTTTATGAACTGGGCATATTTCACTAGAATATTTAAAAAAAAGAGTTTGATAGAGCTGCGTAATCCCCATAACATCTGAAACAACACTCCTCGTACCCATAACTGGATTTATTTGTGGCAATCCAAAAACTGGCAATACGGGGTTGATGGAATCCACATCAACTGCTGAAGGTTTGTCTGAGAAGAATTTAAAACTATTGGGAAAAGAGTTCAAAAGTCTTCGCCTAGATTCATTCATAAGAGTGTGAAAAGCTAGAGACGACTTCCCAGAACCAGAAGGTCCAGCAAAGCAAATAATTTTATTAAGTGGTAAATCAATATCAATAGAATCTAAGTTGTGCGCTCTAGCGCCACGTATACGGATGAATTTTTCTTCCATACACCAGGTATACATCTGAACAAAAAAAAAGCCCACCATAAGGTGGGCTGTATAAGCAATATATCAGGCAGATAATTATCTTTTTGAAAATTGGAAAGACTTTCTTGCACCACTAAGTCCGTATTTCTTACGTTCAACTTTTCTTGAGTCACGTGTAAGAAATCCAGCCTTTTTCAACTCTCCTCTAAATTTCTCATTTACTTTAATAAGCGCTCTTGAAATTCCGAGTCTAATCGCTCCTGCTTGGCCAGTAATTCCGCCACCCTTTACATTAACAACAATATCGTATTGCTCATTAACATTAAGAAGGTTAAGTGGTTGATTAACAACATACCGACTTGTTGCTTTTGGAAAGTAATCAGTTAGTTCGCGCTTGTTAATTGTAATAACGCCTTTTCCTTTCACTAAATAAACTCTTGCAACAGAAGATTTTCTTCTTCCTACAGAGTTCGCGTCATATGTTTTTCCCTTTGCCATTTTTTATTTCCTTTTCAGTAATTAAAATTCGTATTTTTCTGGTTTTTGAGCATCATGTTCATGCTTATCACCGGCATAAACTTTTAACTTAGTGAATTGCTTGCGTCCCAATGAACTTTTTGGAAGCATGCCCTTAATCGCAACCTCAAGTAAAAGTTCTGGATGCTTATCACGTTGCTCAGTAGCTGTTCTTTGCTTTAATCCACCAATATGATTTGTATGCCAATAATAAATTTTATCATTCCACTTATTGCCTGTTAATTTAACTTTTTCAATATTTGTTACAACAACAAAATCACCAGAATCTGTATTGGGAGTATAAGTAGTCTTTCTTTTACCTCTTAAAAGATCAGCAACTTCAGTTGCAAGACGACCCAGCACCTTATCTGTAGCATCAATCAAATGCCATTTTTTATCAGCTTCAGCTGGCTTTAACACAAAAGTTTTTTGCGTATACATAACTAACCTACCTTAATTTATCTCTTCTTTAACAAGAATTGGATTTAT
>CALFYV010000084.1 GCA_937952395.1 uncultured Bacteriovoracaceae bacterium | reverse complement strand
TTCCTTTGATACCATTTAATTCAAGCGCCACAATGATTAAACTTACAGCCGCTAAAACCGCCATAGGTGAAAAACCTTCTGGCATATCTAGAGATAAGTGGCGTGAAGCTCCCATGAAAAACATCATAGGAATAGAAAACAAAGTATTAGTTCTTGAAGCTAACCCAGCGCGAGCTCCTGCAGCAGCGGCCGCTGGATTGGCCTGACCACCTTTAAGAACAGCATCAGTAGAAGCGATAACAATTTTTTGCGCCGGCCAAATAAGAAGTGTAAAAGAAATCACTGCCTAAATCTTTTCCAGAGATAGAGAGCATCCCTACACCAGAAAGAAAAGTGAACATGGCGCCCCAACGAAACCACCATAACGCACGTGGTACAAGTTTACTTACTGCGTTGTTTTTCGTTGCTCCGTCAGTTTCTTTAAAAAACTCACCTTGTATAAAGTTAAAATAATAGAGAATTCCAATCCAAGTAATTCCAGAGAAGAAATGAACCCATCTTAGGCCCATAACTAATCCTTCACGAGTAAATAATGCAAAGTCCATAAATGCTCCTTCGGTCAATGATTAATAAAAATAGATTAACTGATTATAGTCATTTAGCTACTTAATGTACAATCGATTATATGTTTGACATGCCAAACACTTTTTGATTTCTTTATGGCAAATAATTTTTTTACAGGAGATACAATGAAATTCATTATTACTTTAGTGCTACTGACAAACTTTGCTTGCGCCAGCAGCGTAAAAAAAACTTTAAGCCAATTATCAGGCTGTTTTGAAGTTCAATACCAATTCGTTGAAGATGGTACTAACGATAAACTCTATGCTCCGATTTTTGAATATATCAGATTGAAAGAGAATGAAGAATCAACTTACGAGCATATTGGTCAATACCCACTTTATGATGACAACGATCAGCCAGTTGTTGATGAGAATGGCCAGCCTCAGTATTTTTCTCAGTATCATTGGAGTGAAGTTTGGGAGCAAATCGAAAATGATAAGTGGAAGCAAATTGTGCGTGGGCCTTATGAAGATTACCGCTATACTTGTGAAGGTAAGTGGCTATTGAATCAATTTCATTGTCATACAGATAAAGCTGCCAAACCAAGACGTGATATGAAACGTCCTTATGAGTACATGATCCGTATTAATAATATTCAAGTTAATGAGAAGCGTTGGGTGCATAACGAGCGCAATCAAAAATTTGATAAAGATAATAATCTTTACTCAGTTGAAATGGGCTGGAATACTTACAAGCGAGTCGAGCTATCGAAGTGTCAGCCTGCGATTGATTCAAATGCTCAGCCGTTGCCGCATACAAATTAATTAAAAATAATTAAAAGCACGGACATAAATCCTAAGAATATAATCAGTGGATTGAGTTCGTGCTTTCTTCCAAAAATAAAATAAAGCAGCACATGAGAAGAGAGTCCCCATAAAATCCCTTGAGTAATGGAGAAGGTAAGGGGGATTAAAATCACCGTTAAAAAAACTGGGATAGCAATTTCTAATTGGTGAAAATCAATTTTCACAATATTTTTAAACATCATGATTCCGACAAAAATGAGCACTGGTGCCGTAGCGTAACTTGGGACCATTTGAATAAGAGGAGATAAAAAGAGAAAAGGGAGAAAACAAAAAGCTGTGACGATGGCCGTGAGCCCTGTTTTTCCACCGACTTCAACTCCCGAGGCACTTTCAATATAAGTGGTGGCAGCAGAAGTTCCAAAAAGTGATGAAGCGAGAGTCGCAACAGCG
>CALFYV010000083.1 GCA_937952395.1 uncultured Bacteriovoracaceae bacterium | reverse complement strand
TGTCATTTACGCTTATTTGCTTATTTTGCGCCTTCTGCGTCATCCTGTAATCCCTCTTATCTAGCTCTTCGTTCTTTGGTGGGAAAAAATGAGGAAAATTTTGCCCTAGTTTTCTTTCAGGATTGCTACGCTTTACACCACCCAATTATAAGGTTAGAATTTATTTATGAGTGGTATTAGAAGGAATCTCCATAATAAGTGTTTGAATTTACTATCACAATTCCCTGTATTGGCCATTATAGGACCACGTCAGTGTGGGAAAACAACCCTGTCTAAGATGCTTCGACCGGATTGGAAATACATAGATCTTGAAGATCCCAGCATTTTTGAACAGATAACTCAAGACACTACATTTTTTTTCTCTAAGTATACTACAGATATTATCATCGATGAGGCGCAAATTCTTCCTGAGTTATTTAACACCTTAAGAGGGGTTATCGATGCCAATCGCAAACAAAATAACCGCTTTATTATCACAGGCTCAAGTAGCCCAGAGCTTCTGAAAAATATATCCGAAAGTCTCGCTGGTAGGGTTGTAACAGTTGAGCTTGGGACATTAAAATTTAATGAATATAAACAAAAACCTTTAAGCTCTTTTTTTAAAATTTTTGAAGGAGAAAAACCTCAATTTCTTCTCCAAGAAAAAATTAATATCTCAAATAATGAGATTCATCAATTCTGGTTTCATGGAGGATACCCTGATGTTGCTTTAGCAAAGTCAGATGAAATCAGGGGAATTTGGTTTGATAATTATATTCGTAATTATATCCATAGAGATGTGAAGAGATTATTCCCTTCTCTTCAGACGCAAAAATTTCAGCGCTTTCTCATGATGTTATTTAAATTATCGGGAACAATAGTCAATAAAAGAGAACTCGCGCAAATAGTAGAAGTGAGTGAACCAACAGTAAAAGACTATATTGACATTACTCATGGGACATTCTTATGGAGAAACCTTCCAAGTTTTGAGCATAATATAAAAAAAGAAGTTATCAAAATGCCAAAAGGACAGCTCCGAGATAGTGGTCTTCTTCATCATCTTTTTAAGTTTTCTTCATTTGATGATTTGGACTCTCATCCTATTGTGGGGCATTCTTTTGAATCTTTTGTCATAGAGGAAATTCTCAAAGGTATTGAATGCACAAGCGCAAGTTCATGGAGCTATCACTACTATAGAACGAGAAACAAAGCCGAAATAGATCTTATTCTACATGGAAAATTTGGGGTCATTCCTATAGAGATTAAGTATGGAATTAAGTCGACTAAGAAATCACTTACTGCCCTTACTTCTTTTGTGAAAGAACACAAACTCCCTTATGGATTATTAATTAATAACTCAAATGAGATTAATTGGATTACGCCAGAAGTTTTGCAAATTCCTGTTGGGTATCTTTAGAGCTAGTAGTTATTATTCATCTCACCCTTTAAGTTCAAAATGAAAAAACATCTATACTCTTGTGTTTGAATTTTTCTTAATTCACTCTTCTAAAATTCAACTGTGGCATTTGATAAGTATTGCCTAAGTATAGAGTTGCTGGATTTAAATACGCTCTTGAATCAAGTGGTCCAAACTGATTAAGCCCAGTTAGTCCCAGCATCTGTTGCCTTAATAGAGCATTCTCTTGTGCCAAGCTACTGAAGTCATGAGTTCCATTTAATAAGCCAGTTCCTTGAGTCCCGTAGTAGTTATAAACATTACCACCTGCTTGGGCCGGATTGATTTGGCCATTGGTCGAATTTAGTAAGCGGTTAGAAAGGATATCGTCAATTGATCCTCTTTGATAACCCATGTTTCCAATTAAGTTCTCCATTCTGAAATTATGTAGCATTTGCTCCACTGCCATCATTGGGTTTTGAGCGGGATTAATTTGATAATTTCCATTATTAAGATTGTTATAGTTTCCTCTTAAGAGCATATCAAAGTTAGCTTGATTTTGAGCAAACATTTCGTTTGTTTTTGTTTGCATAGCAGCCAAAGAAGCTTGAACGCTCTCATTTAATTTTGTAATGACACTTTCTAAGTCTGTCCCACCTTTACCTAGGTTATTACAGATATAAGTGTCATAACTTTTTTTGATGCTAGCTAATTCGCCTTTCTGAGATGATTTTAACTCGGCAATTTCTTTGGTGCTTTCTTCTTTGTTTCTTTTAATCTCTTCTCTAAGCTCAGCTATTTCTCTTTGATAAGGGTTAAGAGTTTTATCAGCGATTGCTGTTTCGGTTTTTTTAAATTCTGAGTCCGCATCTTCTTGGATAGCGGCTATTCTAGCAGCTAAATCACTTTCTATCTGCTCTTGTTTTTCCGCTAAGATGCTATTTGTAAGTGGCTTGGCCTCAGCAATAAATTGGGCCAATTGCTTTTTAGCATTTTCAATCAGTTCATCTTCTTTATCTGAGATACTAGCAATTGAATTCTTGTAATCTTCATCAAGCTTAGCTGAGAAATCGGCTAAAAAACTGTTAATTTTAGCTTCTGATTCTATCTCAACCTCAGTTTGATTGGTTTCAATAATGTCTTGAGGAGTCACTTCGACTATCTCAAGCTCTTCTTTTTTAGGAGCTAATTCTTCATCACTAAGAGTTTTTTCAAATAAAACAGGCTCTTGAATATCAAGTTCCACAATCACTTTTTCTTCTGCTCTAATTTCTTCTTTCTCTGGAGCTAGTAATCCATCGTCTATAGGCTTTATTATTGTCGACTTGCTTTCGGCTATAGGTTGGAGTTGAATACTGTCTTCTTCGTTGTCTAAAAAATCTGCCAACTCTGTAATATCTAAGGTCTTTGTTTCTACAGTATCGGTTTGTACTGGTCTAATTTTATTAACCAGAATATCTAATCTTGCCTGTTGTTTTGGGTGGATATTAAGGGAGTCGAGTTCGCTTTGTGCGTAAACACAACTGGCCCCAAAAAGGCTTAAAAAAGTTACGGTCATTAATACGTTTCTCGTTTTCATAGTTTTCTCACTTTAAAAAAATACCAACGTTCAATCCCTTTAGTATCCAAAAGACGTGCCAAAAATTTCTGTCACCGTAGGTAAAATGGATTTAACTTTCATGAATGATTTTGTGGACTTAGTTAAAGGTCTGAAATAATTACACAGTGAGATATTTTAGACGGTTGTTTAAAAAATGGACAATTATTGGGTGCTCGTGGCTGATTGAGAAGTATTTTTCTTTCTTTCGGCAATAACTTTGATGAATTTTATCTGCTTATCTTCCAGGACGCGTTTTTTATTAGGTTTTTTTAGATTAACTTCACTTTTGGATGCCACTTGTCCTTGGACTGTGCCAGAAAGACAAATTAAAAAACAAATAAACAAAACGTTCCGCATGATGCTACTCTTTAAACAATAAATGAATGGTTATACTATTGATGTTAGTGCATTATGACAAGCTGCAATTAGAGGTTTTTTGTGGGACTTAAGGGTAAAAAGAAGAAAAAATATAATAAAGACCAAAGTTTTGGAGATATTGACCATCAACACTTCTTAAATCGTGAACAATCTTGGTTGGAATTTAATGAGAGAGTTCTCAATGAAGCCCGCGATGAGCGTACCCCATTACTTGAGCGCTTAAAATTTTTAAGCATTTTTACATCCAATCAGGATGAATTTGTCATGAAAAGAGTAGGAGGACTTAGGGAGCAAATTGCCGCGGGTTACTCCTACATCTCCATCGACGGCAAAACCCCACGCCAGCAATTGGACCTTATCCGGGATCGGATTAAGGCCAATATTGATGAGCAAAATCGTATTTTTCAAGAAATATTACCGGGATTGAATAAAAACGGAATTTTTCTCTGTAAATGGGAAGAGCTCACAGATGATGAAAAAAATTTTGCTGTAGAGTACTTTAAAACTAATGTTTATCCTATATTAACACCACTTTCTGTCGACCCAGGACACCCTTTCCCGTTTATTTCAAACTTATCACTTTCATTAGGAATTCGTTTAAGAAACCCCAACGCTCCTGAAAGTATTTCTTTTTCGCGTGTTAAGATCCCTGATGTGCTGCCCTCACTTTTGCAATTACCAGGTAATAAAAACAAGGTTTATCGTTTTGTTAGGTTAGGGGAGATCATTGAGCAAAATATATCAATGCTTTTTCCTGGGATGGAAATAGTAAGTGTGATGCTCTTTCGAGTGACTCGAAATGCAGAACTGGCCCATGATGATGAAGATGCGGAAGATTTATTAGAAGTTGTTGAAGAGAGTGTGAGGGAGAGAAGGTTTGCAGAATGCATTAGACTTGAACATAAGAAAATGCCTGATAAATGGATGCTTAAGTTCTTAAAAAAAGAATTAGAACTTTTGGATGAGGATATTTACGAGGTTGAAAGTCTCATAGACTATACCCGCATCAAACCTATAATCGACTTAGATATTCCTGAGCTTAAATATAAAGCTTGGGTGCCTGTTATACCGCGACCTCTGGCCAAAGATCTAGAAATGAATATTTTTGATAAGATTAAAGAAAATGATATTTTAGTTCATCATCCTTACGAAAGTTTTGGGGCTTCAGTTGAACGTTTTATCACCATGGCCTCTGTTGACCCAAAAGTACTGGCTATAAAAATGACCTTATACCGAACAGGGGATAGTTCTCCTATTGTGAGGGCGCTGATTCGTGCGGCAGAAAAGGGTAAGCAGGTAGTTTGTTTAATTGAACTTAAAGCACGTTTCGATGAAGAGAGAAATATTTATTGGGCAGGAAAATTAGAAAAAGCCGGCGTGCATGTTGTTTATGGAATTATAGGTCTTAAGACTCATACGAAAATTTCCTTAGTGGTCAGACAAGAGCAGAATAATCGAATCACCACCTACGCGCATATAGGTACAGGAAACTATAATGGACAAACGGCTAATCTCTATACTGATTTAGGAGTACTCACTTGTCGTAAAGATGTTTGCTCGGAAGTGATAGAGGTCTTTAATTATATTACTGGTAAATCACTTAAGACTGACTATAGTAAACTTTTAGTGGCACCACTAAACATGAAATCGACTTTTATTAAATTGATTCAGAAGGAAATGCAAAATGCTAAAGCCGGTAAGCCTGCTTATATCTACGCGAAGATGAATCAGTTAGAAGATATCACCTTAATTGAACAACTCTATGAGGCTTCCAGTGCCGGGGTCAAAATTGATCTCGTTGTGAGAGGTTTTTGTTGTTTAAGGCCAAGAGTTAAAGGGTTAAGTGATAATATTAACGTACATTCGATTGTAGGACGTTTCCTCGAACATTCTCGTATGTATTATTTCGCTGATGGCTCTAGTGAAATGGAAAAAGGCAAGTTTTTTATTGGCTCAGCTGATTGGATGCATCGAAATTTACATAATAGGGTAGAGGTGATTACACCTATTTATGATGAGCAGGCCATTAGTAAGTTAGTAGAATTTATTCAAATAACTCTTGCCGATAATAGACAGTCTTGGCTTTTAAATTCAGATGGGACATACACACAAAAACAAGCACCTAATGAAAACTCTATCATTTCGACTCATCAACTTATGATGCAAAAAACTATAGAACGGGAAAAACAACATTAACTATCTTTGAGAGTTGTTAATCGTTTTGGATTTTTCTTGAGCATGGAAAGTAAAATACCCTCTTTTAAACCCACATTAGGAACATACATAGTGTTTAAGTGTAGTCGAGTTAGAAGTGTATTAATAATATAAGTAGCAGGAACAATAACATCAGCACGGTCCTTGCCCATATTATAAAGCCTCATTCTTTCTTCAAAAGTATGAGTGATAAGTTTTTGATAAATTTGAGTGATATCTTTTTGAGTCACCACCTCATCCGATGCTTTACGTAAAATCTTTTTTCTAAGCTTGCCCATCCTGCGCAAGTTGCCACCAGTGCCGACAGCAAAATCAGTTTTATGAACTTTCATTTTATTTCTTAGATATTTCTCAATTTTAAAAACTTCTTCCTCAATTATAGATTCCATGACTTTTATATTTTTCTCTTTAAGTAAACGGACAGTGCCAAGGTTAAAGCTATGACTGGCCAAAATCTTAGCATTTTTAGAAAGTGTAATCTCGGTGCTACCACCTCCGATATCAATGAGGAGGACAATGCGATTTTTTAGATTAATTTTGGCATTAACTGCTTTATAAATAAGTTTGGCTTCTTGAATACCATTAATGATTTTTATCGCGATGCCCGAGTTTTTTTTAATTCTTCTTATTAATGTTTGTGCATTTTTAGCATCTCGAAGTGCACTTGTGGCGCAAGCTTTGGTTTGGGTCACATCAAAATCATTTAATAAATTTACGATTTGGAGAAAGGCATTTTCAGTCGCTTTTATTTTTTTTGCGCTTATGATGCCATTATTTTGAAAAACTTCTTGGCCCAAGCGCAGAGGGACTCGGTAGTTCTTTAGAAGCGTAATCCCCGAATCACTTATCCTGGCTATGACTGCTCTGAGTGCATTAGAACCAATATCGATAGCCGCTATGTTGGTCATGGCATTTTATGACATTTTTTTCTTAAGCCCTTCATCTAAGGCCTTAAGGAAATCTTCAGTATTTAAATAATCACTTTCTTTTAAATTGTCCCCATGAGCACAAAGGGCCAAGTCTTTTGTCATTTTTCCAGATTCAACAGTTTCGATACAAACCGCTTCTAAATTTTCACAAAATTTAATCAACTCTTGGTTATTATCTAAGCGTCCTCGATGAGTAAGTCCTCGAGTCCAAGCAAAAATAGATGCGATAGGATTGGTTGAAGTTTTCTTGCCTTGTTGGTGTAAACGATAGTGACGAGTAACAGTTCCATGAGCTGCTTCGGCTTCCATCGTCTTTCCATCTGGGGTCACGAGGGTTGAAGTCATCAGTCCCAAAGAACCAAATCCTTGAGCGACAGTATCTGATTGCACGTCTCCATCATAATTTTTACAGGCCCATACAAAAGCACCATTCCACTTTAGGGCAGAAGCCACCATGTCATCTATCAGTCTATGTTCGTAAGTGATGTCCTTGGCTTCAAACTTCTTTTTAAATTCATTTTCATAAACTTCTTGGAAGATATCCTTGAATCGACCATCATATTTTTTCAAAATTGTATTTTTGGTCGATAAATAAAGTGGCCACCCTTTGATTAAAGCTTGGTTCATACAAGAGCGGGCAAAACCAAAGATAGATTCATCCGTATTGTACATGGCCATGGCGACACCATCGCCTTTGAAATCATAAACTTCATGAGTCTGCGCTTTGCCATTTTCAGGAGTATAAGTGATTGTAAGCTTGCCCTTGCCCTTTGTGACAAAGTCGACGGCTTTATATTGATCGCCAAAAGCGTGTCTGCCGATACAGATGGGCTTAGTCCAATTAGGTACAAGGCGAGGTACATTAGCACAAAGAATAGGTTCTCTAAAAACTGTTCCACCTAAAATGTTTCTAATTGTCCCATTAGGTGACTTCCACATTTTTTTTAAATTAAATTCTTTGACTCGTTCTTCATCAGGAGTGATGGTCGCACATTTAATACCTACGTTGTATTTATTGATAGCATTGGCGGCATCAATGGTAATTTGATCTCCTGTTTTATCACGGGACTCAACACCTAAGTCAAAATAAACAATATCTAAATCAAGGTAGGGTAATATCAGACGTTCTTTAATGAATTGCCAAATAATACGAGTCATTTCATCGCCATCAAGTTCTACCACTGGATTATTAACTTTAATCTTGCTCATTCTAGCTCCTCAAATTTTATGAATAGACGTATTCTTACTTTTTTTTTCTAAATTGTCCACGTAATGTGGCATGCTCGCTGTGTCTATGGTTAGACGTTACCTGTTTTTCCAATGGCAAGGATGATTTTTTCGAAGTGACTACCTTTAAAGCGTTTTTTAGCAATTTTAATATACTCTGGAATTAAAAGCTTAGGGTTCATATAAAGTTCATCGACAAAGTCGTGGGCCACGATAAACAAGCAAGCAAGGGCATTCATTTGGTTGTGTTTTAAGCCTCTGGGAAAGCCACTTCCGTCTGGTAATTCTCGATGTTGTAGGAGAATAGTTTCTACATCTGGTGGAGCTTTGCTGTCTTCTCTGGCAATCTGAGTGACATAGTTAGGGTTTTCTAAAAAGGTCTTTTGCTCGTAATCGCTCATTGAATGTTTGATTTCATTGAAGTGATGAATATCTTTAATTTCAGCTAAATGAGTTAGATCAGAAAATAAAATATCATGCAGATAAGCTGCATAAATAATTTTCTCCATGGTTTCATTTTTTGCCCAGTCTAGGTTTTTTGCAATAGCGCAACCAATATTACACAGCAGGAGAATATGATCCTGGTAATACTGCTCTTTAGCAATTTTAAGCCTTTTGAGCAGTCCTCTAAGTCTTGGGTTCATTGATATTTTTTTAAGAGTTGCAGCTCTTTCATTTTCAACTTGATCTAAAAATTCTTTTTCATATTCAAAGGGTGAGCTCACTACCAATTTTTCTTCCATGATAGGTCTAGTCAGTTGCAACTTCCCAAGATCAGTTTTACCGGAGACAATTTCTGGAAAATGATTGATAAGCTCTCTTCTCATCCAGTTGAGTGCTTGTTTTTTTAAATATAGCCTTTCTACTTTTTTCTTTTTGAGTTTATCCACATCGTCTAAAACAACAGAGTCAGATTGAGAGTAGTACTTGAGGTAGCGCCCGGAAGAGAGTTGGATATAAACATCTTCATGCAACTGTTTAAAAGAGAGAAGTGTCTCGACGGTAATTCCGGTAAAATCTTTGGGTGGAACTTTAACATCTACTTCAAAAAAAACTTGAATCAGATCAGGTAATTTTTCAAGTAATTGTTTTTTATTCACTCCTTTCACTTCTTTAGCTTCTTCAAAACCTTTAAAATTTTGAACTTGTTCTCCACTTGTAAAGACAAAAGGAATATCCAAGTTTTGATCTTTAATAAAATCATAAACGGTTTTAGCGTTTCCTGGCTCCATGGTATGATCACAAATAATCAAATTGAGGTCTTTATGCTGATTAATAATTTCCATGGCCTCATACCCGTCTTTGGCGGTAAAAATATCGAAATTGTATTCACTTTCAAGCGCAAAGCGCACAATATTGACAATATCTGGCTGATCTTCTGCCAGAAGTATCTTATGTCGCATTTGTGGTTCAATTTTTGGAGCTGCCATAACCTTCATTTTATCGGCGTAAGTCTTTGAAAACTAAACCAAATATTAGTCCTACCTAGTAAAAAATAGCGGTTTTATGATTTCAAATTGACCCTGCGTTATTATCAAGTATAAAGGCATATCAACAAAGTGAGGATTCAATGAGTTCAATAAGTTACGTTCTAGTGTTATTAATTTTGACCCTTTTTACTCAGGCTTTAGGTATGGATGTGAGAAGTTGTGATGATGAGTTCAACTGGTTTGGAAATAAAGGGGATTCGGCCAAAAAAGTTTATAAAAATACTGGGAAAACTGAAGTTATAAAGCCAAAACCGGTTGGGAAAGCTAGTCACGCTCTTCCAGCGGCCCTTGAAAAGAATCATGTCAAGTATTTGGTTGTTCAGGGGAAAAGTACAGTCAAAGCTCTAGATAACTCACTTCATACGAGCTATGTCTTATTTAAAAAAGAAGGCGATGTTGTGACAAAGCTAGAACATGATTTCTTCAACAGTAATATCTTAAAAAAATTAGTGGAAGATATGTCGAAGGATATAGAAACGGCCATTGCTTATTATGATGAAATTCCAGTGGATGAATTCGGGGCACAATTGCAAAAATTTAGCCCAAGTGAAAATGATTGGCGTTTTAATCCCAACGCTCTTTATAGAATCTATGAAGGTAAAAAGCCTCGAAGATTTGTCATTTACCGTCGAGGAACTAACAAGAAAATCGAAAAAATTGGTGATGAGGCTTACCTGGATGATGCACTGGAAATACTCTTGTCTGATCTAGAAAAGTTGGCAAAAAGAGAAGTCTTTTTTCTAGATGAAAATGCTTTCGAAGGCAGCAAGAACATTAAAGGTGTAGTCGAAGGTTTTGGAGAGTATTCGGCTGAGCTTAGTTTCTAAGCAGGGATGAAAAATTCTAGTCATTTATTTATCCTTGTATTTTTCTTAACTTCTTGCGCTTCAAAAGTGGTTCAAGAAACACCAAACTTTAAATTACAAGGAAAAGCAGCTCAAGCTGAATATAAAAAATTTAAATTAGATCAAGTCTCTGTCTATGGAGGTAGATTTTCTAGTGAAGGTTTTTTTACCGGCGCTGATTCAGAACAATTACGACCATTAATAGAACAAGTTAAACCTAAATCAATTCAGATGTTAAAAAAAACAAAAAAGCAAGAACGTTTATGGTGGACTCTTTGGGCTACTTGGATAGTTACAATTTTTATCAAAGATAGCGATGGTTATCCAAGCAAAGCTTATTGGTGGAGTGGCGCCGTCGTCATTGGCTATTCTATATATCTAGAACAGGATAGAGAAAAAATCAGGCAACAGTATAACAAGGATTTACGAAGTAAGTTCAATCCAACTTTAAGTTATAATTTTTTATTTTAATATTTAAGCTTAACGAGCAGTAGTCTTCGAAATTCCTTTTTATTTAACCTGACTTGTTCTAATTCTGCCAGTGAGTCTTTGAGATTTTGCTCAAACCACTGCTTTAACTCTGCTTCAGCATCAGACTGAATTTCGCTTACCTTTTCTTCTTTTTGACTTAATTCTAGCAGCTGTTGAGTGCTTAAAAGCGGAATACCATAAGAGCTATTTTTCTCTAAAAGCTTAAAGGGATAAGGTGAAATGAGTGATTGCCCAACGATAGCGACTTTGTTCATTTCCTCTTTACCTTTTTTCTCAATGCTCTCAAGGGCTTCTTTTTGAATTTTCTGCATTTGTTCATACTCAATTCGATTTTCCAACACAAAAGCGGCAGCCGCTATTTTCTCTTGAGAAGAAGAGTTCTCTCTTATCTTTTGAATAATGAATCTATTTCTTTCTTTGGCAGAGAATTCTTTCCATTTCTCAAACGAGGTGGCCAAAACCTCTAACGCCCGGTCATGATCTGATTTCATAGAACGAAAAAAATGGCCTTTTTCTTGAGCTTCATTACTTTCAAGCAGTTCGTGGTCAATGACCCCTCTTTTATTCAGAGACTTAAAAAACTTCAAAGGGGTGAGTGAGGAGAGTTTTTTTCCTTCATAGGAAGTCTCTAAAAGATGCAGAGATTCTGTCCCACAATTATTCACAAAAAATTTATAAACTCCCGCATAATCCCAATAAGATTCTAAAGTAGAATAGATAAAACGTTCTTTTTCCTTGGTCGTTAAATTCATAGGAAGACTAATCAGGTTCCGATACTCTTCCTT
>CALFYV010000082.1 GCA_937952395.1 uncultured Bacteriovoracaceae bacterium | reverse complement strand
AGGAGCAGTTTGTACGAAGAAAGATATTGATGCCTATGCTTATGATTGTGAAGTGAAGAAATAGTGGGATGGGATTTCTAGATTTGAGCAGATCCCCAGTTCACAGTAAAACTTTTTTAAATGCCTAAACGTCACCTCCATAAATCCCTGTAGGGAGAATATGATGGAGAATTGACTATCTTCCACCACCACGACAATGCGCTTAGTCTATGATTTAACCAATTTGTCTTTTATAATTGTGCTATGAAATTTTTGAAAAATTTTGCAAACAACAAGACTGATGGATTAGGTTACTTTTTCGACTTTTTGAAGCTTTTATTTTCAGTTTTTTTTATTATGGTATTAATGATGAGGCTAATGAGTATAAATGGAATTGAAGCTGGAAGTGATACTGCAAAATCTATCGATAGCTACTTATCTATTTTTATGTTGATATTTATATTCTTGTCAGGATTTTTGATTGACTTAAGAAGGTTTAGGAGTATTTTATCTTCTGTCTCAAATCATGAGCTTTATTTTGCTACTTCACTGTCTTTTCTACTATGTATATTGTTACCGCCTTTACAATTAATAAAATTTCTAGCTTTGCTGTTTGTTAAAGAAGGTGCAAGTGATAGAGATTTTTATCAATCTAAGCTTTCACAATTTATTAAAAGTGGTTCTAGGCTTTTTGACCATAAAGGATAGTTTTAGTAATCTGTATTGCTTTCGGACTTCGTATCAACAATTAGTGACTTTGAGAAAGTGGCTTTTATTCAATAACTTCAACTTTGAAAGGAATATCTTTTATATCCACAGGCCCAAATGTCTTAGAGTCATATGAAAAGTTATAATTATCACCACTGATAAAGTACTTTCCTCCAGGGATTGAGATTAATGGATAGGTAACAAAAAGCGGCGTATCATCTCTAAGCATAAGAAATTTAAGATCTTTATGAGTAACTTCAAAAACACTAAAATTATAGTTTGCAAACGCTTTATCAAGTTTAGAAGAGTACTTTTCAGGTTTTTCCATTTTACTCATTTTAACCGGAGAACCATTTATATAAAAAATACTTTCTTTTATTTCAAATTTATCTCCAGGCATACCAATAATTCTTCCTACTCCTGGGCCACTTTTGACTTTTTTCCCCATATAATCCTGATCAGGCCTATTGTAGTAAACAACATCACCTCTATGGATTACTTTTATTTCAACTAATTTGACTTTTTGACCTTTGTAAATTGCAGGGGCCATTGATTCTGTGGGCATAGTTTGAATTGATTGTGCAAACGTTGCAGTTAGATAGAAAAAAAACATAAATAGTTTCATATTGTAATATATCGGATTTTTGAGTACGATCTTAAGAAAAAATTCATATTAAATGCAGTTTGTACTAAGAAAGATATTGATGCCTATGCTTATGATTGTGAAGTAAAGAAATAGTGGGGGAGCGATTTCTACTACTTTTCATTCTCTACAGCTGTTCTTCAGTTAATGAAGATCATTCTTTTGCTAAGAAATATCAAGAGGCCATTTTTGAAAATGATTGTGAGACGGCACAGAATAATATCCCACTAGAAAAAGATGATACTAAGTACATGAGATTTTACCAAGGGTCGATGGGGTATCTAGTAAGCATTCCTATGCTTTCTGTGACCTCGCTTTTGGATATGATGCTTATGGGGCGGTGTCAGTATGGTTGCCCAAGTACGGAGCAAGATAAAGATATGCTGGAGTTCTTGTTCCCCACAACCAGCTGGACATATGAGACCACCAAAGAATTAAGATGCCCGGATAATTCTTATTATGTGAATAAGTTTATTGAGGTGGCCAAGTGTTATGAAAAGAGGGGAGATATTGATTCGCTTAAAACAGCGCAGGGGCAGCTTTCTTACTTAAATGAAAAGTATGAGAGTGGCCCTAGGTTATCAAGCAGCAGCTTGATAGAGTTGAGGGTGAGATTTCTAGTAAAAGAGGTCCACTTAGTTATTCCCAAATATAGTCTAAAGTATTGAAAATAGTCCAAATATGGGAAAAATTGTTAATAAGTTCCAAATATGGACCGAAATATGATATAATAGACCAAATATGGAACAAGGAGAACTTGTGAAAACTTTTATTAATACAGACATAGAATTTAGAAAGCTCGCAGAAAACATTCAAATTGCAAGAAAGCGCAGAAAGCTAAGCCTGGCTGAATTAGCGGTTAAGGCATCAGTATCAAAGACTGTGCTATCTCGAATTGAAGCAGGAGATACAAGCGTAGGTATTGGCAAGGTGCTTAATGTACTAGATGCCCTAGGCCTTCTTAAAGGTTTAGCTGATGTCGTTAATCCAGAGCTAGATAGAGAGCAGGCCGTTAGAGAAATAAAACTGATTAGAGAAGCCAAAATGAAAAATCCCAAGAAGACGGGAATGAATAATAAATCAAAGAGTAACCTCGTACGTTTTATGTAAAAGGATAATTGTGCAAGAGTTTTGGATATATATTTTTGTTGATGGCCATTATGTAAAATGTGCGAAGCTCAGCATAACTGAAAGCAACTTTGAGATTAAATACTTAGATGAGTATTTAAAATCCAATAACTTTATTGCCATTGATCCACAAAATATTGGGCCATATCCAAAAGTATTTAAAAATGAAGATCTATTTGGAGCTATTAGAGATAGCGCTCCTGACTATTGGGGGAGAGAATTACTCAATAGAAAATTTCAAGTTACAGAGCTTAATGAGATTGAATATGTATTTGCAAATAATTTAGAGCATGTAGGAGCTCTGGCCTATTCACCAATCAAATATGATGGGCCAATGAAATTAGAGAAAGATGGATGGGTTAATCATAAGACTAGAAAAATTGAGATAGAGCAAATTATTGAGCAAACTGAACTCATGATTAAAGATATGGATGTAGAGCAACTCAAAGAGCTGTTTGAATATGGGCCAACTCTTGGAGGTAGAAAACCAAAAGTATCTTTAACGATTGATAATAAATTATATCTAGCTAAATATGGAACTTCACTAGATTCAATGCCAGAGCAAAAAATTGAATATGCAACAATGAAAATGGCTTCTGATTTGGGGCTTAATGTTCCAAATATTTTGCTATCCAAGCATCTCGAGCGCGATGTTTTTATGATTGAAAGATTTGATAGATCTTTCTTAAATGGAAATTTACAAAGACTTCATTTTATAAGTGCTTTAAGCCTTTGTGATTGGCATGAATTTGGAACACCAGATTGGTCTTACCCCATTTTTTGCGATTATATTCAAAAAACAGGTAACTCAAAGGAAGAAATAGCCGAAGATTTAAGAGAGCTTTTCAGAAGAGTGGCATTTAATATTGCAGTTAATAATAATGATGATCACCCAAGAAATCATGGCCTATTAAATAGAGATGGTATTTGGAGACTTTCTCCTTTATATGATGTTGTTCCAAAAGCCATTAAGGGGGAAACCTTTACCATGGCAATGAGCTTAGGCATCTATGAGAAAGAGGCATCAAAAAGAAATTTACTTTCATCAGCAAAGTACTTCCAATTAAATGATACTGAAGCGCGCCTGTTAATTGATGAAATAAATGAATTTGTCCAAGAAAATTGGAAGCAATATTTTAAAGATGCAGGTGTTAAAGGTTCACTCATTAAGCAATTTGAAAATGCGATGAAGGTAAAATAAAGTTTTCAAATTGAGAATTTGGGATTGAAAAAATGGCAAAGAAAAAAACTAAAAAGGATCTCGCTTCAGCAATGGAGTATTCCTTCAAAGGGAAACTTTGGAAATATGAAGGGCATGCGGGATGGTGTTTTATCACACTTCCTAAAATGCTTTCAAAAAAAATTCGCAGTGTTCATAACTCTTCGGAAGAAGGATGGGGGAGGCTTCAGACTTGCGCCTTTATCGGAGATTCTTCTTGGAAGACGGCGATTTGGTTTGATACAAAATCCGATGCTTATTTGTTGCCTGTGAAATTGGCGATTAGAAAGAAGGAAAAATTAGAAATAGGTCAGAGCTTTGCGGTCAAACTTCAGTTTGAAATAGATGATTGGTTAATGAGCTTGTAAGTAAGTCGCAATAGGCGAATTAACTATTTTGTACCAGTGGTATATTAAATATGCTTATGGTAGATTATGCTTTATTTCATTTGTGGAGATTTTATGAAAATTCAAATTAAAATTATTTTAATAACTTTTATTTTAAGTCTCAACTCTTTTGCTGAAACAATAAATAAAGAAAGCGCTTGGGTAGGAACTTTTTCAAAGAAAGAATTAACTTCGAATTTATCATGGTGGCTGGAGGCCCAGTTAAGATACAGTCTTGATTTAGGTGGAGTAGGTCAGTTTCTCTATCGAACGGGTGGTCTTTATACATTAAGTAAAACTCAGGGAGTGGGATTACTATATGGTTATATAACATCGAGTAATACAAATGAACATCGATGGGCGCTTCAGCATACACAGACTTATATGGAAAATGGCAATTTTAAACTCTCTTCCAGATCAAGATTTGAATATAGAAATCTTGAAGATAATAATGATGATTCATTTCGTTTAAGGTATTTGTTTAGGTTAGATAATGAGTCATTTATTGTTTGGAATGAAATTTTTCTCAATCTAACGGATGATATTTGGACCGGAGAGAGAACAGTGGAGAGAAATAGATTTTTTATTGGAAGAAGTGCCAAAGTTTTTAATTCTAAAATAGAGTATGGTTATTTAAATCAATTTGTTCCTAGAAAGACTCAAACCATTAGTGAGCATGTCGCTGTTTTATATTTCTTTATGTAAAGAGAAGCATAGAATCTATTTATTACTTAATAAAATCGATAGATTCTTTTACCGGATCAATTAAAATATAGGAATAAGCTTTATGAGAGACATAATTATCTGAATTGGTTGCACGTTTGTGACAGTCATATTCTGTAGGGGCGAGGTAGTTATCCATGAAGCAGTATTTTTGATCGTTAATCGGGTAAAGAAAGTTATCAATTTGGGTGAGATAGTTTAAATAATTTATGGAAACATCAGTATAGGTCATGGTGAAGGGCTTCTCTTGAAAATTTTTATACATAATAAATTGTCCCAGATCATTTTTGAATAACATGTCTTGATAGTAACTATCATGTGTTATTGAATATTTTTGAGTTTGAACTCTTTTTGGCAAAAATGAAAATTGATCAAAATGGAAAGAAAATTCTGAATCAAGTAAAAAGAGGTACTTTTCAATTTTAACTGTTCTTTTGAGTGAAAGATAAAACTTAAAATCCGCCCACCTTGATTTTTCTAAGTCTTCATACTGAGCAAATTTTTCGAAGAGACCAAGTATTGAAACTTCTTCGAAATCCTGTGTAAGCTGAAATTCGATTTTTTGCTCAATATCTTTACTATTAATAAACTTGAAACTAGGATCTTCATGTAAAACGAGATTTTTTTTCCAATCAATACATTTATGATCATAGACATAGGACTCAACGTCCTGAATTTTTACGATCTTGCAATTGCCCATATAGTCTTTGAAAAAAACAAAGTAGTTATTATCTTTAAATAAATAACCGGATACTTTTCTTCCTAAATTCTGAAATGGGATTTTTTTATAACCGAATAACTTTCTTTTTTGGTAAATATCTTTAGTGAGTAAAGTGCTTCTTAACTCTTTGATTTTATTATGACTGGCCACAAATTCAAAGCCAAAAGCAGATAAATTGAGACTTAACAAGAGTAAAATTGTATGTAAATTTTTCATACTTTAAGTATGTTTATAAAATATTGGAAGTCAATGAGTCTGATCTAAAAACTTAGTACTTAATAGCAAGACCAAATTGAGTTGTTGAATCCTCTTCATTAATTCCAAATGGAGGCTTGTTGTCATTGCTGTAGCTGTATTCCAAATTAAAAGTGATGGACTTGGTCACATCTAATGAACTGCCAGCAGAAATGATGGTACGAACATCGTTGGAGCGCTTGAGAGAGGGTTGGTAGTAAGCGATAACCGAGATATCTAATGTTTCTGTTAAAGTTTGAGTTAAGGATAAATACAAATTAGCTCGAACTGCATCTTGATTGGCTTGATTTTTTAATTCTTCATGTTCAAAGAAAGCACCTGCTCCTGTAGCCAGCGTTGATTGCTTTTGTTCTTTGAGAATAAATCTTAATCCTTGTCCATACACTTCTCTGAAATTGAGTGAAGTGAATTCATTATATTGAAACTGAATATAATTTTCATGCCCAATCTTGGGTTTGAAGTAGTAGGTGTAGCGAAAATGGGTGCTGCCATTATTGGTATCTTTTTTATCCCGTGACTCCCCATAGGCGAGATTGGCCAGAAAAAGCCATTCATGTTGAGTTTTTTTGTAGGAATTTAGAGAGCTAATAGTAGTGCTAGATTTATCCGTGTTGCCAGTTTGCTGGGTGAATAATGTTTTGTATGCACCTACAAAACCTTCGTCCTGTTGGCTGCGAATACTTTCAATATTAATAAAGGCATGCGAGATAATCGGTACTAAGAGTAGAATAAAAAATTTCATAATAATTGGTTAACAGTTCTTCTGGAGAAATTCAAGTTTGTCTGCCAATTATATAAATTCCAGATTCAATATTTAAATAATACGAGCTACTTTCATCCGAAAATAGTAGCTCGTATAAATTTTGTTTTTAAAAATTAACGATAAAGCCTTATCAGCTAAAACTTTTTTGGCATGTTAAAGATCATGATGATAAAGGTAACATCTGGATGCGAGAGCAAATTAAAAAAGCTTGTTTAAGTTAGTCTATTTCAGCTCAACTAGTTTTTTCGCGAGTTCTACTGATCGGGCCGCTAAATTAAAAGATTCTTCATGCAAATATTCGCTACCTTTCACATAATCCATATTATGTTGCATGTCTTCTGATGACCAACCCAGAGAGTGGGCAACAAATGGAAAAGAGGGGGCCACAAACCCTAATTCGCCGAAGAATGTGAGCATCTGACCTGCCACAGACTGAATATTATCTTGTCCGCCAGTAATAATAAATGAAGCCACTTTATTTTGAATTAAAACTTTATTTTTAAGAGTAATTTGATTTTGAACACTATTAAGACGCTCGGCCATCTTATAATAAAGTGAGCTGGCCCCTCCCCAACGAATCGAAGTTGAGACAATAACTACATCGGCCCAGTGAACTAGGTTTTCATAAACTTTACTCATTTCATCTTTTGGATCCATTTTGGTGATGGAGCACGGCCAAGTACAAGCTCTTTCTGATTTAGAATAAAAGCCCTCACAATTTCGAAAATTTAAATCGGAAAGTGAAAGAAAACGAGTTTCCACGTCTAAATCACTTTCTATTTTTTTTAGAGTTGTTTTTAACAACTCTTCTGAAGTGGAAAAACGTGGATGGTTTTTATCCATGGCCGTCGTCGATAATCCAAGGACTCGAATTTTTCCAGCTTCTCTTTTAGGCTCTCGTGCTAATTCGTTGCCAGGATAATTTTGATTGTAATTTGCGCGAGCACGTTCTGATTCTTTCTTTGTATTGACGTAAAGTGAGTCTCCCTCAATTTTGAACGGTAATGCGGGGACTGAACCTCCATGGGAAGCCAGTGGCTCACAAGACTCGCTTATAGCTTCACCGGTTTTGTGTTTAAATTGCCAATAATGCCACGGGCACTCCACACAACCATTTTTCAGTTTCCCTTTTGAAAGAGGTGCACCCATATGGTTACATCGGTTATTAAGTATACCGAATTCACCTTGGTGGTAACTTAAAACATATTTTTTATCTTCTAAGACTAATTCTTTTAAAAAGCCGTTGGCCTCAAGCTCTTGAATAAGTTCTTTTGTTTTCCCGACCAGTGTCCATTCACTACTCATTTTTTATCTCTTTGTTAAAAGTTAGGGATTTATCATTTCATTATTATCATCGAGCATTCCTTCCATTCGCGCTAGAGTCACAATAGTAGATGAAATAAGATGCTCTAAATTGATAGAGGAAGTTTTTAGCCACTCAT
>CALFYV010000081.1 GCA_937952395.1 uncultured Bacteriovoracaceae bacterium | reverse complement strand
AAATCTTTGGCTCTAAAGGAGAGGGTAAGAGCACTATCGTTGAATTACTCGAACAAACTCTTAAGTCCCATGGTTTTATAGTGAAAGCTGAAGATATTGGTGAAGCTCCTACAATAAGCCTAGAGTCCAGGCTTAAGATTATGGGAAACAAAGAAGACCCACTTAAGGTAAGCATCAAAGTTATTCCTTACGCCCGTGAAACTCGACCTCAATACGCCATCAATTTTGACAAGAAAAACCAACACTTCTAGTCAACTGTTTCCTTGAACTTGCCATCATTTTAAAAATATCCCTACAATAGGATATGAAGTTTTTATTTCTCTTTATTTGCCTCATATTTACCTCTCATCTTTATGCTCAAGACTTACTCGATTCGTTCGAAGGTGCGGGGAAAATCATGGACAGTAAAAAAATCAGAGAGAAAATAGCAGATTTAAAAGGCTATAGTTTTCATAACCTGGAAACTGATCAGTTCATGTATGAGCTTAAAGTCATCAATACTGTAGATTCAACACGTGAAAAGTTTCTTTGCCTCTATGTTGTGGTAGTTGAAAAATTTCTTGATATTAACGCCAATAATTTAATACCGCTTTACTACAAAGAATTCGAATCCTGTCAATAGCACTCAAGTTTTTACCTCCACTTTATTAATAATCTGCCTATTTATTCCGACAAGATAGAGGTTCAGGAGAGTGGATTGAGAGTCTTTATTTTTTTTGTTTTTCTACTTGGCAATTGCTTTGCCCAAGACAAGGCACCTTTGCGTGTTTGTTATTTCTCCATGAACAATCAGCGAGAATTTGAAGAGCTAGATAAATTCAATAAAAGATTAAGTGAAAAAGCTGGGGAGAGGATTGTTGTTAAAGAATATCTGACTACAAAAGGAATGAGTGTTAAAAAAGCTTTTCAAGATCTACTCGATAGTGGAGAAAAATGTGATGGTCTAGTTTTCTCTGGTCATCATGTGAATAATTTCTACGGTGATAATGTTAGAGATGGCCTGGAATTAGGTTTTCTAGAAAAACATTCTTGTGATCCCAAATATCAAGACTGGTTTGCTGATGTCAAAGCTGTTTGGCTACAAGGTTGCAATACTGTGAGAAACGGTGAAGTCGATACCATAGACACTGCTCAATATCACACCTTTAGGGTAGGTAGGGTTTTAGAAGAAGATAGCATTGAGGCCACTTACGCTGACCTGAACCGCGAGTATTCAGCGACTCTTGATCAAGATAATCCTTTGGCCTCACGTTACATGAGAATTTTTCCACAATCTTCAATCTATGGCTGGTCTTCAGCAGCTCCCGGTAGAAATGATAAGAGTGAGTACGCCATTCCTTATCATATTGCTCACACCACTAAACTCTACTCTGATAAAGAACAGTATTTTAAAAACCCTCTAGAAGAGATGAGCCTTGAAGTGGCG
>CALFYV010000080.1 GCA_937952395.1 uncultured Bacteriovoracaceae bacterium | reverse complement strand
CAATGGCATTGCAGGGTAGCTATGTTCGGAACGGATAACCACTGAAAGCATCTACGTGGGAAGCCCATCTCAAGATGAGATTTCTTAGGGAGCTTGTAGACCACAAGCTTGATAGGCAGGGTGTGTAAGCGTTGCAAGACGTTGAGCTGACCTGTACTAAATACCCATTTGCTTTTCTTAATTACGCAGATGGTACTTTTTAGGATTCTTTCTTCTGTTTGATCCTGTTATTTGATTGTTGATAAGATAACGTTTTTAAGATATACGTATTGCGTGTGTCGATAGCGCTGAGGAAACACCTGGTCACATCCCGAACCCAGAAGTTAAGCTCAGTTGCGGCGAAGGTAGTGCCAGGGGAACTTGGTGTAAGAATAGCAAGATGCATGTTTTTAAACCCCAACTTCGGTTGGGGTTTTTTTTTGCCTAAAAATTAGACACTCATGAAAATTTTTTAAATAAGCCACCTTTAATAATGCACTGCATCGCATTTAGTGCTAAAATTAATCAATATTTACTAAAGATACCTATCTAGGGAGATAATTTTATGAATTGGATTTTGAGTGTTTTTTTTCTTTTAGCCACTACTAATTCTTTTGCAATGAATTTCAATACTATTGACTGTAAGAGTTCTAATTTTTTAGCAATCCATAAAATTGAGGATGATGCCTATCAGATAGTGAGTGCAAATGTAAAAAATAAGAGACATAAAAATCTTTTTGATAGTGGTGTTGTGACTGGTTATTCCTTGCTAGGAAATAAAAAGATAAAAATTTCGGTAAAAGATCAACTTTATATTCAGGCAGTTGATGATAGGCTCAAAAAAAATCCAGTGAATTCTGTAATTGAAAAAATAGAGTGGTTTGTAGCAGACGACAATAATGAGTCAGGCTATCTATTAAGGGCCGAGAGAAATTTAATGAATAAACCTTCAACTGCCAGAGAATTTATTGACTTGCATGAAGCTGGTATAAAAAACAGTGACTTAATAGGCAAAAAATTATTTTTAACTCTAACCCTTACCAATGGCAAAGTTAGAATGCATAAGATACATCTTAAGAGATAGGGATTAAACCGGAGCTTAGTTGACAATTCTTCATGAGTAAAATGTTGACTTCACTCTTGTGAAAAATGTTCTTTTGCCTGAACATAGTTATATGTCAGAAGATATTATTGAGTACAAATATTTTTTTGCTCTGGAAAATAAGGGAAAACTTAATTATTCAGTCAAAATACGCACTTCTGATTTAAGTCTTGTCGTTGAAGATGAGAAAGCCAAATCAGCAAAATGGACAGACCTGGATTATCACAAATGTTCTAATTGCCCGCTAAATTCTAAAGAGTCTCCGAAGTGTCCAGTGGCCATGGGATTACATCAAGTCACAGAGTTTTTTAGTGATGATATTTCTTTTACTAAAACTAAAGTCACAGTCGCTGCAGAAGATAGAGCTTATTTTAAAGAAGCTTCTCTACAACAGACCTTGAGTTCCATCGTGGGATTAATTATTGCCACTAGTGGCTGTCCTCATACTATATTTTTTAAACCTATGGCGCGTTTTCATCTGCCTTTTGCTAGCCAGAGCGACACCTTGTTTAGAACTTTTGGGGCTTGGTTAATAAGACAGTATTTTGAGCACAAAAATGGTGGAGACTTTGATTTTGATTTGAAGAAATTAGGGGAGAAATACGATTCAGTGACTCAAATGAATGTTGGGTTAATTGAAAGAATTCGTAGTTTTACCAAAGGAGACGCCAACAGAAATGCGCTCTTGGTTCTGCATTGTTTTTCTGGCCAAGTACAAAATGAAATTAGTGAAAATTTGAATGAATTAAAGAGTTTTTTTCCAGAGCTTAAAAAATAATTCCAAGATTAGCGATAAAGCCTATTCCATAAGAACTTCTTAAGCGTATAAACTCGGGTCCAACACCTATGGCATAGGAACCGGCATTAGTGTTAAAAATCCATTTGTGGTTAAGAATAAAGCTCATGCCGAGGGCAGCATCATTTTCACGCATATTGACCCCATATAGCTTGTGATAAGAGTCATTAAATTTTACGTTCTTGCTTTTTCCAGTTTTATAATAAACGATAGAGGGCATCATATACCAACCGGAAGTTAAAGTATCTTTCTCAGTAGTCCATTCTAGTCCAAAAGAAAAGGCTTCAAGATTCGGGTCGTTTCGTTTTCCATAAGAAATAAGAGCTGCTGCGTAATCATAATAATTTCTCTGATAGCTGATACCAGCAAGCCCGTGATTGTAATTCATACTATTATTATTTTTTCGATCACTTTTCATTCCTTCAGTGATTAGTTTTTGATCGCTTTCGAGAATAAGAGCAGATTCGTTGGCCAGAACAAAATTTGTGGATAATAAAAAAAGAAAGGCAAATCTTTTCATAATTGGTCCCCTTCACTAGAATCATAGGATGACAGATACAATTCTGCAACCCGTCATGAAAACATTATATGTGATAAGGCATGCTAAATCTAGCTGGGAGCCAAGTTTTTTACATGATTTTGATCGAAAGTTAAATGCCAGAGGAAAAGCTGACGCACTTGTGATGGCCAGTCGGCTAAAAGAGAAAGGGATTTTCCCCGATTTTGTGGTGTGTTCTCCTGCCAAAAGGGCCCTAAAAACAGCTAAGAGATTTATGAAGGTTTTTGATGTGCCATCCAGTTTTATTACTCAAGAAAAACAACTTTATTTACCTAAACTAGAAAATATTTATGACATTATTTTTTCTTTCACTGAAGATAAACAGCAGATTTTTCTTTTTACTCATAATCCCGGGATAACTGAATTTGTGAATGATGTCGCAAATGCGAAAATTATTAATATTCCTACGTCAGGAATTGTAGCTATTACATTTAACAATTTAAAATGGAACCAAATCACGAGTGGTTCTGGTCAAGTGCTTTTCTTTGATTATCCCAAAGCTGAGTAAATAATTGACTCATATAACCTCGGGGTGATTTTGAAAATTTTTTGGTAAAGATCTTCATTGGTTCTATACTTGTTAGTTCAGCACTTATCCAATGACTGGCGTAATAAGCAGTATAAACAGCATTAACTCTATATTTGTTTTCTTCGTAATCAATTTGAGTTGGGTCGATAAACCACGCCCAATTACCGCTGATCTTTTCGATTTTATAAAGGGCACTTAAAGTAGCAGGCAGTAGTTTGGCGAAAGCGAAATCTTTAATTAAATAACTTAAATGGGCATTAATATAAAAATAATAAAGTGTTGGTCCTGCACTTTCAATATTTAGTTTTGAATCCTCTGGGTAGATTTTGAGTTTATTACGAAACTCAGCTAACTTATCAGTCTGTAATAATGTCAAGACTTGAGAATAGTTATCGTAATCACCTTCAATTCCAAAAAACTCAAGATAAGTCAATGGTGCCATTAAGCCTGACGTATCTTGAAACATGACTGCTAAAATTTCTACTGCTTTTTGTTTATTACCAAAGTATTCAAGAGTAAATTGATATAAATCGAAATTTTTAAGTAATTGCCTTTGTAATAATTCTAAGTTTTCTCTTAATTCTAAAAGGTAGTTTTGAACTTTAGGATTTCTCCATAAAGTTGTTAACTCATTAACGAAAAAGACTCCGTTTAAACTATCTATTTCCGGGTGGTAATAATCCAATTTTTTAGTGAGCGCATTGGCTGTGCGGTAGCATTGATAAATCGCTTTGTAATCCCAAGCTAAATATTGAGTACAACGATTTTTTAAAATGGCCTTCATCATTTGATGACTGGTCCAATGTTTAACGTCTGTATTAGTCTCTTCTTGTGAAAAGGCCCCTGTTATTAACAGAGGCCCCAAAAAAAGTATGAAAAAAAATAACTTCATTACTTCAGTGTTTTTGAAGATGTATTATTGTTGTTAAAATAAGTACTACCATTTAACTGAATTTTAAAATCAGCTTTATAGTTTTCAGTATCACTCACACTCACTTGTGTTTGTACAGTTTGAGCGCTGAAGGAATCAATAGAAACTGTAAAAGGAGTACTTGTTCCTTTAGATTTCCAAGATTTTTCACCCTCTATAACATTACCAGAAATAGTCATTGTTCCTTTATTGTCTTTAAGGTCATTAATCACTTCTTGGTCAATTCCAAATGAATTGATATTCATAGCAAACTTTCCATTAACTAAAGTTTTAGCCGCATTAATAAAGTTAGAAGGAGTTACTTTTTTACGAGCTCCTTTAAAATCATAGTCATCACGGTTAACGGAATAAGAAAAATCATAATAGTTAGCAGAGGTGTAGACCGCTACAGCACTTGAATCACAACCGATTACGAATTTAAGTGCTTCGCTTTCTCTGTTAAGAGCCGCGATACTAAGTTCAACTCTCAAGTCAATCTGCTTATACTGAGCAACTTTTGAATATTGACTTCTCCATTCAGACTTAGCTACCCAAGTCACTTTTTCCATTCTCTTCTTAGCGTAATCTAATAGATCTTTATTAAAGTCTGTATACTGCTTAACATCGTTAACAAGATTGGGCATGTCGTATCTTTGCTGGGCATCGTTTAAGCGATTAATAAACTCACCCCAAGAGCGTGGCTTTGTATTAAAAACATTTTTATTCACAAGTGTTTTGGCCCTGGAGTTTCCTATACCTTTAATTTCCTCAAGTGCTGAAACTTTTTGTCCTTCATTGTAGTAACTATTCCAAGTTGCTGAGTCGCGACCTTCTCCTTCGACATAAACAATTTCAACACTCTTTTCTTCCCACTCATATTTTCTTTGATAAGTGTTTACAGAACCCAGTTCAATTCCATCTACCTTATATTCAGAATTTGATGGCATGTTTTTGGCGTAGTATTTTGAGCCAGTCGAAACGTTAATTGAGCCTTTTTCAATGGCCACAGCAGCG
>CALFYV010000079.1 GCA_937952395.1 uncultured Bacteriovoracaceae bacterium | reverse complement strand
ATATCTTTTGAATGATTACCAAATACATTTTTTATCGCCTTGCTCTCAATAGTATCTCCCATTGGAGTTGAGGTTCCATGAGCATTAACATAACCAATTTCTTGAGGAAGAACATTCGCGTCAGCTATGCATTGTCTCATGGCTTGAATCGCCCCCTCCCCTTCAGGGTGGGGTGAGGTTATATGATTAGCGTCTGAGCTTGCTCCACATCCAACGATCTCGGCTATAATTTTAGCTCCACGGGCCTTGGCTTTTTCATAACTTTCCAAAATGAGAATTCCCGCTCCCTCTCCCATAACAAAACCATCACGTTCTTTATCAAATGGACGTGAAGCTTTTTGAGGTTCATCATTTCGACGAGACAGCGCTTTCATTGAAGCAAAGCCTGATATGGTTAAACTTGAGAGAACACTTTCTGTACCTCCGGTAATAACAACATCTTGCTTTCCGAGTTGTATTTCTTGTACAGCTGCTTGGATAGCATGAGCACTTGAAGCACATGCACTTGATACAGTGTAATTAACTCCTTTGAGTCCTAAACGAATCGAAATTAATCCTGATCATATATTGCTAATAACTAAAGGAAAAAAAAAAGTAGAAATTCTTCTGTCTCCTTTTTCTCGGTATATATCGTGAGTTGTTTCGATACGAGGAAAGCCCCCCAGACCTGTGCCTAAGATACAGCCGATTCTTTCTTGCTTATATTGACTAAAATTAATGCCCGCCTTATTCCATGCTTCAAAAGTGGCATGAAGGGCCAGATGAATAAAGCGGTCGTAACGGTCGTGGTCCTTCAGAGGTAGAATATCTTCACTCAAAATGAAATTTTTAATTTCTCCAGCGAAGTGTACTGGAAGGTCAGTAGTATCAAATTGTTCAATTTTACTGATTCCGCTTTGGCCTTCAATCAAATGATTCCAAACTTCACTTAAGTTATGACCAAGCCCGCAGATAGCTCCCATACCAGTAATCACAACTCTTTGATTGTTCATTTTTGCCCCTTTGGCGCTACTGCAAAATGATAAGGGCCTGCGAAAGAGGCCCTTAATATAATTCAAATTAATTCTTCGCTTGGAGATAAGTTACGACGTCTTTGATGCTTTTTAAATTCTCAGTATCGTCTTCTGGTATTTCTACTCCAAATTCATCCTCCATCTTCATCATAAGTTCAACCATATCTAATGAATCTAGATTTAAATCATCTACAAAAGTTGTTTCAGATTTAATGTTTGCGACTTCAATCTTAGTAGCTTCGCTAACCAATTTAATAACCTTGTCCTGTAATTCCATTTTAATTCCCCCATCATGGATTTAAATATATAATCCACCGTCAATTTTAAAAACTTCGCCTGTTATATAAGATGAGCTTTGGCTCAATAAAAACGCTACCAAGTTTGAAACTTCTTCGCTGGTTCCAAATCTTTTTAAAGGTATATGAGCAAGATACTCCTGTTGGGTTTTTTCTGGCAAGTCCTGAGTCATCTCAGTTTGAATAAAACCCGGACAAACCGCATTACATCGGATATTCCTGGAAGCCAATTCTTTCGCCATTGATTTGGTGAATCCGATCAGTCCCGCTTTTGAAGCACTATATGCGCTTTGCGCAACATTGCCCATAAGGCCCACTACTGAACTCATATTGATAACCGAAACATTTTCTGCCTTTAGAAAAGAGCGAGAAAGAATACTTGTAAGCATAATAACTGAGGTTAAATTCGTTTGAATAATATTCTCTAAGTCTTCCTGCTTTTGTCTCATGAGAAGTGAATCTTTTGAAATCCCTGCATTATTAACTAATCCTTCAATCGGCCCATTTTCTTTTACATATGTATTAATAGCTTCGCTCATTTTCGTCGTATCAGTTACATCAAAAGCCAGTGCGTGAGCTTTAGCACCTAGGGACTCAAGTTCGGTTTTTAATCGATTGGCTTCTTCTTCACTTTTTCGGTAGTTGAAAATAATATGAGCTTTTTGTTTTGCTAAATGCTTGGCAATACTGAGTCCTATGCCTCGTGAAGCACCTGTTATTAAAATTTTTTTTCCTGCTAAATCTGGATATATTGCGTGCATTTTATTCCTCTAAAAAAGTATTTAGTTGCTCAAAACCATTTTCATGATCAAGGTGATGAATTTTAAATTCAGGGTTGATTTTTTTTATCAATCCACTCAAAACTTTTCCCGGGCCTACTTCAATAAATTTTGTCCTTGGATTTAAATTGATTAAACTTTGAGTCCATAAAACGCTCCCGCAAACTTGTTTAACCAGATTTTGTCGAATAGATTTTGGATCAGTTTTAGTGTCATATTCTTTAGCATCATAATTGGCAATATAAGGAAAATTAAGTTTTCTAAATTCAATTTGTGACAAATGTTGTTCCAACTTTTCCGCAGCAGGTTGCATCAGAGAACTATGAAAAGGAGCCGAGACATTAAGTTCAATGGCCTTAACTCTGCCGTCGTAATTTTCTTCTAACCATTTAATCGCCCTCTCAGCTGCTTCAGCGCAGCCGGAGATAACAATTTGATTAGGTTCGTTAAAATTTGCGGGCATCACAAGTGAGCCTGGTTTTGAAGCTTCTTTGCAAGCTTTTTCGATAATTTCTTGAGGCATTTTAAGTAATGCAATCATCCTGCCTTTACCTTCAGGGACAGCCTCTTGCATAAATTTCCCACGGTAATGAACTGAGATAAGAGCATCTGCAAAATCAAGGGAGCCTGCTGCGACTAAAGCGCTATATTCGCCAACTGAATGACCAAGAACTCTTTCAATTTGAATTTTTTTATTATCCAGAATAGGTAGTAATTTATTAAGCAATCCAACAGAATGAGCTAATATCGCAGGTTCAGTGTTTTTGGTGGAAGTGAGCTCTTCGTTTGGCCCTTCAAGTGTTATAGTACGCAAAGAATATCCCAAAACCGAATCGGCTATTTTGAATTCGTCTTTAAATTCCCTTCCCATGCCAACATATTGAGAACCTTGACCTGGGAAAACAAGAGTTACTTTTTGTTTCATGAGTAACCTTTTTAATAGCGGATAAGGATACCAGCAGAAGTTAAGCCAGCACCAAAGGCTGTCATTAAAATGGTGTCGCCTCTTTTAATTTTTCCAGCTGTCACTGCTTCATTTAAAGTTACTGGTATAGAAGCGGAAGAAGTGTTGGCATACTTCTCAACATTGACCATAACTTTCTCCATAGGACATTTAAGCATATGGGCCACAGCCTCAATAATGCGCAAATTAGCTTGGTGAGGAATAAACCAGTCTAAACTATCGAGGTTAATTTTTGAACCTTCTAAAAGTTGCATTGAGTATTGGGCCATAGTTTTAACAGCACTTTTGAAAACAACTTGGCCGTTCATAAAGACATACTTATCTTCATTTTTATCCAGCATTTCATGAGTTACAGGATTATTTCCTGCCCCATTGGGCATGGCCAAGGAATCTTTTTTACTAGAATCTGACCCAAGAATGGTACCTAAAACTTCTGAACTCTCATCCTTGTTAGAACGAGTGAGAATTGTCGCTCCTGCAGCATCACCAAAAAGGACCGAAGTACTTCTATCTATAAAACTATTAAAATTAGAAGTTTTTTCAGCCCCAATTAAAAGGATGTTTTTATAAGTGCCTGTCTTGATAAAAGAATCAGCCATGGCAAATCCATAAAGATAACCAGAGCAAGCTGCATTAATATCTAAACATGCGCAGTTATTTGTAATTTCTAGTTGAGCTTGGAGTCTTGAAGCTGAATTGGGGAAATAATAATCAGGTAGAGTGACCTGATAAAGAATTAAATCTATATCATTAGCCTCAATGCCTGCTTCTTCTATCGCCATGAGCGCAGCTTTATGTGCCATATCACAATTGGACTCATCCTTACGGGCAAATCTACGTTCTTTGATTCCTGTTCTTTCAAAAATCCACTGATCATTAGTATCCATGATTTTAGCAAAGTCATGATTGGTCATGATTCGCTCTGGATGATATTTTCCTGTACCAATAATTTTCGTGCGGTAAAGAGACATGCTTTATCCTTTTTTCCAAAAAAAAAGCATTCTTTTCAGAATGCTTTCTATGATTTTGAGTAATGTTAGATTGCTTTGATGGAATTTGCAAATTTCTAACTAGGAAAAAACCTAGTTTTCAGTTGCAGCTTCGCCTTCAGTTGCAGCAGCTTTCATTGTGATAACTTCTCGGCCTTTATAAGTTCCACAGCTTGGACATGCTTTGTGAGGCATCGTTAAGTCACCGCAATTAGGACAAGCCATTGGGTGTTTTCTGTATAATTTATGATGCTGTCCTGCACGACGAAGTCCTTTGCGTCTTATAGATGTTCTTTTCTTAGGTACTGCCATTTGTTGCTCCAGTTAAATTGAGATGAATTTTTAACGCAAGATGGCCTATTTGCCAACTTCTTTTTCAGAAAAAACGAAAACTTTCTCTTGTGGGAAGCAATGTAGTTTTAATAGTTTAGCCTATTGATTTAGAGCTTTGGCCAAATCCCCCTCAGGGAAGAGTCCGTGAAGTGAGAAATCGTAGCTACTTAGGTCGACAAATCCGTCAGCATCAACGCTTTCTGGAATCAAGATTTTTAAGTCGTCCAGTTTTCCTTTTAAAAGTGGAGAAATGTCAAAAAGAGCTTCGAGGTATTCAATTTCAATTCTTTGAGCTGAGCCAATGAGTGCAAGTCCAATTTCAAGTTGTTTTTGAACTTCACCACTGAAGCAAAATTCTTGGAAAATATGAGAGCTTAAATGAGAGCAAAGTGATTCTTGCGCCTTAATAATTTGAGGACTCATTTGACCAATTTCTTTTCTGAGCATTAACATGCTTCTTAAAATTTCAGGGGACTCCACGACTAATAATTTGGGATAGGTTTTGGCTTTTGCAAAAACCTCATCATTCATGAAGCTGCTTCTGTTATTGAGATGTTTGGCTTGATTAATATCATACCATTTTTTAAATTCTCTAAGCTCTTCGATCCCTCCAAAAGCAGCATAGACATCAAGATAAATAGCGAGACTGGCCAGAGTGATTCTGAAATTTTTCAAACGATTTGGATTTTGACTCTCAACAACTTTGCAATCGATATGAGAATTATCATCACCATCATTAGTTACCACACAACGTGTGCTGGAGCTGGATAAATCGTTTTTTATTAAATCCAGTAATTTAATAGCGGGTTTAATAAGTTCTTGGTTGATTCTTCTATAATCATCCTGAGGTTCAAGCCAAATTATAATATCGTCCAGGGAATCTGGTAAAAGTGCCATCTCTGGCAAAGTATCTATTAAATTAAGCCGTTTTAAATCATTGTTGAGTTGGCTTTGAAACCCACTACTTTCAAAACTTTTGTTACGTCCATTGATTTCTTTACCTATAGAGAAAAGTAGTAAGTAAAACAATGCTTTTTTGTTATCATTATCTAACTGGTAAGCTTCGTTGAGTAAATCTATTACTGCTTGAGAGCGTCCATCTTTCTCTAGGAAATCTTTGGACTTTTCAGACTCAATAGAAAGTCGTACTTTATTTTTTTCTTGCTCTTCGGTCAGGTTTTTATTTTCAATTTCAACTTCTTCAGCATTGATTAAGGCTTCAGCTATTTCGGTTAACTCTTCTGATTTGGTTAAAATCTTTGCTGTGTTTAATGGAGAAGCACTTGGTTTAATACTCACTTGTCCTGATTTTTTCCGATCGCAACCGGTAAATAGAATGGAGAGGATTAATAATGGCGAAAGCAATTGTATTTTCAAATTCAACCCTGGGTTCATAGCTTTTAAACCCGGTAATTATACGATTTTCTAAGATTCAAAACGAGGGTAATTGAAATAAGTAGCTGGGGTGTCAAAAAGTTAATCAATCCCAACGATTGTCTTTGTTGGGAAGAGAGGCATTACCGATAGTAAAGGAGAGCCCTACGTTGCCATAAAATAATAAGGCATCACGGTTGCCATTAGTTAGTGTTTGAAAACTAGTACCTGTAGAAGCTGCAGAAGGAATCCAATTTTGAATACTGGCCACATTGACATAACTATTTAACCTAATTCGAGAAGTCACACGGTAGCTCGCATCTAATTCGACACCTAGGCCTTTGTATTGCCTCTTAATTAAATCAGCAAAAGCCTCAAAGCCACCAGATACATCGATATTTTCAAAATGCTTAGACAATTTTAATCTTAACGAATTCATCAGTGGAACTTGAGTTACAGGTTCAAAAGTCTCAGGGTCAATATATTTATGCCATTCTGGTCCAACGGTATACTGAACAGCAATATTACCTTTATCACTTTCCTGGTAGGGATGTAGCACCCATTCTAAACCAGCCTTCATACTTAATAACTGAGCATCATTTTTTCTCGCAAAAGAGCTTAAGTTGTCGTTTAAAGTCTTGTCCGCATAACTAAATTCTGAATTGACCTTCTTAGCACGACCTACAACTGCTGCGCTCCAACCACCTTTAATTGTTCTAGCGAGCAATACTTCTGTGCCCAGTATTTTAGATGTCGAGGTACTGCCAGGTAAAAAAGCAGTTGTTTGTGACTGATCTTTTGCGTAATTATAATTGAATCCACCTGTTAGTTTTATTTTTTTTGTGGCGTAAGTTCCGTACATTGATGGTCTATATCCAAAAGAATTAGTTCCTTGTCCGCGATTTAAATTAGCATTTATTCTAGGTTGTAACCAATATTTTTTTTCACTATTAATTGTAGGTTGGAGGCTTTCTCGGACAAAGGTTATAGAATCATCGATGTTGACAATTTTTTTGTTGCCTATAGCGAACCAAATTTGGTTTTCTAAGTTTTCTTTAACACGGCCAAAAGCTTCAACTGAATTAAGGCTATTGATGTAAGGATCAATGAAAATAATATCTCTTATGCCTGGCTTTCTTAACGTGGTGATGAGGTTAGTAAATTGACCTTCGTTGATGATGCGAATTTCAACTGCAATATCTGCTTCATCAAACTTAGAAACAGCTTCAAATTTTTCATTTGATTCAAAATCAACCCTTAAGGGTTGGCAGTCTGCAGGAAATTCTCCTGGAATATAGCAATCCAAGTAAACCGTTTTTGGCTTAGGTTCTGTGTTAGCAAAAGCAAATATTTTTACAAATAAAAAAAGCATGAAATATTTCATGCAGGGATTGTACATGAATAAGAAATTTAGTTCAGAGGCATTGTAAGAAGTATCTGGGGTGTCAAAAAGTTAGGCGAAAAACATAAACTATTGATTTTACATTTAAAATATTTTGTCAGAAAACTTGCTCTGATTTAATTAATCGTTGAATCATCACTTTCAATAGTTGGGTATGAGTCGATATTTAAATAAAGTTGTTCGTGAATAGTTTCTTTAATATCAGCAAGGGCCTGGGAGTGGAAGTAAAGTTCATAAACTTCTTCGTCAGTAAAAATTTCTGTTAAGTCTTCGTATTCTTCATGTTCTTCAAAGCGTTTGTCGATGAAGCATGCTTGAAAACTAAAATGCACCATATCTTTCATTGTTTGGAGAGTTTTCACGCATTCAGTGAAAAATTGTCCGTCGATATCAGTTTTCATTAAGATATATTCACCCAGATCATCTTTGAACTTACGACCAATTTTTAATTTGATGTTTAAATGACTTTGTTTGAATTTGTCTTCATCACTAACATCTTCTACATTTTGATTGAGTTCATCTAATAGATCTTTAACCCATTCACAATTATCTTTGTTAAGATTAAATTCATCTAGGTTTTCTTTACTAAGTTGGGACACTTTGACCTGAGGGTCAATGTGATTTTCTATGGGATTAAAAGTTCTCTTTTTCATTGCAGCTACATTATAGTAAGCTTTTTTTCATGGCCAGAAAAAAGAAAGATAAATGGTTAATTTGCGGGCTCCCGGCTTGTGGGAAAACTAGTTTAATTCATGAGTTAGCAAACTTAAAATCCTTTAAAGCATTTGAGTTATGTGATCTAGATGAGCTGGTTTTAGTGGATGTTAAAAAATATAAAAATATATCAGATTTAATTGCCAAAGAAGGGTGGGATTTTTTTCGGCAAAAAGAAGAGAGTATAATTGATAAGACTATAAAAAAAGAAAAGTTTATCTTGGCTCTAGGTGGCGGTAGCTTAACTCAGCAATTGTTGGCCAATGAAACACTTAATTTTATTTGTTTGAATTTAAGTGCCAATGAGTCTTGGGAGCGGATAAAAGATGATAAAAACCGCCCCCTAAGATTGAAAGGTCGAGAGCAATGTCTTGCGATTTTTAAGCGCAGAGATGAGCTTTTTAAAAAAGTACCGATTCAAATAAAGATGCCAATTAATGTTCTTCATTTGACCGAATTGATGGATATTGAACCCTTAGATGAAGAAAGTAGACTTATTTTGGGTAATAAAGCTTAAATCTTGTTTTTTTTTGATGAAGAAGCTCAGCTTTTCTTGTCAAAATTGCTGTGGCAAGTAATAATATCTAAGTGTACGTAGGGGCAAATAACCGACAAATAGTGTTGCCTATGGAGTCTAAGATGGACAAGAAGTCTAAGAAAAATGCAAAAAAAGAATTAACAGTGGCCCTGCTTTTTAATGATATTAAAAAGGCGCAAGAAATATCCATTATTTTAAGAGAGTATGGAATTTTTGGGCACTTCTATCCAGAGCTTGATTAGTTTTGGGTGGATATTAAAACTGATATTCCCGATCTTGCAATCGTTGATGTTCAAATGATGAGTCAGAATGAAATTAGACTACGCAATCACCCCTTAATTATTGAAGAAAGATTACCAATCGCTTTTTATTACTCTGATGAAACGATTCCGTTGCTCAATTCAACTTTCGGTATTTTAAATTACGGTAATATCAAAGAAGAAAACGAACATAAGGGACAGGTCGAGCAGATATTAAGACGACGAGAAGAGTTTGTTCAGTTACGTGAGGAAAAAGAAATTCTAGAAGAGAGAATTAAACGCTTGCGAAAACGTAATGCTACAATCATTTCTGAAATTTTTGATATAAAAAATGTTACAACTCAACAGCAATTGGCCCTAAAGGTTGCTCAGGAAGTTGAGAAAAACCTGGATTCATCATCTTTTGTAGAGGCATTGGCCAATACATTCGAGAATTGGAGCGATATACTTAAATTCTCTGTTTATGAACTTAATCAGTCTAAAGATCGCTTAGTTTCACCTAGTAAAATTTCTAAAAAATACTTAGGGCTCCCGTCGTTGTATTTAGGGCAAAATAGCCACAAGGGTATAGAAACTTTTGCCATAGATATGGCCAATCAAGTGGCTAGAGATTTAATGGGTAAAGGTTTAAAAGTTATACAAATTAAGGGCGATAATAATCACGTGCGAATGCTGATTATTATGGAAGTAAACCTGGATCGTTTCGTTGGCTTTTCTTGGCCACTTTTTGAAATGAATTTAAGTGGATTATATGCTCGTACTCAGATAGCAGTACAAGAAACTCAAAATTTGAAGGATGAAATCTCTTCTTGGGATTTCTTTTCGTTACTGGATCAGATGCTTAAAGAAAAGAAAAATGATTCATACAAAATTGTACATATTTCTTTTTCCCAATTAAATGAAATTGTAAAACAAAGACCGGACAATCGTTTTTATTGGAGATCATTTTACAAAGAACTTGATTTTGAATTAAATAAAATTCTAGCTGATAAAGGAATATTTTCTTTTTTTGGAACAAAATCATTGTTAGCGATTATCCCTCAAGATAAAGCAGAGATGACTTATAACATGCTCAAACATTTAATAGAAAAATTTCCTTATTATAGGTTTTTTGAAGATTCAGCCTTAGTGGTTTCCAAAGAACTTAAGCCACGTATACGGGTCATTAGCCCGGGAGCAGCCAACGCTCTTAGACATATTGAAGGTCAGTATAATGAGCTCGAAGCTAGTATCGAAATCGCAAGTCAAAGGGCTGCCAGTATAATGTCTAGAACTGAAGTTTGATATGCGCTTTCATTCCGCACTTCATGTAAGTAACGAAAAATTGGCCAAAAACTTTTTGTTACTTAAAAAACAAACAAAATCGAATATTATTTTTATGGTAAAAGCCAACGCCTACGGTCATGGACTCGTTCCGATCGTTGATTATTGCTTAAAAGAAAACCTAACAACAACATTTGGGGTTGCGAGTCTAGGAGAGGCTTTAGAGTTAAAAAAAAATATAAAATCAGATATGAGAATTTTTGTATTCTCTGACAGTGAAGTTAATAATGAAGAATACCATAAATACTATAACCAAAATCTTATTCCGGTTATTCATAGCTTAGAAGAACTGGAGAGTTTTTTTAAATTAAAAAATATTCCTTTAGTTTTAAAGTTTAATACTGGCATGAATCGTTTGGGTATTGCACATAATCAAATAAGCAAATGTATTGAGCTCCTCAAAAAACATAATAGGAAAAATATATTTCATCTTATGAGTCATTTTAGTTCATCTTATTTTCCGATGGAAAAAAATAAACGAACTCATGAACAAAAAGCGCACTTTGATGAAATTATTAAAGAATTTAAAGCTGCTGCAATTAAGATTGAAGAAACTTCTTTAGCTAATTCAGGAGCGATCGAGCAAAATTACTCATTAGATTACTCTCATATCCGTCCAGGCTTGATGCTTTATGGCCCAAAAAGTTTTACTGACTCAGCTTGGAATGGAGAAATTATCTCCAATCTTAAGGCCAATATCTTATCTACTTTTGAAGTTAAGCGAGGAACTCCGCTAGGTTATGGTGGACATGTTTGTGATAAAGAAGGTTTGATAGCGATAGTTGCCCTTGGATATGGTGATGGGTTTTTGACTTATTACTCAGGTCTTGAGATTTCTCACTTGGGCTTTAAAGCCAAAATCATGGGAAGAGTAAATATGGACTTGATTCAAGTTTATTTCCCACCACAAGCTATCGGAAAAGTGAAACATGATCAGCAAATCACAATCTGGGATCACTCACAAGAGAGAATGCAATCGATTTGCTCCCAAGTAAAAACTATTCCTTATCAATTCTTTTGCGCTCTGAGTGAGAGATTGCCTCGACTTTATTCGTAGCATAATGATAATATGCTCTGATGAAATGGTTACGTCTTAGTGCAGAAAAAAATATTAGTATTTTAGGGGCTCAAGTTATTGAAATGCTCGCAGGCCTAGGACGCTTTTCTAAATATTTTTCAAGCGTAATGTTTTGGGCATTCAAGCCACCTTATCGATGGCATTTATTTTTTCAACAAATGTATTTTGTTGCTAATAAAAGCTTTTTTATTATTTGCCTAGTTTCAGTTTTTACCGGAGCCGTCTTTGCCTATCAAACTTATTTAGGCTTTCAAGGTTTGGGCTTTGACTCCTTCATTGGTCCAGTTGTGGCCATATCTTTGGCCCGTGAATTAGCACCAGTGTTGGGTGGTTTGGTTATTGCTGGTCGTTGCGGGGCTGCTATGGCAGCACAAATTGGAACTATGAGTGTAACCGAGCAAGTCGACGCTCTAGAAGTCATGGGTATTAATTCTCATCAGTATTTAGCGGTTCCCAGAGTTGCTGCAACTGTTCTGAGTTTACCCATTCTATCGAGCATTTTTTTATTGGTTGGTAATATGGGATCTTGGCTTATTGGGGTTAAAGTTTTGCGTATCGATGAGCAAACTTATCTTTCTAAGATCCCTGAGTTTATGGATATGAATGATATTTATGAAGGTTTAATTAAGTCAGTTGTTTTTGGCTTTTTAGTTTCCATGATCGGAACTTACCATGGTTTTGCTGTCAAAGGTGGAGCCGAAGGAGTTGGAAAGGGAACTAATATGGCTGTAGTTTGGGGCATGGTCATTGTTTTAGTAGTGGATTTCTTTTTAACAAGTTTCCTGGCGGCTATATTTTGAAAGAACATGAGTACGCAATCGAATTTAAAGATCTAACTAAAAGCTTTGGCGAGCACACGGTTCTCGATCATTTAAATTTTAGAATTCATCGTGGCAAAATCACTACTATTCTTGGTTTTTCTGGGGCAGGAAAATCAACTCTGCTTAAGCATATATTAGGACTACTACATCCAACTCATGGAGAGGTCATTGTATTAGGCCGAGACCTTGAAACTTTAGGTGAGCTACGACTTAGAGAATTTAGAAAAAAATTTGGGATGCTTTTTCAATATGCGGCCCTTTTTGATTCTATGACTACTTTCGAGAATATTGCCTTTCCTCTAAGAGAGTTTACAAAATTAAGAGAGGGACAAATCGAAGCCAAGGTTGAACAGCTTTTACACTCAGTGGGCTTACCAGATAATTCATTATTTAAATTACCTTCAGAAATTTCAGGAGGTATGAGAAAAAGAGTAGGTCTCGCACGTGCTTTGGCGCTTGAGCCAGAAATTATGCTTTATGATGAGCCAACCACAGGACTCGATCCAATCACGACCAAGATGGTTAATGAGCTGATTGTTGAAACAGCGCACAGAAACAAGGACAAAAAAATGACCTCCGTTATCATTTCGCATGACATCAATGCCACACTAAAAATTTCAGACTATATAGCCTTTTTAGAGAACGGACGGGTGGTTGAACATTCTTCTGCAGAAGAGTTCAAAAAATCAAAAAATCCTATCATAAGAAGATTCCTTGAGTTATAGAACCAAATGATATTTAATAATAAAATGACACAACTAGACTTTTTCAGATGGGAGTTCATGCTTGAATGAATTAAAAGTTGGGCTCATCACTTTAGCCGCAATATTAAGTACTGTCTTTGTTTCGATGAAAATAACTTCCAATCAATCTGGTTTCGGGAATTATCATACTTACCGTACTATCATTAGCGATGCCTCTGGAATTTATGACAAAACACCTATTAAAGTAGCCGGTATTAACGCCGGGTATATTAAAAGTATTGAGCTTCAAGGTACTCAAGCCCTTATTACTTTCGATGTTATCGAAGATGTAATAGTAACTAAAAATTCCCAACTTCGAATTAAAAGCGTGGGGTTTTTGGGTGATAAATATCTTGATATTTTCCTAGGCGAAGCAACAGGTGAGAGATTACCGGCCAATTCAATGATTCCTTCTCACGTTGGAGGGGGCTTAGAAGATGTTTCAAAAGATGTTTCAGATGTCATGGTTGAGGTTAAGGATATTCTAAAAAAAGTAAAAGAATCATTGGAAGATGATAAGAAGCAAAATATTCTTAAGCAAATTGTACGAAATATAGAAGAAGTTACTCGAAATATTAAAGATGTTTCAAAAACCATAAAAGATAATGATGGCAATATTGATAAAATGCTTAAAAACTTAGCACGTGTGTCTGAACAATTAGCTTATGAAACAGATCGTATGGAAGAAGGTTCCGCGATGAGTAACTTAGCACCCATGACGGCGGATGCTCGTAAGGCCATAGCAGATCTAAAAGCCATGATTGAAGACGTGAAAGCAGGTAAAGGAACAGTTGGTAAACTGCTTCGTGATGAGCATGTGGTTGATCAAGTTTCAGAAACCCTCTCTGGTGTAAATAATTTAGTTAATAGGATTAATAATATTGAAGCTGAAATTTCACTCTTCACAGGTACCAATTCAGAGAGCAGTTCCCATACCCAGTTTGATGTAGATATTTACCCAGGTCCTGAGCGCTTTTTCCGTTTAGGGGTTGTAAGCAACAGTTTTGGGCCTCAAGTGGAAGATGATAAAACTTCAACTGTAACTGTTAATAATGGAACTCCGACCATAACTTCTGCGCAGGAAGTTAAAGAGAACGCTATTAAGTTTAACGCCCAAATAGGTAGGCGTTTACACCGCTGGGCCTTCAGAGCTGGGTTAATCGAGACCTCCGGAGGTTTAGGTGTCGATTATGATTTACCTCATTATGGAATGAAATACTCTATGGAAGTTTTTGATTTCCGGGATGAAGGAAATCCGAGACTTCGTTTAATTGCAGAGTTTCGTATGTGGAATGTTTTCTATACCCAGCTAAAAGGTGAAGATTTAGTCTCAGATAGTAGTGAGCAATCTTTTACAGTGACTGCAGGTTTAAAGTTTACTGACCAAGACCTAGCTGCTTTAATTGGATTATTAGCTAATTAATTAAGGTAGATATATGGAAAAAAACTGGCTTATAAGAACAAAAAACAATCATATTCTTGGACCAGTCTCCAAGGATAAGGTCATTGAGCTTTATAAAAATGGCTCAATCAAATCAGAAGACGAAATTTGTTCAGGTAATGGTTATTGGTTTTTTGTCCGTGAAAAAAATTTAATTGAAAAATATTTGATTGGGAATGAAATTCAACAATTCAATCCGGTTTCAGAAGCTGAAAATACTCCATTCAAAAATGAAAATCAAACACAAGTTATTCACTTGGATGATATAAAAGATGAAGAGAGACAGTCAGCCGATGAAATTACAGAAAAAAAAACTCAAATTAAGCCATTAGAAAAAAATGATGAAAAGATTTCGATGCTAACGGACGAGAAACTAAGTCAAATGGCACAAAAGGTAGAGCTCGTGCAAGTTAAAATCAAAAGAGATGCCAGTGACTTTATTATTTTTGCGATAGCTTCCTTACTTTTAGTTTTAGCAGTAATGGCTTTTTATTACAGAAATCAAATTCTTCAAAGATTTATTTCTTTGAATTTCATTGCTCCCACATATGCTCAAGTCTCTGTACCAAGCGGTTCATTAGTAAAAAAAAAAGTGCTATCCAGCATCCTTCTATTGAAAATGAGAGTTTTTCCTTAACTCCAGTTGTTGATTTATGGGGATTTCATTTAGTAGGGAAAATAAACTCGGTAAATGAAGACTGTAAAGCGGCGAAAACGATTCCTTTTAAAATTGCTTTTTTCTTTTCTCCTACAGTGGAAAAGGAGTTAGAGGATAAGTTAAAAAATTGTTATCCCCAATCTTCGATAGCGTCTAATTCATCAAATGTAACTATTAAAAACGTTGTGATCCCAATAAAGCAAAGTATTGAAAAATTAAATAAAATTAAAAACTTTAAAAAAGAATTATCAAATGCTTATTGGCCCAGTGTTTATTTAGATGACAAGTTTTTTGATAAAGAGATTAATGATGAAAATGAGAGCATCTCTTTATATGCCCCTGTTTTAAAAGGTTTAGAAAATGATGAAAGTATTTTTTCACTTTTGCTAAAATCTTTTTTTTATTTCAAATTAAGAAACATAGGGAAAGTCGATGAGATTTTTGAAAAAATATATCTTACAGACGTCGGAAGTCAGTTTTTAAAAACAGACTTAATAAAATTAAATGAAGCTCAAAAAGAAAAGATTCTTAGGCGGATAATTGAAATCATAAAATTCCTGGAAGAAGATTTTAAACCAGAAATAAAAATTGAAATGTTAAAAATAGTCATTAGTCGTTTTTTTGAGTTTAGTGAACAAAAGCAGATGTTACAAGAATTGCAACTTAAAAAGTCTTTGCAGGAATTAAGAGAAATTATAAAATCGCCTAATTTTTCTTTGCGCTTTCCGACGGTTTGGTTTCCTGTATTATATCAGCGTTCTTCTTTTAATGAAGCCATTGAATACTTAGAAAAATCACTTTCTTTTATTGAATTGGATAAAAACTTGGGTAAATTTTTATGGTTGTTTCAAATTTATTTCCCAAGGGATGAAAAAGTGAGAGAACTTATTTTGAATTCAATTCTCAACCTTCAGAAGTCATCAGATATTACACAGAAAGATTTATATTTTAGATTAATGGAAAATGAAACAATAAGAAATATTATGTTGAAATCTAAAAAAGAAAGCAAAAAACCAATTTTCTTAGAAAAAAGAATTTTTTACCGCAGTCTTATTGATTCAGGAAGGTTTATTAATTATTCACTCTATCAACTTTTAAAACTTGGTGATGAGCAAGAGAGTTATTTTATATGGGCGATCATCTAGACTTATATAAGCAACCAGATTTTTATAGATTTAATGAAGATTCAACTAAGCTTGTCGAGCATGTTATTGAGAGGGTAAGAGGTGAGTACTTAGATCACGTTCTTGATTTAGGCAGTGGCTGTGGTATTTTGGGAATTGAATTATCACGTTTCAACCATATTAAAGAACTCGATTTTGTAGAGCTTCAGCCACAATTTATAGTTTATTTAGAGCAAAATGTTAGAGCATACAAAGTTGCAAATAGCACTATATACAAAACAAGTTTTTCAAATTTCAAAATAGAAAAAAAATATGATCTCATTATTTCTAATCCGCCATATTATAATATGAATTCTTTTAGAACCTCACCTGACCCTAATCGGGCTATTTGTCGTCACTTTCTGGTTGATGATATTCACATATGGTTTAATGTTATTCGAACTTACTTGGCGCCTAAGGGCAAAGCTTATTTTGTTTTAGATGAGGAAGCTTTAAAAGAAATTCAATTTCTAGAGAGCGAAAAAATTTTTAAAATTGGTCAGCTTTCTAACTCCGTGTTTATAGAATATTTACGATTGCAAAGATAGAGAAATAATAATCTCTCTTAATTCTTCATCTTCGATATCTGCAAATTTTTTCTGTGCTTGAGCTAGTTTTTCACGATATTGAGGATCATAGCGATGACGCTTTTCTTCTTCTTCTTCAAACTTAACTTCTTGTTTTTGTTCTAGCTCTAAAAAAAATGTATTAGATGCAACATATTGTAAGCGCTCAATATGTGTTCGTAGAGTAGGATATTTTTTAAAGATTTTCTTTTTGATATCTTCAGATAAGAAGCTTAACTCTTGCGAGTAAATAGCATGCTTAGTTAATATGATCAGGCTTTTATTACGAATTTTCATTGGATAAGTATGGCAGGCAAGTTGTTCACCAACGATGTCCTGCCAATTTTTGATAAGTTGAAAAAAATCAAAGGAATCCTGATTTTTGTAATGCCTTTGTACTTTTGAGCTTTGGCCAGGATTATTGCTTATAATATCTTTAAGTGACTTGAACATGGCCCAATATAGGCATTGCTTCACCTTTTGAGAAGCTTTTTTGCACAGCGCCGTTAGTTGTTACTTGCTGCCAAGGAATTTTCGTACTAACTATAGCTATGCACTGGATGTTTCTGATATTTCTTTCATTTATTTCGTGTTCTGGGTATAAATTTACTAAGCGCACAAATCCTTTAGAGCAGTATGGAATAAAAAAGCTAGCCGTGCCGGCTTTTTACAACAAGAGCTCTCTTGCACATGTCTCACCGGAATTTACCAAAGAAATTATTACAATGCTAAGGCAGTTTCCGGGACTTGAAGTTCAAAATTTTAACAGCGATGAAGCTGACGCAGTCCTCATCGGTATTATTGAATCCAGTGATAAGTATAAAGAAGTTGTGACAAATGAAGATTACCGTGTAACTTCAGATGTGGCTCCTCAGTCTATTTCTATAAATTCGCGTAAAGATTTTTACATCCCGGCTATTACTAATGTGAATTTAAATATACGCTTTGTTTTAATTAAGCATCCAGATACAAAGGAGATCGAGCTTCTAATGAGTGATTTGGGAAAACAACTAAAAGCTAATTCAAAGATTCTTTTTAATCAGGTGATTACAGTTAATGGAAAATTTAATCGAGAAATTCTTGATGGCGAAGCGAGAAGTGTCAATGCGACTCAGAACCGAGGGGCCATGTCACGTACAATAACGAGTATGGCACTTACTGCGAAGAATGGTTTTAAGGAGTTGATTCTATATGCATTCTAAATGGAAACTATGGGATTATTTCTCAACTCATAAATCAAGCCTCAATACAAATGAGAAGGGTGTTTATATTTTTAGAGTTTTTGAACCTATTATAACAACTTTTGTGAAAAAAAATTTCCCAAGAGAATTTCAATATGAAAATCCGAAAATAGAAATAGGGCAAGAGCTCACCCGTTCTGCTTTAGAAGAGATAACGACAAGTTTGAGTCTTTTCGGTACATCCCAACCGTTGATCGTACTTAATGCCGAAGATTTATCGAAAGAATGTAGTGATTTTTTAGTTGAGAATCATGAAAAAATTCAAGATCGTTTTGTTATTTTATTTTTTGAAGCTGATTCTAGTTTGTATAAAAACTTAATAAAAACTAAGGAAGCAAAGATCGTTGAAATAGAAGCTCCATATTTTTGGGAATATAATAAAGTATTTGATTTTCTGTGTGAGCAAAGGAAAATGAACTTTTCATATGAAGCAAAAAATTATTTTTTAGAAATAATTCCTCAAACTGTTCTCGATTTTGTCAATGCCATCGATATTGTTAATTTGAACAAGAATGGAGATGAGAGAATCGAGAAAAAAGAAATTGAAAAATCTTTTGCTCAATTAAGGATTGATCAATTTAAGCTAGCGTCACTTTTATCTGAGAAGAAGAAAAAAAATTTTTACGAAGAATTAATTAACTTAAAAATGACTTATGATGAATCAAGGGCCATCTTTTTTTTCTTACAAGGACATATGATTCGTTTAGCGGACCCTTCATATATTAAAAAGAAAAACCGTCCTTCTAAATACGATAAAGAAATTCAAAGCTATAGTGTTAAATGGAAAGCTTTTCAAATCGAAGAACAGCTTTCGAAGTTTTGTCGATGGGAAATTCTATCAAAAAGAAAAGATAAAAATCTTTATTTAGAATTAAAGCAAGCTTACTTCAATGAAAGTTATCCGTTATGATCTTTTCTTTGAGCCAGATTTCTTTTTTGTAGACCTTGAATCAAAAGAAAAACAGTCATCCATGACAATGGGATGATAGTAATCAGCCTCTTCGAGCAAGATCCCAGCAGTGGTTTCTTTTACCGAACATATTTCAACACGGACACCTTGAGATTTTAAATGGATAACAAGTTCAACGAAATCTGAATCTCCTGAGAGTATAATTATGGTGTCAACTTTGTTTGCCAATTGAGTAGCTGTGATGGAGAGGGGAATGTCAGCTGTTTTATGACACGGTCGAACTGAACCATGATAATCATTATGCAATCTTTCCGCTAGTTTGCTTGAAATACTCCTACCTTCCCTGAAATAGATAAGGCGATTTAAAGACCTGTTAATGAGTAACTTAGGCACCAGTACATCAAAATTAATCATAAGAGTTTTATCACTGTGAATCTGATGAAGACTCTTTTCGATATTATTACCATCAATAAGGATGGCGACGGACTGACTGATATTAATCATAATGGTTTTACCTTTTTACATGTTTCAATTTGACACCAAACCTTAACAAAATTCCCACTATCCAGCTACTTATGATGGTGTATTTACGGCTCCATATAAAAAAGTCATAGAAGGTAAACTGTCTAACTTATTGAAAATACTATAAATAATTTTCAATCTGTACGGATGAAACCATGTAGTTTCAGTTAGTTAGAAATTTTAAATATCTTTAAAATGGCCCCTTTTTTGCACCATAGAGGCATATCAAATAAGGATTTTTGATTTAAAGGAGTAGCAGTTAATGCAGCTATGTATTTTCACATTGTTAATCTCACTTATGGTGCATGCTCAAGAGTTGCCAGGAGATATCATTGTTCAAGTCAATCCCGAACTGACCCGTTCATTCGTGACGGAAGTTTTTAAGTTTTCTCATATAGGAACAAGTTCAAAAAAAATGAAATTAAAGCTCCAAGATATCCAAGTCAACTCGAAGATTCAATTGGATGAGTTAGGTGAGAAGCAAAAAAAAATAATTGATGCTGTCACCTCGATTAACTTGAATGAACCAATTCTTGATCTATTTTATGGAATTGACCTGATCGTAGTTGATGCAAATTTAAGCGATATTAAATATGAGGTTGTGCAAAAGGGGGATAAGTTTTTTGTTAAGGCAAAGACTTCAATTCAAAACTTGGATGTAAAAATTCCCAAAATTGAAATTTGTAACAATCTAAACAAAGTACGAGCTTCGGATTTCAGGTCGAAAAAGAATATGTGTAACCCAGAGAACAAAGACGAATTGGATAATATTCATATCAAACAAAAAAACAAAAATATTGACTGGGAGTTGAATTTTGAAATCGATCTGAACAACAAGCAGATGATAAAGTTTATAAGTTTAAGCACCAATATGAATTCCAGGCCAATATTAGATTATCTAGAGGTTAAGAATTTTTCAATTCCAAGTATTCATAAATTAAGCCTTTTTATGGAAGACGAAGAAGAGTTTAGTAGCGTTAATATTCTTGAAGAAGATATCAAGTCTATTTTATTAGCACCTCAAGTCGTTGAGGGAATATTAAAAAAAATAAATATATCCGTACAGAAAGAGCTGGAAAACCTATTGGCCGCCGAAATTAATAATAACCTAGGGATGTTATTTAACAAAATTCAAGAGAATAAAAAAGCTAACTTAACTTTAGGCAAAAGAACGAGCCTGCAATTAGATGATGAGAAAAATAGAAATCAACATTTGTTAGAAATTTTGCATTACAATGAATCTATTAAAAACAAAAATACCCGATTAATAACTGCAGCAGATATTATTAAACAAATCCAAGTTGAGTTGAATGGTCTAAATGTTGAAGTTGAGACCAGGAGTGTGAAGTCTACTGGTAAGGGTTTAGAGCTGCACCTAGATGTCAACCTGAATTCAAATTCAATGAATAGTCGAGAGAAGAAAAAAAACAATATTGTTAATATTGATGATTTATCTGCTTGTTATAACGCCAATGATGCCTTGGTCGCCATAGGGGGAGATGCGATTGCTTCAATTCTAGACTGGGGTAGCGAGTTGGATCTTTATAATAAAATACTAAAAAAGAATACTCTTATGGATTACCTCGAAATCAAAGGTTTGCATACTCACCTTATACCATCAAGCCAGAACTATGATGGATTTTCAAGAATTGTTTTAGTCGCCGAACTTGAAATCGATTTATGGAAAAAAAACAAGTTAGGTTATTTGGTCGAGGGAGCAAATAGTTTCTTACGTAAAACTGATCTATGGTGGAAGTTAGGCGTTTTTCCTGAGTCAGATACACCGAGTATTAGATTTCCTTTAGAGCTTAGTTATAAAATTTCAAATCAAATGGATGGAGTCAAGTTGATCCCAGAGTCTCCTTTTGACAAGAGAGGAGATTTGAAAAATAGTTTTGGTTATAATTCAAATATAAAATCGAAAATTTCACTGGTTCAAGAAAAAGTGAATCAAGATATTCTCAAACTGTTTATTGATGCCAAGACTAATGAGAAAATAGGCCTAGGCTTAACCAAAGACTTTCCTGTTATGAAAATAAAAAACTTAACACAAGACTGGGTTACGGTTGAAAAACTCGATGTATCAGATTCTGGTTATCTTGTTTTATCGATTGACCTTAATCAAGACAATTTTTTTCCATCTTCATATAAAGAGGTAAGGAAATGAAAAAAATAATATTCATTTTATTTGTTCCATTTGTTTGCTTAGCTGCTACACCAGATATTATTGTTGATTCAAACTCTGATGAAATTGCTTCAGCTTTTGTTTTTGAAAAGCTCAATAAATATATTCAGAATAATTATGGAATCAATGCTTTGGAGAACGTCTATCAAGATGACATTGAAATAAAAGCAAGAATGGAAGAGCATTTAGATGAGGGGGCAAAGGCTTTCCTTGGCAAGTTAAGTAAAGAGTTTGATAAAGAAATTGTTCTGCCAAGTCATTCTCTTATCAAGAAATTTAAAGATCTTCGTATTCGGATTTTAATTAAAGATATTTCTTACAAATTAGAGAACTTATATCCACGTTTTGAAGTGAAAGGAACTAATACAGATGGTCCTATTTTGGGGACTAGGTTGAAAACGAGCAATTTTTCTATTAAAGCAGCAGAAATTGTATTTGCTTTAGAAATTCCTCTAACGCCTGAACAAATACAAGGGAAAAATAAGTGCCAAGAAGAGGATGATGGTTTTTGCTACTGGGGACCCCGTTTTATTTTAAAAAATGCAGGTATTGAAACAAAACGCGATTCAGCGAGTCCATTATTGGAATTTGGAATGGATTTTCAAGTCCTTGTGGCCAACGAAACAAAACTTAAACCAAAAGTTTTAAATTCAGATTTTAGTCAATTAGTAAACTTTATTTCTAATTATCCCGACGAAGTAAATTTTATTTTTGATCCAGAGACTATGGTTATTCCTGAATTTGGGATCCAGAGTAAGTCTGAAAAAATAAGTATTTTTAACGCAAAATCAGCTCAAAGCTTGAAACAGTTTTTAATTAAAAACGATAAACAAGTAAAAGAAATGCTAATAAATGAAATAAAGCACGAACTTTCAGGCGAGAATGCTCAAGATATGGTGAGAAGCCTTGAGAGTATAGAAATTGATAGAGATTATCTCATGCATTCGGACGCATTTGCTACGTTGGTTCGAATTGAAGACATTGTTGGAAATCCATGGAGTGATAGTATTACCGTAAATATGCCTAGTGATATCTGCATTCAAGAGTCATTTGTTGATGGAATGAAAAAAATCAATGAAGAGAAAAGTCAAATAGATGCTGATATGAAAGATGCCACTTCAAGTCAGGATAATAAACTTTTGATTAAGCAATTAAATGGAGAAAAGCGAGCACTTGAAGAAGATTTTTCTAACGTTGCCGGGCTTTGTAGGCAAGAGAGTCAAGAACGCTTAGCTCTGGTTGAAGAGATAGTTGGTAATAAAGACAAGAAACCAGTATACAGGCCCGTGGAAAGTACGAAGCGAGAACTTTCTATCAGTATCGGTTCTGATTTTATCAATGAAATGCTCTTAGCTTCTTATGAATCGGGTTCGTGGGATAGTGTTTTTAAAGAAAATGGAGCAACACTTGGTGATAATAAATTTTTTGTTCAATTTAATGAGCCATTTATACAAAATGGAAAACTTGTTCATTCAACAGATTTTTATATGGATTTAATTTATCATGATCTTAGTTCGATGGAGAAATTATTATTTAGCATGAAAAATGTATTTAAGAAAAAAAACAAAAATAATGATGATAAATATATTCTTTTGGCAGATAAAAATAAGGCCATAAGGTTTCCTGTTCATATGAAGGTGAGTGCCGCTATAAAAATGCGAACTCCAAGTGACGAAGATGGAAAGTGTTTTGATTTTAATAAAAAGCAGATTAAAGGAAAAGTTCCTCATGTTACTTTTTATCTCGATTCGATACCCTCGCTGGAGCAAGGAAATTATGAAGATTTCCTTCAAGGTATTAAGATTAATGAAAGTAGAACATTACCGACTAATATAAATAGATTACCATTCAAGAAAAAAATTCTGGAAAAAATTGATGAATCGTTACGACCGTTTATTGGCCAAGAGCTATTTGCCTTGAGCTACTGTAATCTACGGGATCTAGATTTGGATAAAGCTGAGCAAAAACTAATGGGAGATGGTCGTTTAACTATTATTATTCCGACTAATTAGCGATTGTAGGGAGTTGCCAATCAATGGCTTCAATGGCATTTCTCATAAGATATTCGTTGGCTTTAGAGAAATGTTTATTTCCGTAAAAACGATGAGCACTGAAAGGGGAAGGATGGGCAGATTCCAAAACTAAATGTTTTTTTCGATCAACTTTTTCAGCTTTTTTTTGTGCATCTCTTCCCCAAAGCAAAAAAACCAAATTCTTTTTTTTGTCATTGAGAGCTTGGATGACTGCATCTGTGAATAACTCCCATCCTTTTCCACGGTGCGAACCAGCTTTGGACTTCTCTACGGTTAAAACATTATTTAAAAGCAATACTCCTTGTTTTGCCCAATGAATAAGATGCCCATGATTAACAGGTTCTATGTTTAAATCAGCTTTAAGTTCTTTATAAATATTAACTAGTGATGGAGGTGGCTTGACTCCAGGCTTAACCGAAAAGCATAGACCATGGGCTTGCCCTGGGCCATGATAAGGGTCTTGTCCGATGATAATAACTTTAGTCTGAGTAAAAGGAGTGTAATTGAAGGCAGAGAAAATTTCGTTACCATGAGGGTAAATAATTTTTTTTCTTTCAATTTGTTCGACTAGAAATGATTTAAGGGAAAGCATATAATCTTTATTGAATTCATCTCCAATAACTTCTTTCCAAGATTTTTCAATCTTTAACTGAGTCATGATAAAACTTTGGCCCTTGCTTGAACAAAAGTATAGTAAATAACAGAATCTTTATTTTTCTTTACGTCTTGAAATTCTTGTTTCATTTTTCCTACAGTCTCTTCGTCGATATATTTAGCTTCAATGAGAGTTTGGGCTCCACTCAAGAGTAATTCTTCTTGAAACTCAAGAGCTTTTTTTCTCTGCTCTGGAAATCTTTTATCAAGAAACCAATTTTTTAATTGAGTTTGAATATTGCTAAATCCTGCATCTTTGAGAAGATTGCCAAGTTTAACTCCAATAAACGGATCACCTGCATTTTCAAATTGGTAGTCATTGAAAGCGAGCCAATATTTCCAGACATTGGGAGAGTAAGGATCAAGGAAAAATGTATGATTCATAACTTCGGTTAGATAAATAGTCGCACCAGGTTTTAGTACTTTTTTGACCTCCTTGAGAGCATTTAAAGGTTTTGGCATATGTTCTAAAACCCAACAAAAAAATGCTGCATCAAATTTTTGTTTAAAGTCTAGTTTGTGTGCATCCATGAGATGTAGCTGATAGCGTCCTTTGGCCCAAGCCTGATTGCCCAAATGACTTTTCGCTTGTTTGAGTTGCTTTTCACTAATTTCAACACCTGTTAAGTTGATATGTGGAAAACGTCTAAGTAGAATTTCACTCTGGGCGCCTACTCCACAACCGACTTCGATAATATCTCTAGCCTCACTGAAATCAACATCTTGATAAGTGAGGTGTTCTAAAAAAAGAGCTTGTTTGCGTAGACGTTCTTGTTCAACTGAAGTAAATCCATGTAGGTAGGGAAAATTATTTTTACTCATTTTTTTAATCCTTCAACAAATTCATAAGCAGAGGTAATAAGTTCTCTAAGACTTAAGCTGCCAGTATAATTACCAAATAAAAGAGTCCCAGGCAAAAGAACTTGCTTAGAGCTATCAATAATCATTTTTCTTTCAACGTTATAAATAGGAATAGCCTTCTTCCAAATTTTTCCTTGTGCTGCCAAAATATTTTCAGGCTTATATCCTCTCAATTGTTTTAACTCATTCGTAAGATCATTTTGTTGTCCGATCAAGGTATAAGAATAAATTTTACTTTTACTTCTTTTTGGGAAAAGAGCATTATTATTGACTATACCCATTAATTTAAAATTTTTTTCAAGAGAAAAGAGTGCACCAAAGGAATTCTCAAGTTGGAATAAAGGTTTCTTTAAAAAAATAGTTTGTGAAGTTAGTGGAGTATAAGTTATTTCCTTAAGCAGTAACGAAAGTTTTTGATTTTTCTTATCCAGTAAAACACCAGCAGTAAAGGCATCTGTACAGATGATGTTATTATAATCGCTACTGAGCTCTGGGCTGCTATTGTAATAAATTTTATTTTGAATTTTGCTTGTTAATTTCTTTATAAATTCTTTCATTCCATTTTCGAAGCTAATCGAGCGACTTGCGCCAAAACGTTTATTGTATTTTTTTTTGGATTTAAAGTACGAAACTAGAAAGTACAGGTAAGTCTTACTAGTATCTCCTGTTTTAAAAGTACTGCGAAAATGGAGCTCTTGACTTGAAGTTGCATAAATACCTTGAAGGGCAGTGCTTAAAGTTTCTCGACTATGAAATTCTCCAAGCAATGGGGCAAAGAAATCATACACACTTGCAGTGTTTTTTGTCGCCTCTGCAGGAATTTTTTTGAAGAGCTTAAACATAATCATAAGCGTTTCAAAAAAGCCAAATGGCCAAGTTCTAAACTTATTTTTTAAATAGATATATTTTTTTAAATTTTTTGGAACAACTAAAGTTTTAAGTTCAAGTTCATCGATAAGTTCTTGAACTATATCATTGGTATAAATAGCATTGGCGGCTTGTTCCACTAGGCCATATTCATTTTCTTCCGTTTGGATTTTGCCACCACTTTTTGAACTGACTTCATGTAGTTCAAATTGTTGGCCTTTTTTGTTAAGATAGTAAGCCAAGCTTAGGCCAGAGATTCCAGCTCCATCAATCCTGATCGGAAGTTTAGGGTTTAGCTGTCCTAAGAAGCTCTCTTTAAGATTTCTTGTAACTCACCATTTTGAAACATTTCAGTGATGATGTCATTTCCACCTACAAGCTTTCCTTTGTAGTAAAGTTGTGGATAAGTTGGCCATCCTGAATATTCTTTTAAAGCTTGACGAAGCTCAGGGTCTTGTAAAATATCATAGGTTTTAAAAGAGACTTTTAATTCAGACAAAATAGAAACGGTATTAGCTGAAAAGCCACATTGTGGGAAATCAGAATTTCCTTTCATGAAAAGAATAATATCCGAGCTATTAATTATGTCCTCAATTCTCTCGATTGTATCTTCTGCTAAAATTTCTCTATTAATTTCTTCAGAACCATGTTGACTTGAAATTTGAAAAGGATTGTTCATATTAACCCCCATTTATATGTTTATATTTTTCGACTGTTAAAGTTTTAATTTTTACGGCATGAATTTTTTCACGCAGGCTCTCTTTTAAAATATTCATCACTATTTGATGTTGCTCAATGAGCATTTTGTTTTTAAATTCATCACTAACAACCATAATATCAAGATGATCTTGAGTGCCGGTCAGATCATTTACCTTAACGATAGAGCCGGTTAGTTTGGATTCAATAAGCTGTTTAATTTCTTCTAGGTTATTCATGGGCTTAACTTACAGCAAAGAAGCTCGTAATAAAAGTGGCTGTACGAAGTACGACGGTGGCAATTCCACATTTTTTATGAAATGAGCGTTTTTGCTCTACACCTTTCGACACTCCGCGCCCTGATTTTATTTGAAGTAAATAAAGCACGACAGTGGTGACTGCCAATGCAACATGTATATTCAACATCATAGGATTCTGGACGACCTTTACCGCTTTATCAATGGCGCTCCTTGTTAGTTCAATCTGCAGAATCAAGAAAATATCCCATACAATCACTAAACTCATGATTCTCATATGGGTGGTACGTGCTCTGCGAAAGTAGACCCCTAAATAGAGTCATAAAAGGATAGTTCCTGATTGGATTTGAAAAACTGTCGCTGAAGTCATAGATTGTCCTTTCAATTGAATTTGGAAAAGTGTAGCACAAATTCAATGAAAGTGAATTTGATAAAAGATTAACAACGAGAAAAATTTGTCTTTAAAAAATTGGGCCTTAATTGATATTGAAACCACTGGGATTGACCCCACTTATGATGAGATTATAGATGTGGGGTTTCTTAGTTTTGAAGGCACTAAGTTGACAAAAAAATTCTCGAGCCTGGTCAGAACTGAAAATGAACTTAGCCAATTTATTCAAAAGCTAACTGGGATAAAGCCTGTCCAGATCAAGAATGCTCCAACTTGGGACAACGTAAAAAATGAAGTTTTAGAGCTAGACCAGCATGTTCTCATTGCCCATAATGCCAATTTTGAAAGCCAGTTTTTGTCTCGTGAGTTTGAGGTTTTAACCGGAGAGACTCCAGCTTACGCCGATTCAATTCTGTATTTAGCCTTGCTTAATCCTGGTCGCTCACAAATGAATTTAGATTCATTTATTAGAGACTGGAATGTCAGGGAAGAAGAAGCTCACCGAGGTTTTGAAGATTCCCTGGATTTACTTAAAGTCTTCCTACTTCCACCACATCATACTCACCTGCAACCTGAAACATATAAAACTCACTTGGATGCTGGTTGGCGAAATAAAATTAAAAGTGAGATTGATAAATTTAGTTCTCATGATTTTTGGTTCAGAGATTTTTTTCATTTAGAGGTTGAGGATTTAAATGAAATTGCTGAGCAAATAGATTTTGCCTTGGTCGAAGCCTATGATAAGAAAATTCAAATTGCAGAAGATATTAGTACTTCTCATGTCCTAAATAAGGATGTCGATTTTTCAGGAGAATCCATTGCAGCTCTATTGCAAGACGAGAAAGGGATTCAAGAAGTTTTACCTGGCTATCGATATAGGGAATCCCAAGAAAAATTGGCCAAACGTGTGGGCCAGGCTTTTCAGAACTCTATTCATGCCTTAATTCAAGCTCCAACTGGAACTGGCAAAACCTTGGGCTATCTTTTGCCTTCAGCTCTTTATTCCTCATCAACTAAAAATAAAGTTCTTATTTCTACAGGAACCAAAACATTACAAAATCAAGCTCAAAAAAAAGATATTCCGATTTTAAAGAAAATTTTAGGTAAAGCTGCTCGTGATTTGAGTATTACAAAACTAGTGGGTTCTAAAAACCATTTCTGCGAACTTTTATTTAGACAAGATGATGGCCCAGATTTACTTCAAACTTTTGAAAAACAATTTGCGCGTTCTTTTTTTGAACTATTGTTTTACTTAAATTCCGTGGCAGAGAACAATGAAAAAAGAATAACGACAGAAGAAACACCTTATGTGCTTAAGCGAATAAATTCTGAGTACGCCCACTTAAGTGAAGATATCGCTGTAGATTTCCGTGCCTGTTCAGGCAATAAATGTCCATTTAAAGGACAGTGTTCTTATTTACAAGGACTGCGTGAGGCCAAGGAATCTGATATTATTATTGGTAATCATGCTTTGACTTTAAGCTGGCCAAAATCTTTTCCCAGACCTTCTCATATTATCATTGATGAAGCTCATAAATTAGAAAACGAAGCTACCAAAGCTTTTGAAAAGCAAGCCTCTCAAAAAGAATTAGAGTTATTGGCAAATAATCTGATTCAACTAAACGGTGTAGGAGCACTTTTTTATCTTCTTTCTGCTGAGTTAAAAGATAAGGCAACCAGTATCATTGCGGGCCTACGCAAAGCTAGTATTGAAGCTGGTAATGAATTAAGTGAGCATTTTGTTCCGCTGGCTTCTCAAATTGAGATATTTTTCAAACGCTCTCCTCGATATAATTCAATTTATTGGAATGAATTACCAATGGTTGATAATAAAACAGGTAAAGATAACGTTTCTATTTCGGTTTATAATCATTTTGATAGTGTAAGACATATCATTTCTAGCTTACATCAAGAGATCCTGCCTTATGCTATTCGGTGGGAAAATAATCAATTTAAAGAAGAAAATGATGTGGTTGCTTGGTCACGCTTCGAATCTTTCTTTGCTCACCTTGATGACTTAAAAATTTCTCTTGATTTAAGCCTATCTGATACTGAAGAGTATTCACGAAGTCTTTCCTTTCATGAAAAAGAAGGATATTTAATAAAGTCTTCTCCTATTAATATGGGCAAGCTTATTTCCGAGCAAATTTTAAAAACTTCTGAGAGTGTTATTTTTACTTCAGCAACTCTAGCTGATGGTATGGGACAATATGGCATCACTGGAGCTGAATGGATGACTGGCTATCTTTATGTTGAAAGTGAAAAACGTTTTCAGCACGGACTTTATCTTCCACCCGTTTATGATTATCAAAATAATGCCAAAGTTTATTTAGTAGATGATGTGCCTGCCCTTTATGAGAAAAACTTCGTGCCTGATGTTCTTGCAAAAGTGATGCCTTTAATAAAAGAAATTGGGGGACGAACACTTTTGCTTTTTTCAGCACGTAATCGATTTGAAATTGCTAGAGAAATTTTACTTAAAGAGTTTGAAGGGAAAATCCCCCTTTTCATCCAAGGTATGGGACAGAATATTGTCGAGGATTTTAAACAAGTTGAAAGTGGAATCCTCTTAGGTATGGAGTCTTTTGGAGAAGGAATCGATATTCCTGGAGAGCAATTACAATTTCTTTTTATTGATAAAATCCCTGATTTACGTATGGATTTTGTTATTCAAAAACGCAGAGATTTTTTTGAAAAATCTTTTGGTGATGAGTTTAATCAATACTTCATGGCTTACAGGGCTCGTTTATTACAGCAAAAACTAGGTAGGCTCTTGCGTTCAGAGAATGATAAGGGGGTGGCGATTGTGGTTGATTCTAGAGTCAAGAGATGGAAGGGTAACACCAGGAAAACTTTTCAGAATCTTTTAAGACCCTATGATTTACAACAAATGAAATTTTCTGAATGTATTGAGAAAAGCCGTGCTTTTTTTAATGTCCTTTAAAAACATCTTTATATTCGTAAGTATTAGCTTGTAATTCTTTTAAGTTTTCAATGATAATTTCATAACCATTACCCATCTCTACTTTGTAAGGGATGCCGATATGTTTACTTAAATAATAGACAGCGGGTGTTTCTTTTATATTTTTTATCGAATCATGTTCATAAAGAAAGCATTTAGTGCAAGAGAGGCCTTGATTGTTAACTTTTAATTCTTCACCATCCATCGTTTTATATTCTAAGTAAATAAACCGATCCTCTGGGGGGCCTTCAAATTCCCATTCGTTATGTGAGACCAGGGTATAATACTGGTTACGACTCACCGAGTTGTAGCGTTTTTGCATGGTAAATAAAAGAGAAGTTAGAAAAGCTGGTGTCGAAATATGAAACTTACCTGAAACGTTACGATCAATTTTATTTCGCTCCTCGCCAGTGTTAAAGACATAGGAAAGTGTATGACTAGACGAGTCTAACTCATAAGTTTCTTTGGTAAAGCTATTTCCTAATGATTTGGTTACCTCAACGCTGACGGGATTCCATAAAGAATTGACTTCATATTCGGTTCTGATTTTTAAAAACTCACCGGTTGCCACTCTAGAGAGAATTTCAGATTCGTATACTAGAGTTTTTGTGTCGAGATCTTTTTGGACCGAAAAGATTTCTTGTGAGTATTCCTGGCCGTCATTGAGGTAGCGGTACTGACCCTCGAATAGTTTTTCTCTTCCTTTCTGTTCTACTTGTAGTGACATGGCATCCTTGTTTTTTTTGCCTAAGGTTTCTTCGTTGTCATTGTAACCTTATTCATGATATTTTTCATCATAGAAAATTCTTTTATTTTTCGTCATTGAGATCCAGTTCATTGAAAGGATGTGAAGATTATGATTCGAATTAGAAAGGGCCTAAACCTTCCCATAGTAGGTAGCCCCAAACAATCAATTGAAAATGCTGCTCAGGTAAGTTCAGTCGCTGTGCTAGGTTCTGAGTATGTTGGCATGAAACCTTCAATGAAGGTAAAAGTTGGGGATAAAGTTAAAATTGGCCAAGAACTTTTTTATGATAAAAAAAATGAAAAAGTTATTTTTACTTCTCCTGCAGCAGGTACTGTTAAAGAAATTAATCGTGGAGAGAAGAGAGTTTTTCAATCTTTAGTTATAAATATAGAATCTGAAGAACATGTTTCATTTAAAAACTACTCAGCTAAAGATATTTCTAGCTTTAATCGTCAAGAAATTACTCGCTTATTAGTGGAGTCTGGTGAATGGACAGCACTAAGAACGAGACCATATAGTAAAGTTCCAGTTCCTGAAACGATTCCTCATTCTCTCTTTATTACTGCTATGGATACTAATCCATTAACAGCGGATGCAGAGCTTGTAATTAAGCAAAATGAACAAGCCTTTCATGACGGAGTTAAAATTCTTTCAAAATTAACAGAAGGTAACACTTATTTATGTGTTAAAGCTAGTTCATCACTTAGCAGTGATGTTGCAAAGAAAGTTGAATTCGCCGGTCCTCACCCAGCTGGAAATGCGGGCACACATATTCACTTTATTGATCCCGTGAATGAAAAGAAAGTGGTTTGGTATATTGGTTATCAAGATGTCATTGCAATTGGCTCATTATTTAAAACAGGTAAGCTTTTTTTACAAAGAATTATTGCTTTGGCTGGTCCTCAGGTGAAAAATCCTCGCTTACTTAAAACCAGAAGAGGGGCTTGCCTTTGTGATTTAACCAATAATGAATTACAAAATGGTCAAAATAGAATTATTTCAGGCTCGGTTTTTTCTGGTCACACTGCTAACAAAGGACCTTTTTGTTATTTAGGTCGTTACCATAATCAAGTCAGTGTATTATTAGAAGACAAGGAGAGAGAATTTCTTGGTTGGAATAAACCAGGTTTAAACAAATTTTCAGTAAAACCAGTTTTTCTTTCGAAATTTTTTCCTACCAAGAAATTTGCATTCACAACAAATATGAATGGCAGTCTCAGATCAATCGTTCCGATTGGTTCATTTGAAAAGGTGATGCCACTAGATATTTTGCCAACTTTTTTACTACGTTCATTAATGTCAAGAAACACTGATCGGGCCAAGCAGCTTGGTTGCTTAGAACTTGATGAGGAAGATTTGGCTTTATGCACGTTTGTTGACCCATGTAAAAATGATTATGGCCCGGTTCTGAGAGAAAATTTAACAAAAATTGAAAAGGACGGTTAGATAATGAAACTGTTAGAAAAATTTTTTGACTCGCAAAAGTCATTGTTTGAAAAGGGTGGGAAATTACAGAAATTATATCCTCTCTATGAAGCGGCGGACACTTTCTTATTTACACCTGCGTCAGTTACTAAAAACAATTCCCATGTCAGAGACGCGATTGATTTAAAACGCACTATGATTATGGTTGGCGTGGCTTTGATCCCAGCGGTTTTTATGGCCTGTTATAATACCGGATATCAAGCTAATTTAGCACTTGGTGCTCAAACTCCAGAAGGATGGCGGGCGTCTGCAATGCTAGCTCTCGGACTAGGTTTTGATGCGCAAAGTTTTTTATCTAATTTTGTTTACGGGCTGCTTTTCTTTTTACCCGTCTATATCGTGACTATGGCCGTTGGTGGATTATGGGAAGCTTTGTTCGCTTCAGTTCGTGGTCACGAGATTAATGAAGGGTTTGTTGTTACTGGTCTACTTTTTCCGTTAACTTTACCTCCAACTATTCCATTATGGCAGGTGGCTGTGGGAATTTCTTTTGGTGTGGTAATAGGAAAAGAAATTTTTGGTGGAACTGGCCGAAACGTTTTCAACCCAGCACTTATGAGTCGTGCTTTTTTATTTTTTGCTTACCATGCTCAAATTTCTGGAGATGCTGTTTAGACTGCATTTGATGGTTATACTGGTGCGACTTCAGTCGCTGTTGCTGCTAGTAAAGGTATGTCGGCTTTTTCCTTTACCTGGAATGAAGCTTTTCTTGGATTTATCCCTGGTTCAATGGGAGAAACCTCAACACTGGCTTGTTTAATAGGTGCTGTTATTTTAATTGCGACAGGTATTGGTTCATGGAGAATTATGCTTTCCATGTGTGCTGGTATGTTTGCCACAGCAACTCTTTTTAACTTTGTTGGAAGTGCAACTAATCCTATGTTTGCTTTAACTCCTGCCTGGCATTTCGTCATTGGTTCATTTGCCTTTGCTTGCGTTTTTATGGCCACAGATCCTGTTAGTGCAGCCATGACCAATACAGGACGTTATATTTATGGATTTTTAATTGGGGTGATTGGTGTTTTAATTCGTGTAGTAAATCCTGCTTATCCGGAAGGATGGATGCTTGCGATTCTTTTTATGAATGCCTTCGGTCCCTTAATTGATTATTTTGTTATAAACGCTAATATAAAAAGAAGGATGGCCAGAAATGTCCGCTGAAACACCAATTAAAACTATCACAGTTGCACTCGTTTTATGTGTTGTTTTTTCTTTTATTGTTTCGACCACTGCTGTCGTGCTTAAAGATAAACAAGACTATAATAAAGAAATTGATTTAAAGAAAAATATTCTTCTAGCTGCAGGCTTATTAAAAAGTAAAAATGTGGCAGCTGAAATAGTTGAAGAAACTTTTAATAAAGTAGAACCACTAGTTGTCGATCTTGAGTCGGGCGGCAAAAGTGAGTTGAAACCAGAGCAAGTCGATATCAAAAATGATGTCAAATATGATGCAAAGAGCAGTAAAATTGATCCTGGTAATGATGTAGCAGGATTAGGTCGCAGACCCAATGATGCCGTTGTTTATCTGGTCAAAGAAGGTGGAAAAACTCAACAAGTTATTGTTCCTGTTGTTTCAAAGGGTTTGTGGTCGACCATGTACGGCTTCTTGGCGCTCGACAAGGACACCAATACGGTTAAAGGATTTGGTTACTATGAACAAGGAGAAACTCCGGGTTTAGGTGGAGAGGTTGATAACTCTTCTTGGAAATCTCAGTGGATTGGAAAAGAAATTTTTAACTCAAACTGGGAACCTGTTTTTAAATTAAAAAAAGGTTCTGTTTCCGAAGGTGAAACAGGAGCAAAATATATGGTTGATGGTCTCTCAGGTGCGACCATTACAAGTGAAGGCGTGACCACTTCCATAAAGTACTGGTTAGGTAAACATGGATTTGGGCCATTTCTTGAAAAAGTTCGTAAAGGAGAATTTTAATGAAAATGAAAGAACTGTTATTTAAACCTATTTTCAAAAATAATCCTATCGCTTTACAAGTTTTAGGTATTTGTTCTGCACTTGCAGTTACTGTTCAATTAAAAAATGTGGTGGTTATGTGTGGAGCTGTAACTTTAGTCACAGCTTTTTCAAGCTTCTCAGTTAGTTTAATTCGCAACCATATACCTAATAGTATTCGTATTATCGTACAAATGACGATTATTGCTTCGATGGTTATTGTAGCCGATCAATTTATGAAAGCTTATCTTTTTGAAACAGAAAAAGCCATGGCAGTCTACGTTGGCTTGATCATCACTAATTGTATTGTTATGGGAAGAACTGAAGGCTTTGCTATGAAAAATGGTCCTTGGGCCAGTTTTGTTGATGGTATAGGTAATGGCCTTGGTTATTCTTGTATTTTATTTGTTGTTGGCTTTTTTAGAGAACTTTTTGGTTCAGGCACTCTATTTGGATTTGAGGTATTCTCCCTCACAAAGAATGGAGGGTGGTACCCAACTAATGGAATGATGTTATTACCTCCCAGTGCTTTTTTTATTATAGGTGGAATTATTTGGTTAATTAGAACATATGATAAATCACAAATGGAGCATGAATAATTATGGAACATTATATAAGCCTTATCGTTAAAGCTATTTTTATTGAAAACTTGGCCCTCTCATTCTTTCTAGGTATGTGTACTTTTATAGCTGTATCCAAGAAGGTGGATACTGCTATTGGTTTGGGTATTGCGGTGATTATAGTTCAAGCTATCACTATTCCAGCTAATAATTTACTTTATACTTTTCTTCTAAAACCTGGTGCCCTTGCTTGGGCGGGT
>CALFYV010000078.1 GCA_937952395.1 uncultured Bacteriovoracaceae bacterium | reverse complement strand
AAAAGGGACGAACAATGGAAATAAAGTTCCCACACGATTGTAGGTCAGTTTAAAATCTTTTTTACGAATTCAGATTTCAAATTCATCGCCCCAATTCCATCAATCTTGCATGAAATATTATGGCCATCACTGCTTTGAACTAGATGGATATTTTTGACTTTAGTGCCGACTTTTACAACCGAGGAGCTACCTTTAACTTTTAAATCCTTAATGACTGTCACGCTATCACCTTCTTGCAGAGTATTGCCATTGGCATCTCTAATAACCATGACATCATTATTTTCATCTTCATTTTTTTCAACTTTAAACATGCTCCATTCATGGGCGCACTCAGGACAAATCCAAAGTGTACCATCACTGTATGAGTATTTTGATTGGCATTTAGGGCATTCAGGTTCTTGAGACATAAGACTTCCTTATTTTTTTCCTGTAGAGATGATTTTCCATTGAAAGACGAGACCATAAGTATAAGGATTCGTCTTTGCATTTTTATCAAAGATGTATTCCAAGTAGGGACTTAGCTGTGCTCTACGGATGGCATCTTTGCTCAAGAGATTAATGGACTTGCTTGCTCTGAGTTTAATGAAATTTGTTTTTTCGATGACTTTGTTTGGTTCATTGGGATTTTTTGAAAAAGATGAGTAATAAGGAGTTCCAGCAAAACTATCAAAATGATTTCCTTGCCAGTGACTCAAATAAAGATCTAAAACTTTACTTTCAACCCCTGCATGAATCTCTACCCCTTGCCCACGTCCATTGGGTGAACCACTGAAACCAAATTGTGTAACTCCGACTTGGGCTTTGTTTAAAAAGGAATTCTTATTATTTTGTCGATTCAAATTTCTTTGTAGGTTCGCTCCAAGAGCATAATTCACAAGGGTTATTGTCGGGGGACGCTGACCACTAGCATTGGCAATATTAACTTGACCACCGTGATGATCAAAATAAACTTGACCTATTAATTGAAGTTTATTTCTTTTATTCATAGGGATTTCATAACGATTAGAACTTCCCGCTCTAAAATGTTCTTGTTCTGTCGAGCCGGGATAAGTTTGGTTTTTCCATTCAATCCATGTGTCACTAAAGTAGCGTTGCTGTTTTTTATCATGGAAGATTATCTGTGCTCCATTTTCCATTAAATTTGTTAAGCCTGTTTCGATACTGTAAAGTTGAGTTGCAAGTTGGTGATAGGGGCCTCCGTTAAGATTTCCTATAATCGCCGTGAAATTTTTCTGAGAATAAGTAGCAGAAAAAGTTGGTTGAGATTGTAAATTCGAATTTCCAAAGTTCTGTTGTATAAAATAGCCAGCGCTTAACTGTATTTTTTTTTGACCGTCCTCACTCATGATTTCATAAATAATCTTGGGATGAAGCTGTTGCCCAAAAAAAGTTTCTCCTACAACAACGGGACCAAAATATTCATTATTTTTGAAAAAATGACTGGCATTAATCTTTGCATAAAGGGCAGAGTTTCTCTTATCTTTTTCTGAAGGAATAAAAACCGATTCACATTCATTATTGAGATAGTCTGAAAATGTCTGTTCATTTTGAATCTTTAGATAAAAAGTGCAGATACAATTTTTGTCAGTACTAGATTTGGCTTCATAAAAATCATCTTCAAGCTTTCTTAAATCCTCATCGTATTGGCCAGAAATTTTATCAAAAGTGACAGAATCACAGATGAGCGCATGGCCTTTATTAAGCATAATGAGTGAGATTAAAATAATGAGGTAAGTTCTCATAATCATTCATTTCTCACCATTGAGTCATTGTGTCAAAAGAGGCTGTAAAACTTTCTAAACTGGCTGACCTTTGTGTGGGAATTTAAACAGGTCATTTCACTTTCGTTCTCTTTAAGCTCAAATATTTCAACAAATTAGATATTTCGAACGATTCATCCCCAAAATACTTTTGGGGATGCCACAACGAAATGACTAAAATCCTTAAAAAACCTAATCTTTTCAGAGGCGTGAGTGAGAAGTGCTTTGAGAAAACCCACACAAAGGTACTCCAGTTAGAAAACTTTCGGCCTAAAGAAGGATATCAACGTAGGTAATCCCCTTGCTTAAGGCAGAAGAAGATTTGGCCATTTGGCCCTTAATTAAGATTTTCTTCTTGTTAAAGAGGGTTTTTAGGGCAGCTCGAGAAATAATCTTTAAAGTCGGGTTTTCGTCCTGATTTCTCAGAGCATGTAAAAGTACATTGTCCAGTCGAGGTTCAGCATAATTAAGCTCAAGAGTTACACGAAAGGACTTAGGTGGTTTTGGGGGGATATGTTCTGTCATAGCGGCTATAGGTAGCACTCATGACAGCCCTCGTCAATGGTGGATTAAGTACTCATAAATTTTTTCAATATGGTCTTTATCTTTAAAAAGAATAGGCATAGTTGAATCTTTATTCACTTTCCTAGGATTAAGAACATATTTAATAAAATCAGCTTTCTTTTTGTAGGTCAAAATCGTATTCATATCAGGCGCTTTTTTTTTTCCTAAATCATTCTTAAACTTGTCATATGACATTTTGCTAATATTTTCGGGTATATATTTAGTTTTTTTTTTTTTTTTATTATATTTTTTATTTTTTTTAATAGTTTTAGTTTTT
>CALFYV010000077.1 GCA_937952395.1 uncultured Bacteriovoracaceae bacterium | reverse complement strand
GGTTGAAATTTGGGAAGCAGCTCAAAGAGAATATTGGGATCCAGAGAAACTACCTTGGGATACGTTCAATGTCGAAAGTTATTCGTGGGAGGAAAGAGAAGCTATTGCTTATTGGTGGCAAATTCTTTGTGTTTTTGATGCTTCTGCTCCACCTGTATTTGCTTCGGCCCTAATTAAGACATATGAAGATCATGAGGAAGATCCGGTCAGGAAATGTTTCTTTTCAGTTTTAAGAGATGAACGAAATCATGAGATATTGGTAGAATGGCCAAGAGGAATGCTGATTGGTTAACTTATAATGGTTCACGCTATTGGAGTGGATATAAAACCGCTGTACCTAAATACTCGATGGCGGTTCTCTTTAGCTCTTTTTTAATGGGAGAAATCGCCGCGGCTACTATTTTTCATTCGATGGCCAACGGTTGTGAAGAGCCTGTTTTTAAAGAAGGCTTTGCTAAAATTGGCAGAGACGAAGGACGGCATATGGCCATTTGTATGAGCCTAATGGAGCGCGACTACCCAGGACTTCAAGGTGAAGATCGTTCAACGATAACTAAACAAATTCGAGCAGGATATTTCTTTCTCTCTGGAGTACTCTTTGAACCACCACCAGAGTTTTGGGATTTAACACCTGACTTTATTGAAAATCAAAGAAAGATTGAAGAAGTGGCCAGGAAAGCCGGCTTTCATATTCCAGACTATGAAACAAAAAAACAAAATTGGAAAAATGCGATGTTGAATCTAAAAGGAATTTTAGATAAATACGATATTCCTTTCCCAGCTATTCCAGAAATGGGTATCAGTGGTGAAGAAGTTCTTGATGTTGATATGGAAGATATCATTCCAGTTTTTTAGGTGAATTGTGGGAAAAGTTCGTTTAATGCCATCAGGCACTGAAATTGAAGTTGCTCAAGGTGAATCAGTTTTATCTGCTCTTGAAAAACGTGGATACGCTCTTCCTAATAATTGTCGTGCTGGCGCTTGTGGAGAGTGCAAGTGCAAAGTGCTCTCTGGTGAATTCGACCAAGGGTTCGGTCTCGATATGGCCCTTTCTCAAGAAGACCGTTCTCAAGGTTATGGTCTTATGTGCATGGCCAAACTTAAATCAGAAATTCTTGAAATTGAATACGGAACAGAAGATGCTAAACCTAAGCTCTTTCCTCCTAAAGAAAATCGCTCTTATATTGTGATGGATAAATATTTGGTTACACCAACGATCGTTAAACTTAGGCTTAAAAGTATAGGAGAATCCATGCGCTTTTGGCCCGGGCAATATGTAACATTAGGAAATACAAACAAAGGTATTCCTGAACGTTGTTACTCGATTGCGGGTATTCCCAATCAAGAAGGTGAATTAACTTTACTGATTACTAAAGTCAAAGATGGAAAAACTTCTCTTTGGATTCATAATGAATTAAAGGCAGGGGAAATTGTTCGTATCAATGGCCCTTATGGAACGTTTATTGGAAACCCAAGTGTTGAGACGCCTGTTCTATGTTTAGCTGCCGGTTCTGGCTTGGCGCCAATTCTTTCACTTGCTTCAGGTGCACTTATGCGTGGAGGATTCCGTCAACCTGCCACCGTACTTTTTAGTGCCAAAACAAAAGCCGACTTAATGGAAGAGGGCTGGTTTCAGTATATGAAAACGAAGTTTAGAAATTTCAAATTCAAATACACCTTAACTCAAGAAGAAAATCCGAATGGGCTTACAGGCCGTATCCCAGATCTACTTAAAAAAGAATACCCTGATTTAAGTACATACAGTGTTTATATTGCTGGCAGTACTGGCTTTGTTGAAGAATGTTCAAAAAAAGTGATCGAGCTTGGAGCTCGCGAAGATCATATTCATACAGAGAAATTTATTTCTCAGTAGTTATTTCTATTTCAAGATTTCAACTTTATAGACAGTTCTTATGGGAGTAGGAAAATCTTTGTGATAAGCTTCACCTGTTTCATCAACAAGTTCTTCTTCAACTTGTACTTCTCTTTCAGTTTGTCCTCTTCTTACCATGTCATTAACGACCATGACAATTTCTAGACAACCATAATTACTAAGCTGGTCGTAGATAAGATCATCACTAATAAGACAAATTCTTCCTCTGCGAGAAGGGAAAAAAGTTTCCTTATATTCTTTGTAGCTATACTTGTAAACAATGTTATTTAAGTCTGTTGAGTATATGTTGATATTGTAATCAATCATTACTTCATGATTTCGAGAACGTATCTCATCACCTGTTCCTGTTTTATCAAAGGCAATATTTTCATAAACAACAGGTTGATTATTTTTATTTTCAGGCAATGTAAAATGATGAACGGAACGTTTATTAAACTCTAAGCGCATTTCAAATTCATTATCTCCCATATAAAAATGATTGTAATCATCCGCCAATGCTGGAAGTTCTAAAGATTTTAATGAAATCTTGATTCTAAACTCAGGCCCTTTTAAAGCAGTATATAAATACCTGTCGGACTGAGCTAGAGTCAATTGTGAAGATAGGAGAATAAGTGTTATTAAGATTAATTTTCTCATGAGGTCTGTGTATCACTTACGATTGTTTTCTACAAACTGTATTTGCAAATATTACATATCATAAGTTTTACTTAATAGATTTCAAATAGTTAGAAGTACTAAATAGTCATTTTAAATTAGATTGGGTCAAGGACATTAAGATTCAATTCTACATTTAACTTATCTTCAAAGCCTTTATCTTTGAATACAAGAAGAGTCGTTCCAGTTTCTTCATTATATAAAAGTTCTCATAATTGTAATATTCACTTGAATGGCACGTGGGCTATTTAACAAACCTGATATTAACTGGCTTACCTTTGTGTGGGGTTTCTCAAAGTACTTCTCACTCACGCCTCTGAAAAGATTA
>CALFYV010000076.1 GCA_937952395.1 uncultured Bacteriovoracaceae bacterium | reverse complement strand
TTAACAAGAATTGGATTTATAACCAATTATGGGGCCGTTAGTCAATACATAAGCATGGCAAGTAAAAATAAAAAAAAAGGGCTTAAAATTAAGCCCTTTTTAGTGAAAATTTTATTAAGTTATAGAAATTGTAAGATGCTGAAATTGTTAGAGTCTCAACATTCTGCGTACGTTCTAATCTATCTGCTGAATTTTTAAGAAGGTTATTAACACCAGCATTTTGGTCTAACTCAACTCGTGAGCGATTAAATGTAGCAAAAATTGAGTAATTTCTATAAATATTTAACTCTGCACCAATGACTGGAGCGAGGTTTAAATTGCTGTTATTACCAGTAGCTGTATTATTACCAATTACCGAGCCGTTTCCTGTCACAGTGTAGTTAGTTGAAATTTGACCAATATTTAAACCAGCAAATGGACGGATAGCAACATTTCGTAAGATATCAAAATGATATCCAATGGTCTGTCCAATATAAACCTCATTCATATTGGTATCTGTTGAATAGCTCGTATTTGGATCAACCACTAAAGGATTAACCTTATTATTGGTAAAAGTCTGAGTATTACTCAATCTTCTATAGCCAATACTCGAGGTAGTAAAAAGCCCGTTAATAATATGAAAGTTTTTTCTAGCAGCTAAGTGCAGCCCAGATAAATTACCATTCACAGTCTGATTATCAAATCCAGCTTTATCTTGCCCTATTTGCAACTGAAGCATTGAGTTTAAGTCTTTTGTTTTCTTGGTAGCAGTCCTGGCTTTCGTGGTTGAAGTCCCGACATTTGCCTTATAGCGTGCCAGACGCTTGTTTGTGGTAGCAGCAGAAGCCGCCATACTCGTTATTAAGGTTAAAAGAAATAATTTGTTCATAAAGTTCTCCATTGATATTGAATATTAGAAAAAATTATAGCCCATTGCGTTATTTTAACAATAAATTTAAGCCATTCATGGAGATTTTATATGTCAAAAAATTAGACAGCTTAGAAAAAACCTATGGAAATATGTAGCCTACCCGGGCTTTCCTCTGTTCCATCCGGCAACCTTCCCCGATTTAGCTTGTGTCCATAATCAAAGTCTAGAGAACCAACGGGCGTTAGATATTTAAGGCTGATTCCCACAGAAGAGCGGACATCAAAAGGAGTAAAAGAATTAAGAAATAGACTTCCTCCATCCGCAAAAACTCCCAACATAAGATTATCATTAATAAAATATCTGGGTTCAATTTTAAAAAGACTCATATAAACAGTATCTCGTACATCGACCTCACTAACATCTAAGTTATTAACTACGTTCATTTCTTCGTCGCTATAACCACGAATAATATCACTGCCGGCTAAACGAAAAACTTTAATACTTGGTATTCCGCTGTTATCCGAAGAATTTTTTTGCATACCTAAAGCCGTGTAAAAGGCGAAAACTGCTTTTTTATCCGCAAAGGGCACATAGAGGCGATTTCTGGAAATAATTTTATGATAATAAATAATTTAAGTATAATAATATTGAAAAAAAAGTAAGGGATTGGCAAACTCCCAAGAGAGATTAAAATAGGTTCCCTTAGTAGGATTAATCCTATTGTCTCTAAAATCTAGAGTAAATGATGGTGTTAGTGAACCGATTCGAAATTTACCATTATCATTTGCCTGAACAGCGTTAAACTGACTAATGTTTTCAAATTGGTAACGCAAATTTGTTGAAAAGGAGCGAGTCCAATCCCTGTTTAGTGACAGTGAATTTCTATTAATATCAGCATCAAAAGAATAAAAACGCTTCTTGGTAAAACTGGTGCTGACATATAAGTTAAATTTAGTATCTGCCAAATCAGGCATACCAAAATCGAATTGCAGACCATATTCAATAAAGTCTTGATCATCTCTTCGTTCGGGGGCCAAAGAACTAAATGAAAGTCGTTGGTTGGCTTGGGCCTTTATTGAAAAAGTACGATTCATTCCCCATAAATTATTGAATTTAATTTGATTTGAAAGTTTTAAACCTAAGTCGGTTCTATAGCCTGGTGCAACTTCAATAACAATAGAATCTCTCTCTTGAAGCGAAATTAATAAATCTGTCACTTCATCAATTGGGTTTGGAGAAACCGGTTTTACATTTACAAAAAGAAATAATCCACTTTGAGATAACCTTTCTTCAATTTTTTTTACGTTTTGAGGTGTTAATAAATCACCTGGTTTTAATAAAATTCTTTTATTAATAAATTTCTTTTTTGTCTTTATATTCCCGAGAATGATAATACTTCCCAGCCTAAGTCTATGACCAATATCAAGATGTATATTTAAATCTACACTTGTTCTATCAGGAGAATATTGTACTAATTCTGATGAGTTTAAATTCATAATCTGAGAATAGAAGTATCCCTTATTCTGAAAATAATCATTTATTTTTTTTAACTCTTCATCAAGAACAATTGGATTGAAAAAATTATTTTCCTTGTTATCCATTAATTGGAGTAAGTCATTTTTAGTATCTTGAGGAATTCCTTGGAAATTTATTCGATTAATTCTTGTTCTGACACCTTCTTTTATTTGAAAATCTAAAATATAAGAATAGTCTGAAGCCCCACTTGAGACAATGGGACCATTGACTTCTACCTGCACAAAGCCCTGAGATATATATTCGTTTTTGAGAAATTGAATAAACTTTTTATAATAAAGTGAATCGTAAAGATTCAAGCTCGCTAACTCATCTTTGTATTGATTATAAATATTCATTATTTCATAATCTGTTTTATTAATATTTCCCTTAAATCTAATTTCTTCAATTTTAGTTCGTAAGTTTTCAGTAATTTTAATATCAAAAAGTCTGACCGGTTCATTTAAATGATTTGTATAATTTTTTTCAGTGATCTTAACTTCTGGATTTAAATAAGCCTTCTGTAAATACATTTCATTAACTATATCCAATAAATTTTTCTGATTTATTTCACGACTAAACTTTTTAAAGAAATCTCTTATGGGTATTAAAAACTCATCTTTGCGAAAAACTAATTTTTCATCATTAAATGAAAATACATAGGATTGTTCATTAATCACAGATAGATCTAGAACAACTTCCCCATTAACTTTACTCGTATTAGCCTCAATGGATATCAAATAGTAGCCATTTGAAAATAACTCATCATTGACTTCAGAGATTTTTCTCTTGATTTGATTTGGGTCAAAGGGCATTTTATAATCAGATAAAAACTTATTTTCTATTATTTTTTTTACCACAACGCTATTGGCATTAACTAATACTTTGCCCAATCTTACTGGCTCATGAAGTTGAACATGAAAATAAACTTCTATATTTCCATCAGGCTTTGAGACCTCATCAAGACTTACCTCGTTACGTACATAGCCGCGCTCAGAAAGAAATTGAGTAATATTGGCCATGGATTCATCTATTTTGATTGGACTATAGAAATCACCAATCATAATCGGAACCGCTGAGCGTATAAAACTTATAGATCTTGGAGGATGATGCTTAATTTCTACTTTAGAAATAATTTTCTTCGGAGTTAAATTAATATTTATACTGTAGGATTTATTGCTTCGGTAAATTTTATAATTAACGTTTTTAACTCCCCCACGTGAGAGATAAATTTTCAAAGAACTTTCTAAATGTTCAAGATCCCTATAATCGCCTTTTATTTTACTATACTCTGTTTTGAATTTTTGACAGAAGAAACTAGTTTCACAATTCAACATTACCTCTTCAACTTTTATACCTGTTGATGAATACGCTGTTTGGGTAATATACATGAATAAGTAAATAAATAAATAAAACAATAATTTCATTTTGTTGACCAACGAAATTTAACATCAACTCCCATAGAGTTATCGATAATATCCTCTTCTCCGTCTTCGTTAGTCTTTGTTTGGTAAACACCCTCTAACGACATCGTATCATTTATTTTGTAATTCAAGTTCATGCTCTGTCTTTGCCCGATTGCACCTCCAACTGTACTTGAAACAGATAGGCTCATTGCCTCATTAAGCCTTTTCTGAACTTCAACTTTTGTAGCAGAGCGGACTCGAGTTCCGGCACCTTCACCACTAGATGTTCCTTGTAAAAAACTTTGTTGAGAGTCATCCAACTGTGTACCGACGTTCAGCTTAACTCCGAATTCACTTTTGAGTGCTTCGTTAATTTTAAAACTTTCAAATAATAGTGTCCCAACTCCAACTGACGAAATTTCATTGCGTGCTTGACCTGACAAACCTTTCGTTTGTTCATCAGTATAACCAAAGGCTATCAAAGAAAGTATATCATTTCTTGCTAGAGCGGGCTCGGAGTTAAGTCCTATATTGAAATTCTCTGAAGTACCTAGAATTCGCATGGTAATGTTATATTCGTCAATCGCTGTGTTTGCGATAAAATCTAATTCAGGATTGATAGAATTGCTATTTTCAGAAAAATAAATTTCTCCTTTACTCACAGCAAACTCATTACTTTTGAAGAAAAAACGACCCAGACCGGGTATAACAGAAAGCTTTCCTGTTATTTTAGGTTCAAATATACTTTCTAAAACATTGATATCGCCATTGAATGACATATCGACCATTGAGTTTTTTATAACCACTGGCCCTTTTAAATTTACAGACACATTTGAATCGATAAGCTTGGATTCTTTGATATTTGATTTTTCGGGAAGATGTCTACTCTTGCCAATAGAAAGCGCCCCTTTACTAGCGAGCTCATCAAACTCAGCTTGTATAAGACCACTATCTAAAAATAGTTCTCCAGATAAGCGATAAGGTATCCTCTCCCCCAATAAGGCACCACTGCCACTAAGTATAAAGTTAGACTTTTCTATAAAGCTAAAATTCGCTTCATCAAGTTTATAATTAATATTTATTTTAGGGTAAGGAAATTGAACGATAACTTCTCCCTTCATATCCAAGCTACCGTTACTCAATCTAGAATTAAATTTTTCAATTGATAAACGTTCCCCATCAAAAACAAACTTTGCCTTGGTCTCCTGCAGAGTTGTAGGCAAGCCTTCATAGCCAAAATCAAACTTATCTGTGCTGGTAATAAAGGAAAAACCTAACTTGTAATTATCAGAGAATATAACTTCACTTCTTATCACACCGTCAATTTTAACTATTTTATCAGAAATCACTTCCAATAAATTGGCATCCAAATCAATAATTGAATGTACATTATATTTTGAATAGAAACTACCTTTCCCATTTGATACGATCAACCCTTTGTTTCCAACTGATTCAAAATGCCAAGATTTAATATTTCCTTTTTCTACTAAAAAATATCCTGGCTGTAAGCTTTCAATTAAAACATCATCCTTCACTATTTTAAGATTTAATATAGTCGCATTCAGGTCTAATTTGGAGATATTATGAATATTGAAATGGCCTTCTAGTTGTGTGTTTACTGAACCTAACAAGTTTGAGTTGTACAAATGTTCGCCTATAAAACTGCTTACAAACGTTTTAAGATTCGATATATCAAGTTTACTTTTAATAAAAGAAAGGTTTTTCTCTGATTTTTGATCCTCTTTAAAATCAATCTCTCCATTTAGTATAAGGTTTTTTCCAATATAGTTTAATTCAAAAGCTAAAACCTCTTTATTTAGAGACATCTTTAAATCGGAATCATTCACAGGACGTCCATTAACCTTGCTTCCAGTAAAAAATAATTCCAAGTTAATTTTTTCAGAGGATTTTTTCTCTCCCGATATTTTTCCATCAATTTTTGCGGTTAATGAACGGAAAATGTTTTTTGTAATATTTATTTCGTTTAAGTATGCGTTCTTTAAGTCAAAGAAGTAATTGTAATTTGAAGTTATGAAATCATAATTAAAAAAACCACTTAGATTAGCCGTTTCTTTTTCGAATATAATATTCGAGAAACTCAACTTTGACGTTGCAAGTTTAAACTGAGTAGAAATCTTGGGTAAGGACTCTGTATAAAAAATAACATTCTCTGCTAAAAGCTTTCCATTAACGATCATTTCACCAAGGGAAACTTTACCTTGAACTTGATAATTTAGCCCAACCAAGCCATTGAGCTCAGATGGTGTCCACTGCAACTTATCTACAAGAGGTTTATACATTGATTTAATATCTGTAAAAGTAGTGTGTGGAGTATTGACCGATAAGTTAATAGCGTTAGTTCTGTAACTATATGTACCTTTGGAAAAATATAATGTATTAAGAAGTTTCCCTGAAATTGAATTTAGTAGAATCTCTCCTGGTTTAAGTTTTATAGAAAGATCTAATGACGTATTACCTAAAAAATATTGCTCAAATGAACTCTCCTGCAGCTGGCCTGTGAAATTGAATACGACATTATCATAGGGACCCTTTATATTAAATTGCATTTTACCAGAACCTTTAATGTCCAAGCCCGAAATTTTCCCTAAGTTTTCTAGATTGATATCACCAAGTTCGGATATAAAATCAACATTCCCATTACCTACTTTTCCCTTAATTTTTACATTACTCTGTCCAAATGAGACGTCAGCATCTAAACGAAAAACCGGTCCATCAATAATAAAATTAGCAGCATTAAATACTAAAGATTCGTTCTCAATTATAGTCGAGCGCTTGTCGTCATCAATCGTGCTTAAATTAAAATTTCTTAATTCGAAGCCTTTTAAAGGAGTAAATATAATTTTATTATTAAGTGCACCAACAAAAAACTTACCATGTAATTCTCCGCTTAAGGGTTCTAAAACATCTGAAAGAAATTTTAATCCGTTTTTAATACTCACCCCCCTAGCTTCAAGCTGCGTGGGTAATGGAAACAATGTGTTGGTTTTAAAATCATACAAAACAAATTCATTGCTTAAATTTAATTTTTCATTTTTGTAGGAGAAATCTAATTGAGAAACTCTTAGCTCGTTAGTGTTATAACTTGCCTTTATCGCTAACTCATCTACATCAAAAAAATTCGTAGAAACATTATCAAGCCTGATTAAAGCATTGACATTAGGTTTCAAAATAGGCCCAGATAGTTTGGACCATATTTCAATGAAACCACCATAGCTTATAAACTCATATTCAGCTGGTAGATAACTTGTTAATTCTGGACAATAGCCGCTAAGAAGGGTTTCAACTTCAATATTTTTTTTAACCTCAAAAGGATTAGTTATTTCACCTTTGACGGAAAGCTTAACAAAACCCTTGCGAGCCTCAAATTCTCTTAAAGAGAGTTGATGTTGATTCAAAACCACATAGCCTTTTGCACTTTCAATCCCACCCCATTCTTTATCCACTAATGGGTGTTTCATTTGTCTAATATCAAACCATAAATCCCAGGTTTTCTTATCAAACCCTAATTTCACACGCTGAAGATAGGCCTTACCATTGTTTGTTTTGAGATAAAAATCATTAAGACTTATAGACCTAACACTTACCGGTAATTCAGATAATATTTTATTCAACTCATCAAACTGAATTTTATTTTCAAATCTTTCATCACCAGCTTTGCTTTTAGAAATATTTTCTTTAATTATCAACTCAGCAATAGAATCACTGACCTCCAATTCACTTATAGTTAATTTGTTATTGAAAGCTGCAAACATATTAAAATAAATGCTAATTTTTTTTGCATTTAACTTTAAAGTAATATCATTTTTTTGATCTTCGAAAGAAATTCCATGCAAAGAGGCGCCTGGAGGAAAGAACTCTAAGCTTATGCTTTCAAAACGAGTTGAGGAATTTAAATATTTAGTAATATATTTATTGGTGTACTTGGAAAGTATTGATGCAAAAAACTCTGAGTGAATTGCACGCCACATAATGAACATCAAAAAAAATACGGAAATTAAAAATGTGAAAATAATCTTATTTAAGTTTTTCAATTTTTCTCATTCTCTCATTTAGTAAGCGATAATCTTTTACATATGTCTGGATTTTCCGAAAATATTTATAAGATTTTTTAAACTCACTCTTTTGGTAATATGCTTCTGCTATTAAATATAGGAACGAGACTTCCTCCTCCTTAGATAATTGTACTCTTTCAATTAATTCGTAATTCAAATCTAAGCAAGTATTGTAATTGCCAATACTTAAAAGATATTCAGCATAAAGATAGGCTATTTCTATATATTGCTCTTTCGTAATCGCCTTTTGTACAAATAAAAAATATTTCTGGATCAAGCTGGTCAAATTTGAAGAAATTAAATATTGCATTATGTGAAGGTGATCGATTTCACATTTGTCACTCAGAATATATTTTTCGAGCTCTCGTAGGTAATCTTTGTCTATATTATTTGATTCAAGTTTAACCAATTCTTTTTTAAAACTTGAACGTCTGGGTTTATCTTGTGTCGGCGATATCGTTTGTATTAGTTGTGGAGGTTCAAAATTATCCTGAACTCTGCGTTCATTTTTGTTTTTGTGATATAATTGGGAAAATTTTTTAAAATCTAATTGTTTCAAGTATTCATCAACAACAGGCCCATCTATTATTTTGTGTTTTTTTAATATGGAAATAAAATCAAAATTAGAATGATATAGGATAAATGCTTTTAAAATATTTGAATAACTTCTTTGAGTATCGTTTAATACTTGAATAAAAATATTTACTGCTTCGAACGCTTTTCTATTTTTATCTATTGTTTTTGCAATAGCATTGATGACCGTGTTTGTTTTTTCTTTTATTTCATTCTTTTCTTTTCCACTTCTATTTATGTATTCAACGAATATAGTTTCAAATTTACAAACATCATTTTGCTCATAAAGAGCTTTTAAAATAACTATGTATTCTTGGGGCATCAATCTTCGTGAGGCAACCTCTTTTTCATATCTTTCATACAATAAAGAGTAATTTTTGGTCTTATATAAATAATTCAGTAAATTCAATCTTACTTTCTTTAATTCGCGTACGTTTCCATTTAACCTGGAATGTTCAATCAATTTTTCATATAGACTTAACAAGGGCTGATTTACCCTCATGGTGAGATTCATTATCTCTTGGGCCATAAAATAGTTTTCAGAATTCATGAAATATTCAACAGCTAAATCCACGAAGTTGTTGGATATATTTTTATTACAGGAAACTGAACTGCGAATTATACCCAAAATCACTTCAATTTCTTTATTACCATTTTCAAAAAGTGATAGATAAAGCTCTAGTGCTTTTGGATATTGGGATGCCTGAAAGTATTGATTTGCACTCTCTAAATTCATTAAATTCCTATAGTTTATTTTATCAGAAATTTTGATTTAGAAAATTAGTAGAGTAATTATTCTCTTGAAAATTTTTGTTACTAAGTATTTTTTGATGAAGCTCAATATTTGTCTTAATTCCCGTTACGACTGTCTCATTTAAAGCCCGTAGTGCACGCTTGATGCATTCTTCTCGAGTTTGTGCTTTTATAATGATTTTCGAAAGCATTGAATCATAATAAGGTAATACTTGATAACCACTGTAAATGAAATCATCTACTCTTATACCTATTCCGCCTGGGCGGTGATAATGAGTAATTAATCCTGGACTTGGCCTACTAGTCACAGGGTCTTCGGCATTGATTCTGCATTCGATAACATGTCCTTCATATCGAATATCTGACTGTTTTAATTTTAAAGTTTCACCTTGAGCTACTAAAATTTGTTCTTTAATTAAATCAACACCTGTTCTTTGCTCGGTGACAGGATGTTCAACTTGTATTCTCGTATTCATTTCCATGAAGTAAAATTTTTTCTCATCTTGATCATAAAGAAACTCGACCGTCCCTACTGAGTCGTAATTAACTTTCCTTGAAAGATCTACTGCTGCTTGACAAATTTCTTCTCTAATTTTTTCCGTCAAAACCGCAGAAGGCGACTCTTCGACTAATTTTTGAAAACGCCTCTGAATTGTACAATCTCTCTCTCCTAAATGAATAATATTACCTTTCTGATCTGCTAGTATTTGAACTTCGATATGCCTTGGATTAGTAATATATTTTTCGATAAACAACGTCCCATCACCAAAAGCAGACTTCGCTTCTTCTGAAAGCGTTTTTATTGAAGAAATTAAATCCTTATCTGATTCAATTTTCTTCATACCACGTCCACCGCCACCGGCAGAAGCTTTTATCAAAACTGGGTAGCCTAACTCCTTAGCACTTTCTCTTATCTTCTTTTCATCAAGCTCATTAACGTAAATTGGCGAAAGTGTAGGGACGCCTGCTTCATGAGCAATCTTTTTGGAGAAAATTTTATCACCCATTTTTTTTAAGCAATCAATATTGGGCCCTATAAAAGAAATATTCCATTTTCCACAAAGATGAGAAAAGTCTGCGTTTTCGGATAAAAATCCGTAACCAGGATGAATGGCATCAGCTCCCGTTATCTCGGCAGCTGATAAAATAGATGGAATATTAAGATAGCTCAGAGAAGCCTTAGCTGGGCCAATGCAAACTGATTCATCTGCTATTTTCACATGTAGTGAATCTTGATCGGCTGTTGAGTGAACGCTGACTGTTTCAATTCCGAGTTCCCTGCAACTTCTAATAACCCTGACAGCTATCTCGCCACGATTGGCGACTAAAACTTTTTTGAATTTTTTCATTTATTTCCTAATTCGAAATAGTACTTCACCAAATTCAACTAGGTTTTCATTTTCTAAACAAATTTCAATAATCTCTCCATCTACATCTGACTCAATTTCATTCATTATTTTCATTGCTTCTAAAATGCAAAGAGTTTGACCTTTTTTTACTCGCTGTCCAACACTTACAAAAGGTTCCTCACCTGGTGCTGCAGCATTATAAAATGTGCCTACAAACGGTGAACTAATATCATGAACGCCAGCTTCTTTGGTGGGCTTATTGGTAGTGATTTGAGTTTGACTTGTTGCTGCTGAAGGTTGAGTAGCATAAGTTATTGGTGCTGCTCCTGAAGAAAAAGCCACTGAGATCTTAAAGGAATCACTTTCGTATTTTAACTCTTGAACACCTTCATCTTTGGCTATTTTTATAAACTCTTTTATTTTATCAGTTTCCATATACCTTCCTTAGTTTTTTACTCTTTCAACAAATTCACCTGTTCTTGTATCAATACGCAATTTTTCACCTTGTTTAATAAATAAAGGAACGTTCACTTGTAAGCCTGTATTCATAATAGCTTTTTTCTTGCCACCACTAGAGGTGTCCCCACGTAAACCAGGATCCGTCTCAACAACTTCCAATTCAACAAAATTAGGAAGGTCTATCGATATTGGTTTTCCTTTATAGTAGAGAACTTTAATATTAATACCTTCTTGTAGATAGTTTTTTGCATCCCCAACATTCTCTGTTGAAATATGAATTGATTCGTATGTATTTTGATCCATGAAGTTAAAACCATCTTGATCTGAATACATGTAACCCATTTCCCTATCATCAAAATCTGGTTTAGCAACAGTGTCGACACCTGCCTTAAACGTTCTCTCAAGCATTTGACCCGTTTCCATGTTTTTAAGTCTTGTTTTTACAAAAGCCGAACCCTTTCCAGGGTTAACGTGGGTTGATTCAACGATCACAAAAAGTTTATCATCAAGCTCAATTTTTAAGCCTTTGCGAAAATCTGTTGTTTGATACATTTCATATCTCCATTACAATTAATTTTTATTCTCTTGTGAAACAATTGCTAAATAATACGAATCCTTGCCGAGTCCACTCATTATGACGCTGCAAGCCTGAGCCGTCAACATTTCCTGTCTATAGGTTTCCCTGGCAAATATATTAGTCAAATGTACCTCTACTACTGGCACTTTTACGATTCTCAGTGCATCTAAAATCGCGATTGATGTATGTGAATAAGCAGCTGGATTAATAATTAGTGATTTATAGTTTTCACTATCGATTTTTTGAATAAGATTGATAATTTGCTCTTCGCTTTGGGCTTGAAACCAATCAAGTTTAACATCAAGGCCAGCACATTTCTTATTGGTATAATCTTTTATTTCGCTAAGAGTTAATTTGCCATAAATATGAGTTTCTCTCATACCTAGCAAGTTAAGGTTTGGCCCATTGATAATACAGTGTTTATTCATCCAGGGTTTATACCGTAGATGCTTTTCCTCGTAAAGCCTTCAGAAATAAATCGAATTTTCCAGCTAATTCCAAGTAGGTTGTGTCTGGTTTTTGAACCTTGGTTTCAATATAATTGAGTAATTTTTCATTCTCTGATTCTTCATAACTTTGTCTCTCTATTAGTGCTTTAACCTCTACTAATTTTTTTTGAGTTCTTTGGTCTTCTGGATTTAAATCTAGAATTCTTTCCAAAACCTCTATTGCCTTGTCGTAGTGCTCTTGCGCGCAATAAAGGTCAACTAATGTATGCGTGACCACTGGAGATTTTTTGGAATCAGGCAGACTCTGTTTAGTAGCTTCTTTAATCTCAGATTGTTGGGTTTTGAAAACATTTTTAATTTGACTGCTTTCGACCTGCCAAGAATCTGTATTTGAACTTTCAACTTCTTCAACTGAAGGCTCAATGACTTTTTTGTTAAAGTTAACCTGTACCCAATCCTCTGGCTGCGCTTCTTTGTAGCTAATATCTTCTGTGATTACAGGGCTCGTTACCTCAAGATCGTCTTCTAGTGCCTTTACGCGCCTCGAAACATGAGTATCGCGAGGGTTAATAAACAGAAGATACTTGTAAGTCTGTAGTGCTTCTTGAAGTTGACCATTCTTTAAACAGCATTCTGCAAATAATCTTTGTAGAGAAATATTATCAATATGCTCATTCACAAAAGGTTTGAGCACTTCATAACATTTTTGATATCTTTTTTGATCAAAATAGCAGTTTGCCAAAACGAGGTGGGCCAAAACATAACCAGGATGATAATTTAAGCCATCCGCTAAAACCCTAAGTGCATCTTCTATCATTCCTAGTTTTCTATACGATTCAGCTAATGGAGCGAAGACTTTCGATGTAGGCTTTTGCTTATATAAATTTAAATATTTAACCAGAAGAGATGACTTTTTTTTGGGAATCATTATTCACCCTTCCTACGTATCAATAATGGAAGTTCTATCTACTAAACCGGCTTCTTCTTGATTAATAATTCTTGGAGTTAAAAATATAATTAATTCGCTTCTGCTCGTCGACGGATTATATGGCGAACGGAATAACCAACCAAGAAGTGGTAGATCTTTTAAAAACGGAACACCAGAGACCGATTCGTTTTTCTCTGTTTTATATAATCCACCGATAACAATTGTCGAACCATTTTCAACAAGAACATTTGTTTTAATATTTCTAGTTGTTTTATCTGGTGGCCCATCTGCAAAAGGTTTTGTTAAACCAAATCCAGATTTTTTCAGGTCAACCTCAAGGTTTATTGAACCATCGTTAGTCACTTGTGGTGTTACATTTAATGCCAAATCAGCAGTAATCGTTTCAAAGCTCACTGCAAGAGCATTGGCTTGAACTTGGTTACCGTTTGAATCTGTGGCAGTCGTTCCTGCACCTGAAGCATTAGCAACTCGATAACTTGTTTGTTCAGTGCTTGTAATTGAGGCGGGCTTTTTATTTTGAGTTATAATTTTAGGACTAGAAATAATCCGGCCTTTTGATTCAAATTCCATTAACTCTAAACTAAAGTTTAAATTGGTAAGCCTTCTAAAAACACTAATTGAAACTCCCACCATGCTTGAAGCATCTGGAGAAGTCGCTGAGTTAAACGAAAAACCTGGGCCGGCAGCTGTTTGAATTGGGGTTATCGGGTCATAGCCAAAAGTTAAACCATTTTCTAATCCGATTCTTTTTGAATAAGACTCAGAGGCTTCAACAATTTTAGCTTCGATTAAAATTTGAGGAGTCTGAGTGTCTAGTGTTTCTACAATTTTTTTCATTTTTTCGATGATATCTACAGTATCTTTAACAATAAGTGAGTTTGTACGCTCATCTTTGGTAATCTTACCCCTTTCTGGAGTTAAGTATTCTTTTAAGATAGTTGCAATATCACCTAACGTGGCGAAGCTGATAGGAAATATCTTTGTGACCAGAGGTTCTTTTTCGGCAATTTTCTTTTCGTTTTCAAGGCGCTGCTCTTTCTCGGCTACAGCTTTACTATAGCTAGTGACCATTAAAATGTTCGAGTTTTTCTTAGCAACAAGGTTACCTAAACTTAAAACTGTATCCAAAGCTTGATCCCAGGGAATATTGGTTAATGTTAAGGTAAGTGGTGGTGTCTTACTGACATCATCATCAATAATAACGTTAAACCCAGAAGTATCAGCTAGCATTTTTAATAAGTCAGATACATTGATATTTTTAACATTTATAGAAATTTTCTTACCTACATATTTTTTAGGACCTGAGAGAGTTAGATTTTCTAAAATATCAACAATTTCATTTGACTTAGGAACATTGATTCCGGTCGCTGTTGATGCCTCAGCTATTTGGGCTGCTGGATTCTCTAATTCGGCTTGCTCCACTTCAGCACTATTGAAAACTCCAAATCTATTTTCAATGGCCAATACAATACTGTTATTTTTTCTAGTTAGTTTTGAACGTACATTATCTCGTAATTGAATGGCCAAGCGAATATCATTGGCCGTACCTGGCTTTTTATATCCTGAAACATAAACAGTACTACCACTAAATTCTGAGGTATCAATTCCCCTAAGAACGTCTTTACCGGCTTTTACATCTTTAATATCTAAAATAATTTGTTTATCGTCGGTAACATGAAATCTTTCAGCCCAAGCCTCATTTTCTAATTTAATTTCAAGATAACTAACATCACCTGATTGATAAAAATCGATATTCTTTATAGAATTAGCAAAAACAGAATGAGTAGAAATCAAGTAGGTAAATAAGCACACTATTTTGAGAAAAAATCCTTTTTTCATACCGACTCCATCAATGGATACATTCAATTATATTATAGCATTATTCTTGGGAAATGGGCATAACTGTTTCTAAATATTCATCTTGTCCGTATACATTAGTAATTTTCTCCACAAAAACAACTCCTCCGGGAAGGATAGCTTTTAATTCCGCCTGTTCTTGTCCGATTTTCATTCCTTCTTGTAAAATAAATGTGGCATTAGCACTGACTTCACTTTGCTTATTTTTTGATTTTTTATTGAGCTTGGCCATAGCACGTCGCTCTTTCCCAACTAATATGCCCACAATTCTAAAATTACCCATTTCTAGCTCATTAATTGAGGGTATATTAGTATAAATTCCATTCCGATAACCACCTTCTTTAACTTTCGCTATCGTTTTCATTTTAATTCTAGGGGGTTTGAACGGATCTCGAAGTTCAAAAGGTTTTTCAATTTTTGTCACCTGTTGAATATAATCACCCGAAGACAATGACTCAGCATAAACCGGAATGATTAAAAATAAAGGACAAATAATAAGCAAGGGATTGATCATCTCTTACCTCGTTTTGAATTTTTATTTGGAATTGTCGGCTTTAAATATTTTTTCTCAATTTCTTCTATCCCTGTATTTTCTTGATAATCCGAATTATATCTATAAGACTCAATCTGGGTGCTCATTTCAACCAAGTGAAAGCGGCCTTTTTGAAATTCATTTCCTTTCTGCGAAAAGGTAACTTTATCTATATTAAATAACCTCTCTGCGTTGTATATTCTTTCAAATAAGACTACAAATTGTAAAAAAGTTCCTTGACCATCAAAGTTATATTTCTTAGCAAAATAAAATCCATTCAACTCTTCTTCTTTGGGTGTTAAAACCATATCTTTTATATTAATTTTGCCAGATTCTTGAGATATAAAATCGAGAACTTCCGTATCACTGATAGCCGTGGGTAATTGCCGTTGAACTGTCATAATTTGTTGAGCAACTTCCTGAACTCTTTTTTTAGATTCTTCCAAGTTAGTAACAAAGGATTTTAATTCTTTAAGCTTTCGTTTTGATGTAAGAATTTTTCCCTTTAATCCGTTGAGTTGTTGTTCCGCTGTATTTTTTGTTTCTAAATGTGTTTCATAATCAAAATATATTTGAACTAAAAATAAGACAGCAATAATAAGATGGAAATTTTTTGAAAGGTTCTTCATTCAAACCTCCCTATAGTTGCTGTAATTCCAAACGTTTCAAGTCTTACACCTGTTTCTTTTTCTTCCTTCGCTTTTGTCGCCGACATTCTCAAATCTTTATTGAAGAAAATTGATGATCTAAGTGCCCCTACAAACTTACCCACACTAGTAAAAGATAGTGACTTGCCTTCAAGTTTAAATTTGTTTTGTTCAATTTCTATGCTAGATAACCAAAGATCATCTGGAATATTTTTTGCAATATACATTAAAATATTTATAGGTGTTTTTCGAGTTTTGATAATTTTTCTGACAACATTTAATTTCTCTTTCAATCGATCTTCTTGACTTTTAAGATCGTTGATTTGTTCTTCAACATGTTTAAGTGTTTTAATTTCTGCATCTAAGGTTTTTTGTTCTTCTTGATAACCCTTCATACCTTCTCTAATATCAACTAATTCTGCATCCCATATTGGGGTTAATGTATAACTTGGTAAAAGCAGTCCCGCTATAACAACAATCGCTACCATTTTTAAGTTAACTTCATTTAAATTAACACCCATTATAGTGGGAAGTTCAAGAGGCTTGTAGGTCATCGATAGATTCGTTTTAATCATCTATAAACTCCTCAAGCTTAAACCGAGGGCAATCATACCTTGGGCTGAAAAAATATTTTTTTCTTCTTCACTTAGTTTACTAGTTTTAAACTTTCTAAAAGCATCAAAATAATTAACGTCTATATCAATTATGTTCTTAAGTCCTTCTGCTAATCCAGGCAATCGTGAATGACCACCTGTAATTAAGCAAATCTCAAGTTTTTGTTCTCCAGAGCCTGACATGAAAAAATTTAACGATTTTTTCACATCTTCAAATAAAACGGCAAGATGTTCATCAACAATGGTCATTATTTCTTCAGGTAGGTTGCCTGACTGATCGCCGTTGATTTTTAAATCTTCAGCTTCTTCATAGCTCACACCCATTTGTCGTTGTATTTCTTCAGTCACGAGAACACCACCGATAAGGATTTCTTTACAAAAAATTGGTGCACCTGCACGATAAATAACAATCTTTGTTGATTGAGCACCAAAATCTATTAGACAAGCACCATTGTTGTAAACTTTCAATTTATCAGAATAACAATGTTCAAATAAATTTGAGAGAGAGAGGGAGCTTATCTCTACAACTTTAGCTTGATAGCCTGCGGTCTCAACTGTTTTTTCGAAGGAAAGAATTGTATCTTCTCTGGCTGCTGTAAGAACAACGTCCTTACCTCCACCTTCATTTTCACCAATAATAAAATGACTTATTTGTGAATCATCTGCACCAAAGGGAATATATTGCTCTGACTCCCAAAGGATATGATCTTCAACTTCATCATCATTACCTTCTGGAACTTGCATACGCTTCACTAGAGTATTTGGTCCTTGTAAACCCATGGCCACATTCTTGCCACGAATTCCTGCTTCTTCCATTGCTCTTTTAATCTTGGCTACAATTTCTTCAGTCTTCTGAATCTCGTCTTCAATAATGGCAGCCTCAGAAAGCGGAATCATATAAAATTTTTCGACTTTATTGCCATTAACTTCACATACTTTAATTGAGCTGGCACCAATATCTAAGCCAATCAAGCTCGAGCTTGATGGCATTAATTGGGAAATAATTGCGTCAATTGCACTCACAAATTTTCTTCCTAGCGTCTGGTTTTCTCAACTAAATGAGCTACGAATATTATACCTAGAAGAATTCTATCATTTCAAGGATTTACTGAATTCTGACTAAAATGAACTGGTATAAAAAATGGCAGATAAGAACTTTTTGAACAATTCTGGAAGATAAATCTGCCAAATGGCCACAATAATGATGAAAGGGCCAAATGCCAGTGGTGTATTTCGATCTAGCTTCTTAAAAGCTAAAAGAATTAATCCTATGATTGAACCCAGAAGACAACTTGTAAAAATATTTTGAACAATTCCGTAAGGCCCTAGGAAAAGCCCGAGGACTCCAAAAAGTTTTATATCGCCTCCACCTAAACCTATCTGCCCTTTAATTTTGTAAAACAACCATGTCACAAAATAAGTTCCAACAAAACCAATCGCTGCCCCGAGCACCCAATGTTGCCAATGAAACTGATAAGCACTGAAAGGTAAAAGCATACTCAACAAAAAAAGATTAATTGAATCAGGTAATATTTGATGCTTTAAATCAATAAATAAGTGAACAATGAGGGCAACAAAAAATAATAAGTAAAATAAAAAATATAAAATAGAAACTAGCGAAAGATCTTGAGGAAAAATCCAAACAGCAAATAGCGCGCAAATTATTTCAACGAGCGGATATTGCCAGGAAATTCGTTTTTTACAAAAAGCACATTTTGCTCGTAAAACTAAAAAGCTAATTAAGGGTATATTCATATACCATCTCAATTTTGTATTGCAACTAGGACAGCATGAAGATGGCAAAACCACGCTTTTTTCTATGGGAATTCTTAATATTAATACGTTTGCCAAACTCCCAAGCATGGAACCCAAAATAAATGCATAAGTTTTAAATAACCATTCCATTAATTAATATCTTTATTTTTAAAAATTTTAACTGTTAAAAAAAGTAAAAACAGCGAATAGAAAACACCATAAGAAAATGTGCCTACCAAATAATCTAATTTAAGATTTTGCTTATACAGTACAAAATCTTTAATATTTAGTTTGTAAAAGCCCGGCAAAATAAAATGATAGAATTTAATTATTATTTCAAAAAACTTATTCCCCTCTACGAAATATAAAATAATATTCGGGTCAATAGCATGCCCCACAACATAAAGAACTAGGGTTGATATAACAGCAACAACATTATTGGTGGTTAACGAAAATAGAACGACAATGAGTAAAACCAAGGCTGATTCAAGATAAATATAAATTAAATTCCAGAAAATAAGAGCACTTAGCTTCCCTCCTAAAACAGAATAAGTGATAAGCGACATCAATGAGAGAATCGCTATATTTAGAAATAGAATAGAAAGAAGTCCTAAATACTTACCGATTAATATTTGCCATCTATCAATGGGCTTACTCAATAACATAAAAAGAGTTTTGGTTTCAATTTCTTTTGAAAGTAAGCTCACACCTAAAAATAAAGCAATCCCAATTGATGATAGGGTTAAAGTACCCAATCCAAAATCTATAGCAATCCTACCGGGCACACCATAGGTAAACTCAGAAGCTACATAAGTAAGGGCAATTAAAAAGCAACCAAGAAAAAATGCATTATTTAGTATACGACTTTTTAATAGTTCCCTAAAAGTATAATATGCGATCACTCTTATCGGGTTCATTTTCCTTCTTTGTAAAAAATTTCTTCTAAATTCAATCTATTTTTTTCTAATCCAACTATATCAAAATTATCCTTTATTAATTGTTGAATTTTTTTATCCTTCATCTCTTCAGAAATAATATGCTTATGGATTTGACCGGAGTTCACATCTCTAGTCTTAATAATATAATCACTAGTTAAATGTTTATCTAATAGTGAGTTTATTTCACCTGAATATTCCAGCTCACCATCTTTTAGAAAAATAACTTCCTGACTGATCTCTTCTATATCAGAAATAATATGACTGCTAAAAAAAATAGTTTTATTTTCTTTATAAATTTCGACAATGACATCTTTCAATTCTTTTCTGCCAATTGGATCTAAACCAGAGAGTGGTTCATCTAAAATAATCAACCTTGGTTCATGAATCAGTGTAGCCAAAAACCCTATTCTCTGAAGCATTCCTTTTGAATATGTTTTTATTTCTCTTTTTAAAGCAAAGTCGATTTTAAATCTTGGGGCCCATTTATTTATTCTTTCTTTTATTTTATTTTTTGGTAACAAATGAAGTCTTCCCATGTAAATGAGAAAATCTTCACCGCTTAGATGAGGATAGAAATAAGGACGCTCTGGAAGAAAGCCAATTTTGTTAAATATCTCCCCTCTACCATTGCCCAATTCTTTATTATAAAAAACACTACCCGATGTTGGTTTAATAAACTCCATCATAATTTTCATAGAAGTTGTTTTACCTGCTCCATTGGCGCCAAGAAATCCTGTTATTTTTCCCTTTGGGATATTAAAACTAACATTTTTTAATGCCACGAACTCCGGACCAAATACATCAGGTTTAAAAGTTTTATTAATTTTATCTAAGCTTATCATTTAACTAAGAGTCTAATATAATTTAAAACTAATGGCGACAAAATCTCTTATTCACTATTTGATTATTTTTTTACTACTGGTTGTGAGTGGATTTATTCATCAACAACAACAATTACCATTATTCGAAATCAGCAAACAAGAGAGCTCCTTGAACTTTAAAAAGGAGATTTTACTCACTGCTCATTTGGGACTTAAAAGACTTATTAGTTCTATTTTATGGATAAAAACACTTATTGAATCTGATCATGTTCATTATAAAAAAAATGATCTGAACGACTGGATGTATTTACGCTTTAAAACAATTATCGAACTTGACCCTTATTTTAAACAAGCCTATATCTTTGGTGGTATTTATCTTTCCGTCATTAAAGATGATGATCAGGGTGCCAAAGAAATTTATGATAGAGGTTTAGAGAAATTTCCTGATGAATATGAACTTTTACTCAATGGCGGGTTTCATTATTATTTTGAACTTAAAGATCATAAAAGAGCTTATGAATTACTCAAGCAGATTAAAGATCATCCCAGAACACCATTCTTTTTTAAATCTTTAATTGCCACACTTGCTAGTCAGAACAATGAAGAAGAAGTCGGAATTCATTTATTACAGGCCATGCTAAGTAATATGGAGCCCGGGTTTTTAAGAGATAAGACCGAAGAAAAATTAAAATTCTTGCTAAATAAAAAAAAGGAGAAGCCTTAGCTTCTCCCATTTTTTATATTCAACTTAAACTAAGAACTAAACACCATTCTGCTGGTTAACAACAATCTTATCCTGAGTAATATCCCATTGATCAACGACTGCCCCATTAGAAATAAATCCCGCAGCCCCTGCAGTGAATGTACTTTCATCATAGTTAGTAGCTGGAAGATCCCCTGCACCTGCCATCGTACCGCCAGCACCTTTCGTTGCTGGGTAAGTATCCGTTGCGTTGGCGGCACATCCACCTGGAAAATTTGAGGGAACAGCAGCTACAGATCCAGCAGCTAAACCAAGAGCATAATAACCACCAGCTCTGCCTCCGGCACCAGCACCAGCATTTCCTGGGTCATAGCCCATGAAATCTAAGCAGCCAGCATAGACATCATACTCAGCAAAAAAAGCTGTTTCTGTTGTGTAAATACCAGAGAGCTGAAGCTTAGCTTCAGATTGCTTTGATTTAGCCTGATACTTTTTAAAGTTTGGAATCGCTACCGCAGACAAGATCCCAATGATCGCAACTACGACCATCAGTTCTACTAGTGTAAAACCTTTTTGGTTTAAATTTTTCATTTCGTCCTCCTGTTGCTTATTGATTAAGATAATAAGCATGTTCAGTTTTATTTCTTGAAAACTAAATTAAGATTAACTTTCAAGAAAATTAAAATATTAATATTTCTATTTTCTCACATTATTATCGATTTTACTTAAAACTATATAAAATCAATATCTTATGCCCCACCCGCTGATTTAAACATTGGTAAATACATGGCAATTAAAATAGTACCTACAATACCACCCAAGCCAACTAAAATAAGAGGCTCTATCATTTTTGTCGCTAAACCAAGTGCTGTTTCCACTTCATCTTCAAAAACATCAGAAACACGCAAAAGCATTTGGTCGAGATTTCCCGTAGCCTCTCCCACTTTCACCATTTGCGCTACCATATCTGGAAAATATTCAATTTTCTTCAAAGGTTCAGTTATAGTTTTCCCTTCGGTTACCGCTTTTTTTACCGCCATCAAATCGATGGCAATTTTCGTGTTATCGAGTGTGCCCAAACAAATATCAAGTGACTCAATCAAAGGAACGCCGGCGTTTAGCATAGTGGCCATTGTCCTGGTAAATGAAGCAAGATTACCTTTAATAACAATGTCTCCAAAAACAGGGATTTTCATTGTAACCAAATCCCATTTAATTTTTCCTTGTTCTGATTTCTTCCACCTGGAAAACATAAAAAAGGCAAAGGCCATAAAAGGCAGAGCCGGCAAGGTATAGGCTTGTAAAAAATCAGATATATCAATAACCATTTGAGTTATCCATGGCATCTCTTGATTGGCATCTTGAAGCATAGAAACAAATTGAGGAACAACAAAAACCATCATGGCATAAACAACCCCAATTCCTACGATAACAACAATAGTAGGATACATTAAAGCACCCTTAACTTGTGATTGAAGTTTTTGCTGCTTATCCATAAATTCACTGAGTTTTTGCAAAATTCCATCCAGTATACCTGCAGATTCGCCGGCTTTAATCAAAGCACAATATAATTTATCAAAACCCTTTTGCTTACTAAGAGCTTCAAACAGAGTCATACCTCCGCCAATATCCTGAGCAATGGCTTTAATGGAAGCCTTAAAACTTTGGTTTTTTTCCTGCTTATAAAGTATTTCAAAGGCTTCAAGGATAGGCACACCTGAATTAAGCAAAATATAAAGTTGTTTAGTAAATCTTCCTAATTCTGCCTTTGTAAAAGGTGACTTTAATCCTAAATCAACCATAATTTGATCAAGATCGGATTCAAAGATACTAGGCTCTTCTAAGCGAATAACTTTAATGCCTTCACGCTTCATGGCCCGTTTCACATCACGCCGACTAGGGGCATCCGTGCTGCCACGAATTTTTTTTCCATTTTTATCAAAACCTTCCCAGCGAAATTTTGGCATTAAATCCTCTTAAGTTTTTAATCCTAATTTTTTTGCCATCTCTTCTGGCATTGTACTGTATTGCATAGCTGTATCATTATCAATTAGACCGGCTGCAAGTGCTTTAAGTATGCTTTGATTCATTGTTGTCATTCCTGAATCATCTTGACCGACCTGCATTTGTGAATATATCTGATGCATTTTATCTTCTCTAATTAAGTTTCTAATTGCAGGATTGGGACGTAAAACTTCTTGGCACAAAACCCTCCCTGGTTCAAAAGTTTTAGGAAGAAGTTGTTGTGAAATAATCCCTTGAAGCACGAAAGATAAAAGAACTCGAATCTGCTCCTGCTGATCAGAAGGAAAAACGTTAATGATACGGTTAATAGTTTGTACACATGAATTGGTATGTAGTGTACCAAAAACTAAATGCCCTGTTTCAGCTATCGTTAAAGCTGCTTCAATAGTTTCAGCGTCCCTTAATTCCCCAACCAGTACGATATCAGGATCTTGCCTTAATAAACTTTTTAAACCAGATTTAAAATTGACAGTATCCTTACCAATCTCTCTTTGATTAACGATACACCCTTTGTGACTATGAACAAATTCGACTGGATCTTCCAAAGTAATAATATGTCCAGCCTCTTTTTGATTTAACCTATCTATAATTGAGGCTAAAGTTGTAGATTTACCTGAACCAGTGGGACCAGTTACTAAAACTAATCCGTTTGCTACATCTGTCATTTCAAGTAGTTTTACAGGTAAGCCTAGTGAATCAAAATCAGGAATTAAACTTGGAATAGTACGAAAGACCGCCGAAACTCCACCTTTCGAGTTAAAAACATTGGCCCTAAATCTTGCCAAGCCTTTTATTCCAAATGAAAAATCTAAGTCTAGATTTTTTTCAAATTCAGCTTGCTGAGAGGGAGACATAACTTGATAAACTAATCTTTTTGTATCTTCAGCTGATAAAGAACCCACTTTAACTCTTACAATTTCTCCATGAATTCGCATCCCCGGAGCACTACCAACAGATATATGCAAATCGGAGCCACCATTATCGACCATAACTTTGAAAAGTTGTTGAATTTGCAGGTTACTAGCACCACTACCAACCTGGGTCTTGGTTTTATCTTCTTCACTCATAAGAGTCTCCTGAGAATTTTATAAACTAACTAGCTTTTTTTTGTTTTTGTAAAACATCATCTGCCGCAGAATTTGATACTGCTTCTTCTAAAGTTGTCATTCCTTGTGCCACCTTGGTTAGTGCACACATGCGTAGGGTTTTCATACCTTCTTTAATTGCAATCAATTTTAATTCATCCGCAGAGGCATTTTTTAAAATAGCTTCTCGTACTCCAGGTGTAATGGTCATAACCTCGTAAATGGCGACACGGCCTTTATAACCTGTTTGGTTGCACTTATCACAACCCTTACCTTTAAAAGCCTTAACCTTTTCCGCTGTAGCGGGTGCAAATCCAGCAGCGATTAATTCTGTTGTAGATATTTTTAATTCTTCACGGCAATTCATACATATTTTTCTACATAGTCTTTGAGCAACAATAACATTTAAGGCAGCAATAACTAAGAAAGGTTCTATGCCCATATTTAAAAGTCTTGTGACAGTACTTGGAGCATCATTGGTATGTAATGTTGATAATACTAAGTGACCAGTGAGAGCTGCCTCAACAGCTATTTCTCCAACCTCGAAATCTCGTATCTCACCAACCATGATAACATCTGGATCTTGTCTTAAAAATGATTTAAGTGCGGTGGAAAATGTTAATCCAACTTCTTTTCTAACATTGACTTGATTTATGCCCTCGAGGTTAAATTCAACAGGGTCTTCGGCTGTTGATATATTTGTATCAGGCTTATTGAGTTCAGCCAGTGCCGAATAGAGTGTTGTTGTCTTACCAGAACCAGTAGGACCTGTGACCAGGCACATACCATAGGGTTTTAGAATCCCTTCTTGAAGTTTTGTAATTTGGTCTTTTTCAAAACCAAGCTTGGTTAAATCCAATTGTAGATTGGATTGATCCAAGAGACGCATAACAACTTTTTCACCAAAAAGAGTGGGTAAACAAGAAACCCTGTAATCAATAGGTTTACCTCCCACACTAAGTTTGATTCTTCCATCCTGAGGTTTTCTTTTTTCAGAAATATCCATCTTAGCCAAAATTTTTAATCTTGATACGATAGGCGCTTGCATTGATTTGGAAGGACGCGCCACCTCAACCAGAGATCCGTCTAGGCGAAATCTAATTCTAAATATTTTCTCATAGGGTTCAACATGAATATCTGAAACCTTTTTTACAAAAGCTTCTGCTAAAATACGATTTACATAAGTAATAACATCATCGCCAATATCTTTCTCATTAACATCTGGCTCTGTGCCCATGTCATTTTCTTTCATTTCAAAAACTGTATTCACCAGTTCATCAATAGAGTCTTCTGATTGGTTGAATATTTTTTGAAATGAAGAAATTGTTGTCAAAATAACTTCGACAGGTTTTTTCATTTGCTCGGCAAGATTCGTAGAGTATTGAATTACAGAAGGGTCAAAAGTAGCAAATGTTATTTTACTCGGAGTCTTTTGAATAGGACAAAGTCGATATTTAATAATCGAGGTCTTTGGCATTACAGACAGTGTTTCTTTGGAAACTTTTGCATTTTTTAAATCAATAAATGGAACTTTGAATTTTTGAGAACATGCTTGTGCAAATTTGACTTCATCGAACCTTTCAAGTTTTAACAGATCAAATTCCGAGATCTGCGTCGGATCATTATTCCCCAACAAGGGCCGCAACTCTTTCAATGTAACAAGCCCACTACCTGTTAATACTTCAACAAAATCTTTTCTAAACATAAAAAACTTAATCCTTTCAAGTTTTATCGGTGTTTTTATGCAATAAATTTAGTTAAGTCCCCAAAATAGTAGTGCTTTCTTAGCCTGAAGATAGAGAAGTTCTAGACCATCTTGATACGTTATTGTCTTAACTTCACTTAAATAGGAGTGTGGTGGATAATTGTAATTTAAATCCCAAAAATGAGCGTATTTGTGAGGCAATTTTCCCTGAAAACAGTAATCCCGTGAGCAACAGTTGACAATAATACTCTGCTGATAAAGAGATAAGTCTACTTGCTCAAAAGCTGGAAAATCTTTGCGAGTGAGCATAATAAATTTTATATTTAAGCTTTCGCATACTGACATCATAATATGGGCCATGGTCCCAGAGCCTAAAATAATGACTTGGACAGGATTATACTTTTTAATTTTTATATTTAATATTTCTAAGCAAGCTAAATAATCAGTATTCTCAGCAGGAAAACCCTCGCTTAATTTTATGCAATTGATTGAGCCAACTTTTGCTGCCACTACTGTCGTTGTGACTTGGTTTAGATAATATTTTTTGAAAGGAGTTGTTATATTAACTCCATAATATTCATTTTTTAAACTTTCTAAGCTCGGTAGTTGTTTTTCATCCTTAATATCAATTAAATCGTAACTATCTAATCGAGTTAATTCCTTTTTGTAAAAATCACCCGATTTTGAATGCTGTATATTCTTGCCGATCAATGCAAGTTTGATATTACTTTTCATGGAATTTTCTAGCTACTTCGATGTCATTTTTAATCTGTTCGATCAGGTCGTTAGCACTTTGAAATTTTCTTTCATCGCGAATTCTTCTATGAAAAGTAACTTGGATTTCCTCACCATAAATATTTGAGTCGAAATCAAGAATATGTGTTTCTACATTAAGGTCAGATTTATTTTCAAATGTAGGGTTGAATCCAATATTTGTAATTGAATGATAAGTCATATCCTGATAATTGGTTGTTGTAATGTAAACACCTCGTTTGGGAACAATAAGCAAGGGATCGATTTGAATATTAGCCGTAGGAAAACCTATCTTCTTCCCTCTCCCTTCACCCTTTACAACTAGCCCACAAAGTAAAAAGTCATGGCCTAACAATTCATTGGCGTCATCTATATATCCATCATTCAATAATTTTCTAATCTTAGAAGATGAAACGACGACGTTAGTTTTAAAACTTTCTAGTAACTCCACATTTATTTTAAATTTTTCACAGTGCTTCTTAGCGAAATTAAAATCACCGCTCTTGTGTGCACCAAAAACAAAATCATGGCCTAAATAAAGTGAATTAACACCATTATGTTTTAATATAAAATTATCAAGAAACTCTTCAGGTTTTAAAGTACTAAAGTCTCTGTTAAAATCAATCTCCCAGAAATAATCAATTTGCTGTTTATCCAGAAGATTTCTCTTTTGTTCGTAATCACTGATCAGGAAATTATGATCAATTGAACCAAGGATCGTTTGGGGATGAGGCTTAAAAGAAATGACTAATAGCTTTTCTGATTTTCTTGCACATTTATCTTTGAGTGTTTTTAATAAAAATTGATGTCCTAGATGAACTCCATCAAAGTTACCAACGGTTAAACCTAGTTTTTCGCTTTTTGGAATTTCATCTATATTACGAATTATTTTCATTTTTTATAGCTTTAAATAACTGTTTGAAATAGCTTTTATTTGCCCTTTCTGCGTAGCTTTTCCCTGTTTTAAACTGAAACTCCTCGCATTTTTTTAATAGAAGTAGAAAGTAATTCTTCTCTTTTTTGCCTAATGAAGACATTTCAATTGCTTGATATATATCTTGTTCTGGGGTCTTTTTCAACATATTCAATATTTGAAATAAATTTGAATAATTAATTCCATTTTTCTGAATATCATTCCAAAATTTCTGGTAAGCCTCTTCGTGTTTGTTAAAGTTTACCAAGCCAATGCCAAGCATTAGCAAAATCATGGCCAAAATGCCCGTTAGAAGTATATTTAGCTGCTTAATCCAGTTTGAGTAAATTAAAGTGAAATCAAAACGGGGCGAAACTATTCCGATCTCACTCTGAACTTTGATATTTTCATCTTCTGTTGTTACTTCAACAGTCTTATTTGAATTTTTAGATTGATAAGATGAGGCTATTGCGGTACCGGCTACCTCGATAGCGGGAAAATCAATATTTACAGCTACATATTGGCCACTTTCAGTATCAAAATAACTTAAGGGAATGGTTTTTGAATTTTCTTGAAAAGCACTACGTGCCAAGTATGTATAATTAAATTCCTTCGTCGCTGTCAAATCTTGATTCATTTGCAAATCACCATTAATTTCAAATTCTTCCAAACCAGCAGATGTAAATATTTTGGGAGCTTCAAAATTTTCCAGCTCACCTGGTCCAGTAACAACCAACTTAGCTTCGACTGGTTCATTTATGAGAAATTTTGTTTTATTAATTTTAAATTTAAAATCATGTTTGCCTACTAAACCAGTAAAATGTGGGGGAACTGATTTTGCAGGTAAAGGGAGAACTTTAATTTCTACAGGCTGACTTATTATGCTCTTAGACTTCATTTGTCCATAGCCCATTCCAAGACTCAGCCCAAATCCACCGAAGGGATCATTTTTTCGAGCAACTGGATAATGAACTTTGATTTTAATCGAATCAATGGTTAGATCTCCTGATTTTTCTGGAAATAATTGTGCAGAATAAAGAATTGTTCTTATATACACCTGACCATTGTAATTTACACGTTCTTCTCGCGGAGGTTCTTGTAAAAATCTTTTTAAAAATCCTTTTAATTTTGGATACTTTTCAATATCAAAGTTTGGGATTCGAATTCTTTTGTAGAGATAATAACGCACTAAAATGCCTTCACCCTTATAAATTTTATTTTTACTAGGAACGGCCATAGCAAAAAAATCGCTCAAATCGTTTATTGTTTCCTTTGCTTTCAATTTAATATCTTCGTGCTTTAATATTTGTGAATCAATTTCAACCTTAATATTTCCAATTTTAATATTCCCTTTCTTATTTGCGATAAGCTCGTACACAAAATTTAGCTCCCTACTTCTAGTGACTCTTCCATTTATATATGTTGTACGAGTTGAGACACCGGCTTTCTCTCTTTTTGTAACTTCAACGCCAATTGGATCAAAATTGATAACAGGATCTTCGCTAGATTCTGTTTCAATGGCAAAATACAAATTAAATGGCTCACCAACTACGACCTCCTTACTATCAATCCTCACATCTAGTGAAGCAGCCATAGCTATTTTTAGAAAAAATAAAATGAAGATTATATATTTCATTACCAATCCTTTTTAGGGCCTAATTTCTTGCGCTCATTTGTAGAAGCATCTATCAATTTTTCCTGTAGTTTGCGATCATCATTAATAAGTTGTTTAAGCAGTGATGGTAGTTTCTTCTTACCAACTCTCTCAATTGGCTTATCTGCTTTATTTTTTAATTCTTTTTGTTCTTGCTTTTCTTCCTTATTGCTCTCTTCGCCTTTGTTGTTTTCATCATCTCTTTTATCATTTTCTCGATTGTTTTTATCGTCATTTTCGTTTTCTGTTTTATCCTGTTTTTTCTTGTCTTTGCTATCGCCTTTGCCAGACTTATTTTTTTTATTTTGATCTTCATCTTTGCCTGGTTTAGGTTCTCCGTCCTCCCCTTCTTTACTTTGATCATTTTGTTTTTGTTTTTTTTGTTGAAAAGCAAAAAGCGTATTTTTTCTTATTATTTCCTTCATTTGCTCAGCCTGCGGCGATGTCTCATTTTTCAATTCGTTAGAAAGTTTGTTATAAATATCAAGAGCTTCATCATATTTTTTCTCACCAAGCAGTGATGTTCCATAATTCAAATATGAGCCGACATTGGATGGGGCTATTTCTTTTTTTAAAGTTTCTTTATAAACTTGTGACGAGTTTTTTGCATCATTGGATTTTAAAAAAAGTTCAGCTAGCTTAAGTTTTTCTTCTTTCGTAGCTTTTCCTTGTTTCATCAATGCCTTAATTTTATTTATCTCTCCTTCATAGGGGTTTTGTTGTTCTGTATTGGCCCAAGTTAATCCCGTGGAAAGACAATTTAAAAAAAGATACAAAAAACATAGATATCGAAACGTTCTTCCCGTGCGTAATAAAAAACCTAGGCTTAAAAAAATAAGGGAAGGGATCAAGAGATACTCTAAGTATATTTCTTGTAAAGTCACTTCGCCTTCTGAAAAATTTTTTTTATGAACGCTCGTGAAGAAGTTTAAAACTTCTTCAGTCGGAAGGGTATACGAAGTAGCTATCCAATATTTATAGTTTTTTATTTTTTCTCCGAGTTGACGTAAAAAAACCTCATCCAACTTGGTATTAATATCATTTCCTTCAAACTGTTTATTTCCTCTAAATATTCCCCTTACATCCCTGATTGGAATAGGACCACCCTTTGCTGTACCAATCCCAACCGCTGCAACAGATACTCCTTCTGGGATTTCTTTATCCATCCCTTCCTCGGT
>CALFYV010000075.1 GCA_937952395.1 uncultured Bacteriovoracaceae bacterium | reverse complement strand
GCTTGAATCAGCTTCAGGTAAGGCCAATATTAACCTTAGAGGTGTTTGGGAGAAGTTCACTAAGAAAAAAGATGTGATCGTTGCGGTTATCGATACTGGGATTCAAGCTGACCATCCACATTTAAAAAATAATCTTTATGTTATTGATGGAAGAGTTTCTGATACAAATTATGGCGTGGATTTCTCAACTGCTAAACCAACATTAACCCCAAAAGATTCTCACGGACATGGAACCCACGTAGCTGGAATTATCAAGAATATTTTTCCTGACGTAAAATTACTTATTCTTAAATATTACAATCCACAAGCTTCTGGACAAGCAAACCTTAATTCGACCATTAGAGCTTTAGAATATGCCGTAGACAATAATGTTGATGTTATTAACTATTCAGGTGGTGGTCCAGAGCCTTCATTAGAGGAATTGAAAGTATTAAGAAAAGCAGAAGAAAAAGGAATTTTAATTGTGGCAGCTGCGGGAAACGAAAGAAGCAATATCGATGATAAAAGACATGCTTACTATCCTGCTAGCTACGGTTTAGATAATATCATTTCAATTGGTGCTTATGATAAAAATGTAAACATTATTCCTTCATCAAACTGGGGACGTCTTTCAGTTGACTTAGCCGCTCCAGGGCACAAAATCAAATCTTCAATTCCTAACAATCAAGCAGGTTTCATGACAGGAACAAGCCAAGCCACTGCATTCGTAACTGGTGTTGTTGCTCTGATTAAGTCAAGCTATCCAGAGCTTAATTATGAGCAAATAAAAAACTCTATTATCGCTTCTTCTGTAAAAGTAAAATCATTGGAAGGTAAGACCTTAGCTGGTGGAAAACTAGATGCAACCAATGCCTACCGCATGGCCGAAAGAGTTTCACGTTTAAATCAAGAGAAAAATGGACGAGCTCTGGCCAAGAAAAAATAATCCCTCTATGCTTAGAGTATGATTCAAAAAAATATGAAATACCTCCTTTGTTTCTTAGGAGGTATTTTTTTTGCTCTAGGTTTTCCTTCAGCATTAGCTGAAAGTTTGTTTATAACTCCGCTTATTGGAGTTTTGCTTCTTTTTTATTTTCTTGAACAATCACCCTTGAAAACCCGTTTAATGCTCGTGCTTTTGTTTTGCTTAGGCTTAAATTTATGTGGGTATTATTGGCTGCCAAAAACCTTACAAATCTTTGGAGAATTACCTTTTCTCATTTCACACATCATCTCACTGCTGTTTGCTTTGATTATTTTACCTCAATACATTGCTTACGCTTTGCTCATTCCTTATGCAAAAAAATTTACTTTATTTTTACAGGAAAAAGTTAAAATAAATTCTCCATCATTTCCCATTTTTGTTCAAGCTTTCATTCTGATACTGCTTGAAAATTTTATCCCACAACAATTTCCTTCACACCTAGGACATCCTTGGATTGGGCTAGGTGAACATTTGGGGCTTGCTCCATTTTTGGGTATTCCAGTTTTTTCTTTTGTTAGCTATATTTTTATCTTTGCTCTTATTCATTATTTAAGAAGAAAAAAACATTCACTGCTTAGTTATGCTGTCATCTTTATCTTTATTGTTCTTAATCCTCTTTTAGTAAAATCACCATCTCAGGAAACTAAAAATTTTCATGTACGTATTTCTCAAGCCAATGTAGGCAACTACTTAAAACTTGAATCTGAAAAGGGAGACTTGGATTCCGTTGAGAAAGTCATGACTCTTTTTAAAAATCTCGCAGCTGAACCTTATTTACTAGGAAAACAAAAAGCTGATATCGTTATTTGGTCGGAGACTTCATTTCCCTACTCTTTAAACTCAAACAATTTAAAATCAAATATCATGACAACCCCAAATATTTTTAAAGAGATTATGAATACCAGCGGTGCTGAATTTTTAACCGGTGGTTATGACCAAAAATCCAATCAAAAAGACTGGTTTGAGCGAGAGTACAATGCTGTATTCTTTTTTAATCGCTCTCTAGGATTAAGTGATGTCTATCATAAACATATACTCATTCCTTTTGGAGAAACATTGCCGTTTGGGCCACTCAACTCGTACCTAAGTCGATTTTTGCAAAATATAGCGTTCTTCTCCAAAGGTGAAAAGTTTCCTCTTTTTCAAACCCAAGATAATTTTACTTTCATCACACCTGTTTGCTATGAACTTCTCTATGCTGATTTTATACGTAATTACTTAATGGCAAATGACAGACCTGCTGATATAATCATTAACCTTACCAATGATTCCTGGTATGAGGAACCCGAACCACAACAACATTTATTCCTAACTCGTTGGCGCGCTCTTGAATATAGTATCCCCGTCATCCGCTCGACCAATACCGGAATAACCACACTTATTATGCCTAATGGAAAACTCGGACCAACACTTGGAATCAACAAAAGAGAAAATTTAGATATGATTGTTAAAATATCCAAACGTGGGCGAACATTTTATGAGCAGTATGGATTTTGGTCGATGTGGGTTATTTTCTTTTTCTTATGCCTAATCACAAAGTTTAATTTTTGGAAATGAAGCCTTCTTTAAAAAGATCATGAATCTGGATGGCCCCTACAAATTTTTCTCCATCAAGAACCGGTAAAACTTTAAGAGAATTTTTTCTATTTTCCATTAATTCTAAAGCTTGAAATGCTAAAGCATCTAATTGAATGGTCACAGGTTGAGGGTTCATAAAAACTGATATGGGTTTTTCGAGAGCTTTATCATCTTTAGAGAAGGCACGTCGAATATCACCTTCAACTACAATTCCTGTCACTTTTTGATTTTCAATAATGACAGCCAAGCCCACAGGTGATTTAGTCATCTCTAAAATGCAATCTCGTAATGAATGATCGCGAGTTAATTGAGGACATTTTTCCTTTGTTACCATTAAATCTTTTACTTTAAGCGAAAGACTTTTACCTAAAAATCCACCTGGATGATTAAGCGCGAACCTTTCTTTAGACAAGCCCACTAATGATTCATAAAAGACTGCTAGAGCATCACCCATGGCCAATGCTACCGTCGAACTGGTTGTGGGGGCTTGATTATTGATACAAGCTTCCTTATCAACTGAGCAATCCCAAAGGATTGAACACTTTTCACCGATGGGTGAGTTTATATTCCCCAAAAGACCAATAGTTCTTTCTTTTGGAATATTTAAATGAGGTAATAATTTTAAAATCTCTTCGGTTGTGCCTGATTTGCTAATTAAAATAATAGAATATTTGTTAGAAACACGACCTAAATATATATTTAGTGCTTCAATGTGATGAAGAAAAAAAGCAGGAAGACCCAAAGAAGAAAAAGTAGAAGCAATTTTTTTTCCAATAATACCCGACTTACCTACTCCTGAGATAATCAAGCTTCCACCAAGAGCTTTCAAGTTTAAAAAAATCTGTTCCATTTTTAAAATAGCTGACTCATCTAGCCTTTGGCTGAGTTGTTCGATGGCCTGGGCCTCATGAAGAAGAACATCTTTAACTAATTGCAAGTTTTTCATGCTTAACCTTGAGATCTCTGTTTTCCTATTTACTAATCATTGATAACATTAAAACTAATGAATGTTAAATATCTCCTTACTCTTATCATGTTTCTTTTGGCCAATTGTGCTTCTTACGAAAAATTTCGTGAAATTACCCAGGAATTAGACATTCCTTCTCAAACTTTTAAAGCTACCTACAACCAAACTTGGCAAGCAGTGATTCAAGTTATGAAAAAATACGACATTGCGCAGCAAAACCAAGAGGCTGGCTATATTAAAACACGCTGGATGGATAACACCCTCCAGGTTAATTTTACTGATTCCTTTGGCTCAAACGATGCTGTCAAAGCTGCTAAATTCAAACTAGTTATCAACGTTGTTAAGGCCTTCCAAGGCAGAAACGAAGTCGCCACAGTAAGTGTTTATAAAAGACAGTTGGTTGAACAAGATTTCCTACAAGGTTGGAAAGAAATTAGAACTGACGGAATTTTAGAAAAAACTATTCTTTACCGCTTAGAGCGAATCATCAGCATCGACAATAAACTTAAAGCTATTGATAAAGCCAAAGAACAAGAACAGCTTAAGACTTTCTAAATAGTTTTCTCACTTAGAGCTATCCGACTCCAATAATGAACTTTTTTCGATTCATCCCCTTTGGGTGAGGATTTACCAATAATTTTCTCAAGCGAATAATCAATTTCTGTAAAAACATCTTTATATTTTTTATTTTGAATCATCTTGAGCAGTGGGGCTTTGGCTTTTTCAAACTTAAGATCCCCTACAGTCTTGATAATATCTTTAATTATATCGGCTCTCTTCCTCTGACCTTTTGAACCTGCATAATTAGATTTATCAAAAAGCATGGCCCAAACGCTTGGCGCTAGTTTTGTTAACTTCATATTTCTGATCATATCTAAAGCCTGAGTTCTTACAATAAGGGATTTGTCTTGAAGTTTTTTAGCGTAAAGCCCTAAGTATTGTTTTTGATCAAGATGTTCAAGTGCTTTTAAACTTGAAAGTCTCATAACCCAATTAGGATGTTCACAAAATCTAGCAATAAAAGGAGCTGATTTTTTACCCATAATTTTCCCTAACATAAAAGTTGCAGCCCATCGGCTTTTGTCTGGGTAATCGTCATTCTTCATTATCTTAATAAGCATAGGTACTGCTTTATTAGCAAGCTTAAGTGTTTTAATCTTTAGTTTATCTAAATCTTTATTATTCATTTCCACTTTATAAGCTTTTTCCAAATCATTTAAACTTTTGATGTCTTTGTGAGAGATCTTTTGAACATTAGATTTCTTTGAAGTTTTCTTAGAGGTTAGTTTAACCTTTGTCGGTTTGATGCCGGCAAAAGATTGAACACTCAAAAATAGAATGCCCAGTAAGCAAAACATATTCATCTTTTTCATGGAAATCGATCCTTTTATCCGAGCATTTTTTCAAATTCACTTAGTAAGTCTTCAGGAGTCTTCTTCTCTTCATCTGTTTGAGGTGCATCAGCACTAGACTCACTTGGTGCATCCGCTTCTAACTTTGTATCAATCCCATCTTCATCTGAACCACCTGATACAACAGTAACACTATCATCTTCGTTACTACCACCAGCAACCAGGGTTGTTTCATCATCACCTTCGCTTCACCCAGATATAGTCGTGGCTTCATCTGCTTCAATGCCACCAGAAACTCATGTCGTCTCCTCTTCAGAGTTATCGGGAACGCAAAAGCTCCAGATGGTTTC
>CALFYV010000074.1 GCA_937952395.1 uncultured Bacteriovoracaceae bacterium | reverse complement strand
TAAAAGCAGAACCGGGTTGCCTATTAGATTGAATCACACGATTAAATTGAGATTTTATAAAATTGGTTCCACCTACTAATGAAATAACTTCACCGCTAAATGGATCAATTGAAAAAAGAGCACCCTGAGCTTCCGGCTCCTGTTCCAATGAGGCAACTAGAAAACTCTGATTCTTAACCTTGGCAAAAAACTTACTATCAAAGTTTAACTCTTTAAAATCTGAGTGAATCTGATCCCATACATTTCTATTACTTCTTAGAATTTTAACTAAAATTCTATCACCAGGTCTTACTATTTCAGATGGCCTGGTAACCCTACCGTAGAATTTAGGATCTTCATTAATATGCCTCTCATGGGCCCAGCCAAAATGTTCATAAGGAATGACTCCCCTGACTCCCCCAACGCTAAAATAAATAATTCTTTGATAGTTGTTTGTGGCTAGAACAGTCGCAGTGTATTCATCTCCGACTTTTAAGAATTGCTGAAACTTATCCTTGTCCCAATTTCCTGCAACGAAATGCTTACGATAACGTTCTTCTATTTCTTCTTCAACGCTTTTGTAATAGTCATTTAACTTAGTTAATTCAGTGATCCTTTCAACTTCTTCAACTGCTTCATCGTTTTCACTGATCATTAACTCTTCTGTGTCTACAAGTGCTTCTTTCTTTTTTTCTCTTTCTGCTTTACGTTTCTCTTCAGCGGAATCTTCAAATGAAAATTCATATGTAGCAGTTCCATCAATATTGAATATAAAAAAGTTTGATTCCTTTTTATACATTCGCTTTCTAAAGTTTTCTTCTATTTTTTGTATTCCGACTCCTAGATCAGTTTTGCCTATGGGCCCTTTGTAACCTTGCCTCTTATCTAGTTCTTTGACTCCATCTAAGACTTGCTCTTCTGCCACTTTTTGTAGTTTCCAATCAAGAGTAGTGATTATTTCAAATCCATCTCTAATTAATTTATCCTCTCCGATAAGCTCAATAATCCTCTGCCTAATCCAATCAGTGAAATAACCAGCTTTAATACCATTGCGTTTTCTTATCTGCATGGAAATATCTTCATTTAACGCTTGCTTGTATTCTTCTTCTGTAATTTTGCCTGTTGCCCATAATCTTTTTAAAACGTACTGCTGCCTAATTTTGGCGTATTTTGGATTAACATAGGGGGAATACTTACCAGGTGCAACTAACAAACCTGCAATCAAAGAGCTCTCGGCAATAGTTACATCCTTAAGCTCTTTATCAAAGTAACCATTTACTGCTGCTTTGACTCCATAATAACCTCCGCCTAAATAAACTTGATTAAGATAAAGGTAGAGAATTTCTTCTTTACTAAATTTTTCTTCAATTCTTTGAGCCAGTAAAAAATCCTTGATTTTTCTTGTTATAGATCTTTCTCGTGACAAAAGTAATTGTTTAGCAACTTGCTGAGTTATTGTTGAACCACCCTGAACTACACGCCCAGCCTTAATGTTTGCCAACATGGCACGCATAACACCCAAATAATCAACACCCCTATGATTATAAAAGTTATCATCCTCTGCTGCTAAAAATGAATTGATAATACGGGTTGGAATTTGATCAATTGGAATAAGCTCTCTGTTTTCAATACCAATCTCCATCAACAACTCACCATCTTTAGAGAGAATTTGTGAAGGAATTGGAGGCGAGTAGTCTTCGAGTGAAGTTATCTCTGGTAAGTCAAATGAAACATAAACAATAAAACTGAAAACGATTAAGCCCCCCATTAAACCAAGTGAGATGAGTACCATGAGAAACTTTAGTGTTTTGCTAAGTTTTGTGCTTTCCAATTAAGAACCTACTTCTAATTAGCTAGGATTATAGCTTATTGGAAGTTCGTGAACTAGTCATTATTTTCTTCTTTCCATTTTTCTATTTTCTGAGAAATTTCAAGTGCCCAAAATTCAGCCTGAGTTGACGAAAGAGAGATTGTTTCAGTAGATTTTTGAGAATCATCAATATTAATATTTTTTAAGTCAGGTATAACCACTACATCCAGTGCATTAAACTCTGAATTAAATCGGTCTCGTATATTCTGATAAACTCCCCATAAAAAACCATTATCTTCATAAAAACTTATTTTATCTTGCAAAACCTTATGCCCCACTACGATATCAGCCCCTTTATCTTTTAAAGCATCTAATGAATATAAAACTAAATCTTGAGGTGGTAAGAAAGAAAGTTTATCCGCATGATCGATACGAAACTGAGCCTTTAATATAGTTGTAGCTCGACCCTTTTTTACATAAATAACTTTATTGTATTGCTTTGAGTATAACGGGAGAATTAATGGAATTTTATATTTTTCGATTTTTTCATTTTTAAATTCGTTATCAATAAATTTATATAAAATATCATTCCAATTATCTTTATAAATCTTTCCTGCTTTCAATAGCTTCTGGTTTAATGAAAATATTTTCCATTCAAGCATAGAAGTCTTCTTGTACTTTGAATACAAAGCCGCAATCAATGCACCAAATTCAGATCCTGCAAGCATATTGACAGGGATTTTATCTCTCTCAAACCTTTTCAAAGTACCGATATAGGATGATGTTAAGAAAAGTCCTGGGGCTAGAACGTGCATAATAACAGGATCGCGCTTTTTACTGTTTATGCCTTCATCCTGCTTGACTGAAGCACTAGGACCATAAACCACCGAATCATCATCAATATTAATAATAATGCCACTGTCAGCACTATTATTAATCTCACCAGAATCGATCTTATCTCGATGATTTAAGAAACTGCATGAGAAGAAAAGAAAAAGAAGGAAAGCATTATTCAAAATCTTCTTCATTCAATTCCTCGGTTAAGATTTTAATTTTTTTCTCAGCATTAACCAGAGTAGTTTTGCATTTTTTATAAATCTCAACACCCTTCTCAAACATTTTCAAACTTTCGTCCAGATTTGTTTGACCCGACTCTAATCCAAGAACAATTTTCTCAAGTTCTTTCATGGACTTTTCAAATTCTGAACTTTTTTTCTCATTCGGCATAAATTCTCCTAAAATCCTCTGACAATTTTTTGACTTTATTTTTTTTTGACAGTCACATATTTGCCATCAATAAAAAGTAGACTAAAAAAAAGGTCAAAAAGCTAACTCATTAGATTTATAACATTTCTGTTTAATTAGACAATGAGTTTCGTATTAATAGTGGAGTCTTTTAAATCAGATAAGAGACTAAAAAGTTTTTAAATGAATCAGATATTAGACAGTTAGTCGGCCCGGTTATTTTTGCCTACTGATAATATTTTGGCACTGAAATTGCTAAAATCAATTATGAATTGGATGTGGTCATTAGGATGATGGCCCAGCAATTTGTGAACGGAGGACGGGTTGAATAATATTTGGGTTCCTCTATCCGGTCAGATTGCTCAGCAAAGGAAGGTTGAGACAATCGCTAACAATGTTGCTAACGCCAATACTCCTGGTTTTAAAAAG
>CALFYV010000073.1 GCA_937952395.1 uncultured Bacteriovoracaceae bacterium | reverse complement strand
AAAGAAAAGAGGAAATGCACGCTACGTATTAGGTTTTAATTGGTTTAGAGATGATGCAGGTGGAACCCGGGCCGATCTTTACGTCGGGCATATCCAAGGTAGTCAAAATTCACAGTTTGCTAGCTCTAGAAATGATCAAGTCATAGGAATTGAAACGGCCAAGATGATTCGTTCTATTATTTTAGGCATTGGTTTGGAATATAGTCTAACTGGTACTCCTAAAGAAGAGAGTGAATATGCTGTCGGTAACATCAGCAAATTGACAGCAGGTCTGGGCTGGATTGTTTCCCATGATATCCGCTTCACCTTTGAGGCCCATGCTTTTAAGATTTCAGCTAATGATGAAGAAGGCATAGTTAACAAAATTAATGAAGATATAAGTTATTCAGTTTTTACTCCTAAGTTGCATTTAAGGCTTTTCCCGATGGTTGAAATGGAAATGGGGGCCATTATTAGAACCAATAAACCTGATTTTCAAGCGGGTAATGATATTTCAAATTATATGAGTGCCAAACTTTTAGATCTGCCTGGTGCCTATGGTAATTCCATTTATACCGGTTTAAATTTTTCTATCTAGGTGTTCTTTTGAAAAGAAAAACAATCTTTTTTTGTCAACACTGCCACCATAGCATAAGCACGGCGGATAAAGTTTTACTAGTGGAAGAAGAGAGCAATCGTAGTTTTTGTAGTGAAGATTGTATCGTCGAATTTTTCAATCCTCATATCGATTACTTTGAAGAACAAGATATGAAAGTTCGACAACAGTTGAATATTCAAATGGATGAAGATGCTGATGATCTTAAAAATGATAAAAAAAGTATTGAATCTACAATAGATGATCCAGATGAAGTGTGGGTTCAAGCCAATGAGTTAGGAGAAATTTATTATACCCATATTAAAAAAATAAAAAATAAACCTAAAAGATGGATGATTATTATTTGTTTTTATTTTCAAGATGGCCCTTCATTTTTGCTTTTTCAGAATACGACAACTGATGAAAAATTGTTAGATTATTACCGAAGTGAGAGCGAGTTGAATGGGATAGATGATAGTCAAAAAAAGATAGATGAATTAGCAAAAGAGAAAGAAGAGCTACATTTATCACCTGAAGTTATAGAAAGCGTGGAGCTTAAAAAATCAACTTTCCTGGCCCATCTTTTGCAAAATCGTTCGGGTGAAGATATAGATTATGAAAAGTTTCCACTCTATGAGGAGAATACGGTTTCAACTTTAGAAGAACCGGATGAAATATTTCGATACAAAGATGAAGTGGGAGATGTCTTACTTACCTATATAAAGAGCTATCGAAAAAATAAGAAAACATTTTTTTATATTGTTGTTTGTATGAAAATTGAAGCTCCAGAAGAAATTACTGATGAAGTTTTAGTCCCAATTGTTTCCTTCCCTTCCCAAGATACAAACCTTTATCTTAAGTATGCTCAAGGTGAGAGAATTTCTGGTAACATCAAAAACTAGTCAAAGGGTACATAGACTGAACTGTAATTAGATTGAAAGGCATTACAAAGTGCGGCCATACTACTTTGGGCATTGGCCAAGCAATAATTATTAGGTCCTGAATAGCAATATAAGTTTTGTGGAGCACTCATACAGACATAGTCAGGTCCATTATAATACGGGCAATAAGAGTTTACATAATTTGAAGCTGCATCCATACAATTATAAAATGGTGTTGTGATTTGTAATTTCATGACCATGATTCCATCGATGGTGCTGTTTTGTTCGTTGGCATATTTGGTAAAAGTATGTTGGTAAACCACATTGGCTTCATGAAAATCACAAACTGGATTTCCAATATAGCGCTGGCTGGGTTGTCCATTTTGCATATACTCGTGCATGGGAATTAAGCAAGTTTTATTAGTGAAGTCTGTATTGGAGAGCTTAAATTTAATCAGGGTATTTGTCACTGTACTTAGACATGCGCCTACGTAATTTAATCCGTCATAGCTGTACTGAGGATTAATAGTACAATTTTCAAATCCCACTCCCAGGCCAGAAGGGTTACCACCTGATGTGGAACCTGATGTCGTTGGATTTCCACCAGATGTAGCGCCTGTGGTGCCAGGATCTTGTGAGAAACCATTAGCTCCTGTTGCAGGGTTAACCTTACGAGAAGTAGTCGGAGCATCGCAACCGACTGCCAAAAGCAGAATTGTAAAAAGAATAATGATATTCATTTTTCTATATAATCTCATCACAACTATTTATCGGAGAGCTGAGTGAAAGAATTAAGTTTATAAAGCCATGTTTTTTGTTAAAATAAGTTTAAAAGGTTATCATTCTCAGGAGTACTGTGCGCTTTTTCTCAACTATTTTTTCATTTTTAGCGATCGTTATCATTATCGTGGGCTTATTGGCCGTTTCACCTTTTGTGGGTTACTACGCTGTCATCAATAATTTTTTTGAAGTTCCTTATTACAAATTAAAAAAATTACCGACCCATTATCTAAGCCCAAAAAATATTAAAAAACATGAAGTGATTGATGAGCAGACTGCCTACCGAGAACGTTGGAAAGTTTTTCATATAAAAGATATTAAAATCCCACTACCTTCACGCAATCCACTTTATCAAGTTGTACCTATTCTTAAACATCATGAAGATCGCAAACCTGAACTTGGTTTGAAATTTGTGGACCCTCAAGGTAATGAATTTTCTCGGATTTATTTTTTAGAAAATAATTTGTTCGAATACGAATTAGGCACTCAGGAACTTTTCAAAATCCCTCTTATTGAGAAAACTTTATTAGAAATTCCACTCGAGAAAATCTGGCGTGATCTTTTTCAAAAAAATCTCTACGCTATACCCACTTCTTATGGAGAAGTGGCCTACAACCTTTATCTATTACAACTACGAATGAGCTTGTTTCCACCTAATATTGATGGCTTTGCACCGATGAGTAACCCCAAAATGGGTGTCATTCTTTTACGTGGGCTTAATAAAGATTTTAATACTGAGCTCGTTATGATTAATGAAAACGGTTTGGTTTATTCTTATATCTTGGCAAGTCGTAAAGACAATGAAGAAGCAGACAAAGCTCGAAATTATTTTTTTGAAAGGATTGAGTTTGAAAGAGGCTCTCAAGAAGTCTCTAATATTATTTATAAAGAATTTAAAAGCTTGGATTTTCAAGATCAAATACATCAAGAAGGTATGCTCTATCTCTTGTCAGCTTGGTCTCACTGGATGGATAACCGTGAGTTTTTTCGTTTAATGGTGGAACTTTCCGAGCGTAGTCAAAAAAATGATCTCATCCTTCCAGAGCTATATAAATTTTCACTGACTCATTTTGGAACGACTTTTTCGACTAAACAAGGCCTTCATACGGCAGGTGATCCTGAAGTTGAACTTAAACGTAATATTGAATTAGAAAAGCAAAGACAATTACGAGAGGCCACCCAAGAAAACTCACAAAAAATCGAAAAAAGACCCACCCAAAAGCAAGAACTTAACTATGAATTACAGAAGGCCAAAGAGGCCCGTTCAAAAAATAAAACGAAAAAAATACGGGTCAACTAAGCGGATTTTCTTGGGCCTTTGCCCATTTTCCTTGCCACCTATCTAGTGAATTTCACTTTATCTACTCATGTAACTAGTTGAAATGAATTGAATGCAAATCAATCACCTATAATAGGCTATAGAAATACTCAGGTAATGCCGAGAAGGATATTAATGAAGAATCTCATCATGCTAGCTATTTTTACTAGTTTATTAGTCGGTTGCGGTGGCAGTCAGACTGATGCTGTCTTAAAAATTAATATTGGAAACCTGATTGCCGGTGATCCTAACTTAGTTGATGGTGGAGTCATGGTTTGGGGGAAAGCTGTTCATGGTGATCAGTTTGCCAAACTTGTAACCAATACGAATGATCAAATTCTTCTGAGTAACGGTAACTGGACATTTGTTGCTGTAGGCTGGGATGGTGGTGCACCGATGGTAGGTGATACTCGTTGTGGACTTAAAAATGTTAATTTAGTTGGCGGGAATGCGGTGGTTGATATCACCATTAATCAGGCTGGTTGTGCGGGTTTGGTTAATGTTAACCATTACAGCCTGGCCCCAACTACGACATTTTCTAATCTTAATATTTATGGTTGTAACCCAGCAGACACTTTACCAGGCAGTTGTAGCAACAACGCCAATTATGTTTCAGCAAAAATAGAGTTAGTTCAATTTGAGAAATTTGGGCCTGCACCTAAAAACGTTCACGCTGGACTTTCCAAATGTGTTAATCTGAGTGCACCCACTAGTTTAGGGATTTTGCTAGGAGCTTCTATTCCAGTTGGTTTTGCTAATGGTACAGGCGTTTTTCATACAGAAGCCAGACTTTATTCAGCTGCTGGTTGTGTGACAGAAAAATCAAAAATTATTTTTCCTCAAGGTATTCTGGCCCCTTCTACATCGCCATCAGATAATGTTTATATAACAAATGCAGCAGGAAATACAGTGGATGTAACAGTAAGTTCTCTTCAAGCTACTGATCAAGATGTCATTGTTTACGATGATAATGTTTGTTCGAATCAGGTCGGGAATTTAGGAGCCTCACCAGGAGGTACAAGCGCGGTTGTCGCAGCTACTGTTCTTTCTGCTCCAGATAGAGTCGTTAATTTTTATGCCAAGCGAATAGATGTATCTGGAAACGTATCACCTTGTTCAACTTCTACCCTTTCTTACAATATTGATTTAACGGCACCTACAATTACGAGTGTAACGACAACTAAAGCTAATGGAGCCTACTCAAGTGCAGCGGGTTCCAACATCGATATTAGAGTGAATTTTTCAGAAAATATTGTTGTGGGAGGCCCTGGGAATACTTCAACCCTCACATTTAATGTAGCCGGCAGTGGAGCACACGTTGCAAATTTGGCCAATGCTATTAACTATAATTTTCCAGTTGGTACTGGAGATGTTGCTGCTTTAAATGTGGTTTCACTTAATTTGAATACAGATAATATTTCAGATTTAGCAGGTAATAATGCATCTTTAACAATGCCAGGTGCTACCAATTTAGCTAATTTACATACCATTGAAATTGATAATACTGCTCCAACCGTCACGGGAGTAACAACTCCTTTGGGAATTTCATCTAAAGTCATGAATGGTGGAGTTGTCCCCATTCAAGTGGCATTTAATGAGAATATTTTTGTTAATACTGGCGGAGGTAATCCGAGTATAGCAACCAATGCTTCTGGAACGGCTGTCTATTCTTCTGCGGCCAGTAATGTTGTTGATTTTCTTTATACTGTTGCACCTACGGATAATATTACCCCTTTTGATATCTCGGCTGGAACTATTGCACTTAATAGTGGAACAATCAAAGATGCAGCAGGAAATCCTGTTAACTTAACTTTACCTGGAACACCTCTTACTTCGAAGACCATAACAGTCGATGGTGTGAAACCACAAATTGTGAGTGTGACTTCTTTGGATACACCAGGTACATGGAATACAGGAGTCATTCGAATAGTGGTCAATTTTGATGAGGCAGTTAATATAAACGGAGGAACACCTCCAAGTTTAGTGGTCAATACCACACCAACAGCTAGCCCTGTTGCCTATACTTCCGGTGATGGTTCTACTTCACTACAATTTGATTTTACAATTCCAGCGAATAAAGAGGTTAACCCACTTAGTGTGACAACCTTTAATATTGGTGGTTATGTTAGAGATTTAGCAGGTAACGATTTATTAAATACGGTGATCCCTTCAAATTTATCTCCGGGCCAAAATTTTGATATTGATTCGATACCGCCAATCCCTGCGACTTCATTAGCATGGTTTTATCCTTCACCTTCAAATATGGATCCTCAGATTCTTAATTGGACTGCCTCTATTGATCCAGATACCTTGCTTCCTGAGGAAGTACAACTTTATACAGGGCCAACATGTGGAGCTGCTTACGGGGCTCCCATAACACAATCTGGTGTTGGCAATTTGAGTACAAGTTCCGTGAATCCAGATGG
>CALFYV010000072.1 GCA_937952395.1 uncultured Bacteriovoracaceae bacterium | reverse complement strand
TTTCACCCGATTTTGGTCTTGATTGGCAAGTCAGAATCATACCTCGTGCCTTTTCATCGTCTTCTAAGAAACTATCGTCTCCCGGGTCAACTTCCCCACTCTCTAAATGCGCCATACAAGCGTGACATGCTCCAGACATACAGCCAAAAGGAGGATTAATGCCCGCTTCCAGTGCGGTTTCCAGGATGGTTAGGTCCTTCGAGCATTCTATCTCATGTACTTCACTGTCAATTTTTATGATAGCCTTAGGCATTGATTCTCCTATTCCCATTTTTTATAGTGAACTGCGGTGATTGTCCAATTTTCTTTTGCTGAGGGTGAATGAATCGTGATTTCATCTCCCGTGGTTTTTCCCATAAGGGCTTTGCCTACCGGACTTAAATAACTCAAATGTCCTTTCTCCGTATTAATCTCATCACTGCCCACAATCGTGATTGTTTTTTCCCTTTCCTCATTTTCAATAGTGACTGTTGCACCAAAGCGAATAGTCTCACCATGAATTTTTTCATAATCAACTACTTGAGCAGTACTAATTCTTTGGTTCAGAAAACGCAAACGCTTATCAATCTCTCGTAAACGTTTTTTACCATAAAGATAGTCAGCATTCTCACTACGATCCCCATTGCCAGCGGCCCAAGCTATAATTTCACAAGTTTTAGGGCGCTCAATTTTTAAAAGTTGATTATGTTCATCTACAAGCTTTTGAAATCCTATTTGAGAAATATAGTTTTTCATTATTGAAATAAGGCCAAAACTTCTCGTGCCATTTCGCGCTTACTAGCATTACTAGAAATAGTTCTTCTGATATCAAAGCTTTCAATTTTTGCTCTGGAGTATTCTTTAAGCGTGAACTCGGTTTCGTGATTAGAAATGACAACTGGGATTCCCCTATGGGCAACGAGCTCTGCCACTCTTGCTAATCGTTGTTGTTTTTGCAGGCCAAAACCATCAGTGGCGTAACTAGTAAAACTTGCGGTTTTACTTAGAGGCACATAAGGCGGGTCACAATAAATCACATCTCCAGCTTGAGCCGAGAGCATAATCTCTTCAAAGTCAGCGCATTCAAAAACGGCTTTTTGTGATTTTTCAATAAAAGATTCTAATTCAACTTGTGGGAAATAAACTTTAGCATAACGACCAAAAGGAGTATTAAATTCACCTTTTTGATTATAGCGGCAAAGACCATTGTAACAATGACGGTTAAGATAAATGAAGAGGGCCGATTTTAATTTCTTATCTTTGGTTTGATTAAAAAGTGTTCGAAACTCATAAAATTTTTTTTCATCATTGTTTTGCAGGGTAAAAAAAGATTGAGCATATTCAATAAAATCAAATTTATAAGTTTGAATAACTTTAAAAAGAGTAATTAAATCTGGGTTGGCATCTGCTATTAAATACTCATCAAAATCAGAATTTAAAAATAAAGCACCAGCTCCAGCAAAAGGCTCAATAAGCCGTCTTCCATGAGGTAAAACTGCTTTTATTCTCTCGACTGATTTATACTTATTTCCGGCCCATTTCAAAAAAGGTTTCATGCAGCAGACACTACTTAAGCTGGCCTTATTTGTAATGACACTTAACAAAAACTGTGTCAATTTTAGCCTATGCGCTTTTTATTTATCCTTTCTTTATGGGCCATGAGCTCATGGGGCCAAATTACCCGTTCAACCATGGAAGAGATGCCTCCTTTAATTGAACTGGGTGTAGGGATTTCTACTTTTACGATTCCTGATTATCCAGGCTCGGCCCACTCAAGGCAGCTCACAATTCCCTTCCCCACAGGTATCATTCGTGGGGATAAATTACGGGCCGATCAAGAAGGTGGAGTCAGAGGTCGATTTTTTCAAGATCCAGATTATGAGTTAAGTATTTCCGGTTCTTTAACTTTTTCCTCCAGCACCGAAGATAACCCCGTGAGACAAGGCATGCCAGGATTAGATGGTCTTTTTGAACTGGGGCCCACCGTTCTTATCCATTTAAAAAAAGCCAAGCTGAATTCTCCTTTAAAAATTGGACTCTCTTTACCCATAAGATTGGCCATGTCCACAGACTGGAAACGCTATGATGATCGAGGTGCAGTTTTTAATCCCTTTATCTATTCATTCTATGAAAATTTTTTAGTTCCAGAACTCACTATTTTTTCAGGCTTTGATATGAAATTCGCAACTGAGCGTTATATGGATTATTATTATTCAGTAGAACCTCAATACGCCACTGCCACACGAGCAGCTTATGAAGCCAAAGCGGGGTACTTACAAAGTTCTCTCTATTTTGGCTTTGCTTATACTATTGCAAATGAACACACCATTTTTGTTTTTGCTCAACATCTCAATTTAAACAATGCCAGTAACGAAGCAAGCCCTCTTTTAACAGATAAAAAACAATTGGCTTGGGCCGTGGGTTACACTTGGTGGTTTTATGCTTCAGAATTTAGGGGAACTCGTTACTGAAAATACTTGTGAGGATTTTTTAAGCTTTTTAAATAGAAATGAGAGCGCATAATCTCCTTTTGCCTCTCAGTTAAATCTCCATGAAAACCTTGCTTCTGTTCTCTTTGGATTTTAATATAAGAAAGTAATATAGCCGCAGCGACTGAGATATTAAAACTTTGCGAGAAGCCGACTGTTGGGATAATACAGTTCTTATCAGTCAGAGCGAGCAATTCCTCACTCACGCCTTCTTTTTCATTACCTAGGGCAATGACAGTAGGTTTTGTGAAATCAATTTCGGTCATAGGGACACTATCGGCTTGTAAGCTAGTGGCCACGATTTGGTATCCTTCACTCTTTAACTGTTCTACACAATCGGTAGTATTCTTCCAGTTGCGCTGAGAAATCCACTTATCTGCTCCGTTAGTTATACGTGTACTGATTTTCATTTTTTCCGACATGATCACATCAAGATTTTGAAAGCCTAAGTTTTCCATGGAACGAATAACCGCTGCAATATTTCCCGTATCGTGAATGCGTTCACACAACACACCTATATTACAAGTTCTGCCTTCCAACACTTTATCAATTTTATCTCGGCGCTCTTGAGTGATGAAAGAAGACACTTTGGCGTAAGCTTCTTGATAAGAAACTGTGCGTTTTTCTATAGTTATATTTTCTTTAAAGTTAAATAACATTGCCGCAAAATAACCCTCTACCCTATTTTAAGCAAGTAGATTTTTAAGCTTGGGAAAAGATTATATTTTCCTTAAAATTGAAAGATAAAAAGGCCCATGCCCATTCTTATCAGGTAGTACCTGTTGTCCAAATTCAGTAGCTTCGGATTCATCAAAAAGGTTTTTTTCTATTTCAAATTGCCCTGAACGCTTTTTAAGTGCCTTCTTAATTACTTCATCGTTTTCATAAGGAGAAATTGAACAAGTCGAGTAGACTATTCTCCCTCCAGACTTTGTGATATCAATAGCAGCGGCTAAAAGAGCAAATTGTAATTTAGCTAAACGCTTGGTGCGACCTTCAGACCAATCGGTGAGTTCATTTGGCCTTTGTAAAAAATGGCGCTCGCTGGAGCATGGAGCGTCCAAAAGAGTTTTATCATAAATTTCTTTTTCAAAAGTTCCCCAAAGACTCGCATCTCTTTTGGTGTAAGTGATCTTTTTTTGAATATCTTCTGGCAAATAATCCTGCATAATTTTTTTAAGTCTTTGTAACCTATCATGCGAGAGATCATTGCAAATAAGACTCTTGGGATTTTCTCCCATGATCATCAAACTTTTGCCTCCTGGAGCTGCACATAAATCAATAACCTGATCATCATTTTTGATATCCAGTGCTTTGACTGGAAGTGTGGAAGCAAAATCTAAAAAATAATAATTCATTAAATCATCTATTTTTTGAGGTGCTGGATAAGTTGAATCCATTTTTATGGGATGTGGATTATTTTTAAGATAAGGATTGAGATAAACAATATGCTCTTTAGGTTTTAAGAGTGTCTTTTTCAATTGGTCCCAGCGCCCAGCATAAATATTAAAATAGAAGGCATCAAAAGCCTCTTCGCCTTTTTTTCTTTTCATAAAGAGACTCTAACATGCTTGATAAATTCTGGGGAGCAAGGCACACTTAGTTTATGTGGATTTTTCTACTTTTTTTTCAATTTGCTTTCTCACAAGCGCCTAAATGTTTTGAAAACGTTAAAGGAAGCCTTTTAGATGAGTTTGAAAAAAATCAAATTTTAGAAGAGGAAATTTTAACTCGTCTCATTTTAGCTGAGGGGCTCTCCACAAACTACCCTTCTCATGATGAGTGTAAAACCAAGGGTAGTGAGATTTTTGAGGCCAT
>CALFYV010000071.1 GCA_937952395.1 uncultured Bacteriovoracaceae bacterium | reverse complement strand
TCCTACAGGGAAACTCTTTCGACCTGAGCTTTTTCTAACACTTTGCCAAGATCTTAATCTTGAACTCTCAGAGCGTGAGTATTTTATCGCAATGGCCTTAGAAGTTCATCACACTTACACCCTGATTCACGATGACTTGCCTTGCATGGATAATGACGATATGAGGCGTGGCTGAGCTTCAACTCATAAGAAATTTAATGAATGGCAGGCCCTCTTAGCTGCTGATGGTCTTCTCAATTTAAGTTACCAGCTTTTAGCAAAGGCCAATGATATTAAACTCATTCAAATTTTCTCAGACCTCACCGGCCCCCAAGGGCTCATCCAAGGTCAGGCCCTTGATTTATCAAAAAGCAAAAAAAGCTTCCAAGACTATCTTTATATGCATGAACTTAAAACCGCCAGATTGATGCAAGCTTGCACTATGATCAGTGCTCATCTTACAAAACAAAACCTCAATGATTTTTCAAAACTGGGAAAAACTATTGGGATGATTTTTCAACTTTTAGATGACAAAGACGATCAAAATGAAGAAGAGAATATTTTTAAAAATTATGCAAAAGAAGCTCATGAATATTTAGACAAAATGATGAGTGAAATGAAAGTTCTTTTAGATAAATATCAACTCAAACGAACTCAAGAATTTCTAGAAAAATATTACTTGAAGTAAAAAGGGCCCGAAGGCCCTTTTGTTATTTGCATTCTTTCCATTTAGTAAAACTTTCTAACTCACCTCGTTCATCAAAGATAAAGTAATAATATCCTTTAAGGTAATACTCGTTTCCTTTAATATTATACTTGTACTCTTGCCCATCTTTACAAAGATTAACAGAAAACTTCTTTGGTAATTGTGTTACTAAATCAAATTCAAACTCACGATAAATCGGAAAAGCGGAGCCTCTATATTGATATACAGATTCTAAACCTGATACTTCAGCTTTTGCTAATATTTGCTTTCCTTCATCATTATTAACAAAGCAAAAATAATTTCTAAAATTACTTGGCTCAACTTTAACTTCACCAATAAGAGCTGGGAAGATTTCGCTATTTTCTAGGTATCCGATATCAGTGCAAAACGAATAATTATCGTAATCCATCCACATCCATTCTATTAAACGCTCTTTTCCATTAACAATAATGTTTTGACTTATTTCTGCCAAGTAACCCTCTGCCCAGCGGTTCTCTTTTTCACGGCTGAAATCGTAATAAAAACCACCTATATTGAAATATAAATTTTCTAATAAAACTGAAAACTGTATCGAGCGATTGTAAGGCAATAATTGTAATCTACTGATAGCTTCTACATATTGGAATGGTAAAAAGCTATCAAATTCTTCGGAAGCATAAAGAGCGTTTAAATACTGGGCATCCTTAGAATCTTCAACATCATTAAAATTTTCTTTTATAAACTTATAAATTGCTTCATGTATAACCACAGCATATTTAGTGCTTTCAGGGGCATTTTTCCATAAATGTTCAGATAACAAGAACGGTTTTTCACCATAGCGAAGTTCCTTTGAGACCTTAAAAGTGGCAATTCTTTTCTTTACAACTTTTTTACATTGCCCTTGAAGTTTTTCAGGAACAACAATTTGAACGCCATCACCATTATCATCTAAACTATCAACAAAGCCGACCGTATCATTATCTTGAATATTCTCTTTGGTGAAAACCTCAACCGTTTTCTTTATTTCCTTGGCCAATGTATAATCCATTTTTCTTATCTTCTCTATTTGTGCATCAACTTGCTTCATATAAGGAGTCTTATTATCTCTTGCTACAGTGAAGCTATACTCCTGGTCAGCATTCCAATGGTCATAAGAAATAACATCCAAGACTTTTCCTTTTTTATTATAACAAACTAAAACATCTCCACCGCCGCCACCTTTACCACCGGCAAAAGCGCTGCTTACTAATAATACTAAAATTAACATTCTCATTATCGTTCTCCTTACGTATTTGAAACTGGGTATAAACTCACTCCTAGATGGTATACTTCATCTAAGTTTTGTCCTTCCCCTAAAAAATCATTAAGTTCATCAATTAAATTTAGAATTCGTCTTTTTGCTTCTGGTAATTTGTCTTTTTTGATAGCAAAAGTCATAGAGCTTTGAACTCGCTGACTATAATCAATATTATCTAGTGCCTCAGAAGCCTTAGATAAAATTTGTTTTTGTAATTTTCTAAAAGCGATAGTGCTGTATTCATTGCCTTCATTGTAAGCAAGCCCCAAGGCATCACTAAATTTTCCGTTCTTATCAACTGCTAAGTAGTTTAACCGCTTTAGTCTTTCGACTGCTTCTTGAGCTTCCCCATGGGAAATATTTAAAACTTTGGCAATCCAGCGCATATTCGATTTAAAGTTTTTGACTCGAGTGAGTTCTAAAATAGCAAAGTGATGCCAATCTGAAATGCATTTGAAGGCATCATCATTCAGCAATTTATCTTTCTTTGCGCTTTTACTCTGACTCTCCATATTCATAAGATCCAAAGTTTCTTTCTCTGAAAGGCTTAAGAGTTTACCGAGCCTTATGCACATCTTATCTGTCAGCTTTCGCTTGCCACTTAAAATTTTGCTTAAAGATGAAGCTTCAAGGTTTAATTGCTTAGCAAAAGATCTCAAAGAGAACTTAGAGTTCTTTTTAATTCTTGTAACTAATTCGTTTTGTAATTTAACTCTAAATAATTCGTTTCTTTCCATGTGAGGGTTATAGAAAGAACGAGATAACATCACAACAAAAAGGACACAAACTGTGTCTTTTTTTGCCAACAATTGAAATTTTTATAAAAATGTGATTTCAGTTGGTTAGAGAATTTGTGGCGCCAATTTGGCGCCACAAATCGTATAAATATTTGAAATTATTATCTAAAGCTTATGAACACCGAAATTAAGTTTAGTCGTATCGACTTTGGGTTTTTGAGGAATAGTTAAGAAGGCCACACCCCATTCTCTCACTTCAAGAGCTGCTCCAGCGGGAAATCTCTTAACTGTTGGTACCCACTCCTGAGTTGGTGCAGACGAAAAAATTCCTTCTGGTTTTGCACCATCTCCTGAATCAGGAATCAAGACAAACACAACCCGGGTTAATTTACTAGGAGGTGGCGTAATTTTCAAATTCGACATTTTATTAAGTTCGTTATTACCTTGAGGATAAATACACACTGATTTAACCTCAGGTAACTTCACACTCCAATAACTGTGGAAATCTTCTATCTCTTTTTTATTAAATCCACTTTTTTCTAAATAAGCGACCATGGTTTTCACCACATTATCTTTCTCTACACAGCTACCCGCTTTAGCTTGAAGATTCTCATCAGCTGTTCTTATGTCATAGAAAAAGTAGGGATATTTTGCTTCATCAATTTTTAGGCCACCGTCACCAGTGAGTGCCACATTTAAACCTTCATTAGGCAGTGAGGGTGTTGTCGCCAGAATATTACCGGAATACTCTAACTCAATTTTTATTTTCTCATTCTTCTTGCCATGAAAATAAACATTGGGCTTTCCTGCCACAATCTCTCCGTCACCTGGGTATGCCTGGCCATAGCAACCACCATAATAAGGTCTGGAAGCTCTCGTCAATCCGCCTGATACATCTGCTGACATATAAGATGAAGCTCCTCCCCCATACATTCCATAAGGAGGATACCCCCATAAGCAAGGCGAATAAAATTGGCGAAAACTAAATTGTCCAAATGGCCCCCACCAAGGAGTGGGATAACCGTAGCGGTATGGTGGATAGAAAAAATTAGGATTGGGCTGACCTGGAATATACTGATTTTGCAAACAGTGAATACACATAGTCATGGCATAAGCGTTAGAAATAATAGAATCAAACCACGACGTTTTCTTTTTACTTGCTTCGTAGTGTTCAAGCTTTAAAGTGAGCTTATTTAAGGAGTCTGCTTTAACCGTCAAGTCTTCTTCATAAAGACATCCTCCTAAATCCACAGCTACTATTTTATAATCACCCGGCACTAAATGAACTTGAAAATTTCCCTGATGGGGAACCGGAATTTGATAGTTAACGACCTCTTTTCTAACCAGAAAAACCTGAGTCTCTTTTCTATCGCACTTTTCGTTCGAAAGCACTTTGCCTATAACGACGGCACTGCCTTTGACATAAGTTAAGGTCTCGGCTTTGGCC
>CALFYV010000070.1 GCA_937952395.1 uncultured Bacteriovoracaceae bacterium | reverse complement strand
ATGAAAATATTTAATATCCTCTTCCTACTTTTGTTGGCCATAAACTCTCATGATGTCGATGAAGCTTGGTGCCGTGGACCTGCTGATTCATTTTCCGTCCTTGCTGGTTGTAAAGAGAGGTTAACCAGCCAGGAAGAGTTGCTCGCTGAAGAGTTGGTTAAAAAAGTTAATGAAGAACTTAAAACTAACGATGTCCTTTACCGCGAGCCTCCAGCGCACTTAAATGCTCAAAGGATTCTCTATTTAAATTCAGATCTAACTAACACCATTGATTATAAGCGTATGTTTTTTTCTAAGCTCTACTTATTCGAAGAGAATGGGAAAAGAGTTTTAGGATATAGGAATAGTGATGATGCAAATGCTAGGTTAGAATCAGAAAAAATGGATCTTGAAAATAATTATACAATGAAGCGATATTCTATAGAAAAACTTTTTTCTATAGAAGGAGTGACTCTTGTAGATTATGAAGATCATCATAATATTATGAAGTTATCAATACGGGCCAATCCCGTTGATGAACAAGGTTTTCAGAAATTTACCTTCAGTTATGATTTGCTTCAAACCAAAGGACCTCTTTTACTTTTTGCTAGTGTTTCAGAACAAGTTGGTAAAATTGATTTTTATGTAAAAAATGAAGAAGGAGTTCTTAAAACTTTTTATAAGAAAAATGATAATACTTTAATTCCCTTTGAAAAAGTTGATCTGCATTTTGAAAATAATAATCTACTCAAAGAACTTACTGATATAAAACTTTTAAATTCCCAGAGTGAATTTCTATTAAAACCAGCAATTCCTTTCCAAGGCAGTGAAGAAAAACCATTACGCCAATTTAAATTCTGATGTTATAAGAAAAAAGCCATCCATGGCTTAATAGTAACTTAAGTTTGCACTTGAGTTACCTCCCCGTCCTGGTTGGGTCCTCCTGACTGCACTATTTTACTTCTCAGTAAAACCTGTAATCATGATTGTTCTTGGAACATAAAATCCGAAAGTTATAATGCTTAAAAGAATATCTTCAGTTGTGCGCTTCTCATAAATAATCAGTTTAGAAAGCGATGGGTAACCCGCATCTTCAACCACTTGGTCAAGATAAACAGTATCATGCTTAGGCACTAATCCCCATAGCAGAAATTCTTTTTTAACCGCAATAGTTACTTCATGAGTATCAGATGGATCACCTGTGAACTTCACTGGATATGTTGATTTTTGTCGAAATCGGTAATGTACATTCGAGCATGAAGCTGTAAAAAAAATTAATATAAGAAAGATCAGTCCCTTCTTCATAATTCATCCTTGGAAAAAAAGTTTAGTACTTTAAATATTCTGAGAGTCAAAAGGGAGGATGTCAAAAATTATTTTTATGCGTTTGTGAATTCAGTGGGCTTTTTACCCTTAATATTTTTTAAAGCCAACTCATGATCATGACTTCTTTGCGTAATCGCTTGGTAGGCGGCCAATAAATCTAATTGAGTTGCTAGGTCATTATGATATCCGTGAATCAATGCTCGCTTGGTCATGGCCGTTGCCATCGGTGCATTGGCAGCCACTTTCAAAGCTAGAGTCCTAGTTTCGGACTTTAATTTTTTTGCTTGAGTAACATGATTAACTAAACCAATTTTATTGGCCTGCTTCGAGTCATAAATGTCTCCGGTCAAATACATTTCACTGGCTTTAGCAAATCCAATTTTTCTCACCAAAAAATAAGTTCCCCCATCTCCTGGGACTAATCCGATTTTATTAAAGGTCTCCGCAAACTTGGCCTTTTCACTAGCAATGGCCAAATCACACATGGCCACGATATCACAACCAGCACCAATGGCATGCCCATTAACCATCGCGATAAGCGGCGTGCTTAAACGATGAATGGCCTCAGGAATACGCTGAATTCCAAAACGGTAGTTTAAACGTAACTCATTAGCTTCACCTTCAAACATTTCTTGCTTGGCCAACATATTCTTAATATCGCCACCAGCACTAAAACTATCTCCCTCACCCGTAAGAATGATGACACGAATTTCTTGATCCCTATCTGCATGAAGTAGTACTTTTTCGATTGAATCAATCATCTCCATGGTAATGGCATTTTTACTCTCAGGTCGGTTAAAACTAAGCCAAAGTAAATTTCCTTCTTGTTCAACCTTTAAGTGAGTAAACTTTTGTTGATAAAAACTATTCATTTTCCCTGCTCTTTAAATAAGATACTAAATATTTTGATGTCGACTCTTTGCCAACTTTTGAAAAAATAAACTCACTGGCAGCCACCAGTGCTTCCATATCAATTCCAGTTTTGACGCCTAAAGATTCTAGTAAGTAGACTAAATCTTCAGTTGCAAGATTGCCGGTAGCTCCTTTAGCGTAAGGACATCCGCCTAAGCCACCAGCAGCACTATCAAAAGTAGTCACTCCATTTTCTAAACCGACCAAGACATTGGCCAGTGCCATGCCTCTTGTATCATGAAAATGAAGAGCACTTTGTTTAAGACCAAACTCTTGTTTCAGAGATTTTAACATTTTATTGACTTGTAAGGGCGTAGCAACACCAATTGTATCAGAAATAGCAATTTCATCAGCATAGAAATCTTTAAGGCAGCGCCCATAAAGCTTTAGAACTTTTTCTTCTGCCACGGCCGGTGCAGTAAAAATTAGGCA
>CALFYV010000069.1 GCA_937952395.1 uncultured Bacteriovoracaceae bacterium | reverse complement strand
AAATACTACGATTTGGAGAAATCACTCAGCCACTCAATATCCAGATTTTTATAATGCTAAAATTGGCAAGAAGAATGCGAACGAAGTCATTAAAGATGAGAATTGGTTAAAGAATGATTTCATAAAAATCGTTCAGCAACGTGGAGCTGCGATTATTAAGGCCCGTGGTGCTAGCTCAGCGGCTTCTGCAGCGAACGCTTGTACACAAGCTGTTTATAATCTCACTCATGATACCCCAAAAGGTGAAACTTATTCCATGTGTGTGGCTTCTAATGGTCAGTACGGAGTGGATGAAGGACTTATTTTTTCTTTCCCTTGTAGAACTGAAGGTGGTAAATGCAAAGTTGTGGAAGGTGTTGAGCATAATGCTTTTGGAAAAGAAAAATTCGCTCTCACTTTAAAAGAACTACAAAGTGAACGTGACACAGTTAAAGAACAAGGACTTATTTAATTGCTTAAATTTTTACTCATACTCTGGCCCCTCATTTTATGGGGGGCCAATTCTCAAAATCCCGTGATTAAAACACCCGAAGGTCAGGTGTTTTATCTCAATCATGCTCAAAAATTAGCAGTGAAGTTGAACGACACACTTAAAAATCAAATGATTCATAAATGGGGGATCAAGGAATTGGATTTACCCAAGGATTACCGAGTGATTGATTTTGATCTGGAAGTTGCGAGCAAAAAAGGCAAACTCAAGGCCAACAACTCCACCACCGAGCGAAAACTTAAGCAGGTGCCTGGAGCTTTTCTGTAGAGGAGTGAGTCAAAATGAGATACCTAGGCAGCTGTCTTTGCAAAAAAATTACTTATGAAATCACAGGTCCTTTAAAATTTATCGCCCATGATCATTGTTCTATTTGTCGTAAGGCAACTGGAGCGGGTTTTGTGACTTGGTGTGGAGTTAAGTCTGAACAAGATAGTTTTAAACTTTTGAGTGGAAGTGAATCTCTCACTGCTTTTAAATCCACACCACAAGCACAGCGGCAATTTTGTAAACATTGTGGAACACATTTATTTTTTAGATCTACTCATTGGCCAGGAGAAATTCATTTCACTCGTGCTTCTATTGATAGTCAGCTGGACGAACGACCTAAGGCACATGTTTATTTCAGTGATAAGGCTGAGTGGATTGATATAAACGATGATTTACCCAAGTATGGTGGAGTTAGTGGATTGGAGCCTTTGAAATAATAATTTTGACTCGCCCCTCTACGGAAAAACTCCAGGCACCTTCTTAAGCCGCTTTTTTACTAGAGTATTGACCGAGCACTTTGGAGAAATCACTGAATTCTTTGTGGTAAAATGTTTGATAGACTTTGTGGATGAGTCCGCGACAACCAATTCCCAACATTAAATTACGGATGGCCATGGCATCATGAGCACTGACATTCTCAGACTCACCATGAGCGAGAATACCTCTGATTTCTAAAATTTTATTTGAACGCAAAACAGTAGAAAGATCATTACAGACAAAATCCACAAAAGGTTTTTGTGCGCTAAAAGCTTTCTTCATGCAGAAATTTCTCTCCATACCTTTTTGCAAAAAATAAACCAGTTGGTTAATAGAGTAGTTTTTTTGAAATTGATTAAGTGTAACCAAACCTTCTTCAAGTGGCTCAAAATATAATTTAGGAGGCATGACTTTTGGATTAACATAAAATTCATTACCAAAGCCCTCTCTTTTTATATGATGGATAATCAGATCATTCATGATGATTTCAAAGGCTTTGATATAGGCAAAGGCAATTCTTTTATTATTATGATGTCGATTTTCTAAGATATCAATTTCTGCAATTTCAATTTCTGTTCGCGCAGCATGAGGAAGCTTAGAATAGAGCTTCTCAGGAAGGGCGTAAGCGTGAATATATTTTAGTACTTGCATGGCGACCATATTATTGATGGCCGGATGATTTTGTAGAATTAAATGACTTTGCTCACTCTCATCGATTTCATCAAAATAAGCCTCTTCAGCCAAGTCTTGAATGAAAAGTGGAAAACTTAATCCGGTAGTAAATGGAGAAATCTCATCAATCTTAAGCTCACTAAAGGGATTATCAATATAAAATTCACTTAATTTTTTGGCCACACTTTCTGGGTTATGCTCAAGCAAAGTAAAATCTGTTATTTTAAACCAAGCCTCAACTTTCTTCCCTTCGTAAAATGGCAGGGTTTGGCATTTGGCCGGCTTTTCTAATGAAATCTCAGAAACCTTTCCCACCCAAAGATGATTATAGTCAGTGATATAGAGGTGAGTGCTGGCATTTAATTTTTGATTATGTTCCAAAATTTTCTCAAAAGTTTTCATCTTAAGTTTTGAATCACGATCCTGAGCGATTATTTTTCCCCACCATAAATATCCTTCTTTACCTTGCGCCTTAACTTCATTAAGCAACACCTCATAAAATTCATGGGCCTGAGTGTAATGGGGCTCATCATGATCATTGAGATAAGGATTGAAGGTTAAATACAAATGTATAGGTGCACCCATAGCAGCTTTTCGGTTGAAAACAGGGCTAACTTGAGTGAAATCCTATACTTTTTTTGATGGCTTAATGATATATAGTTCAATAATAGAGGCAAAAATGAAAATCGCAATTTTAGGCATGGGGGTTTCGGGCCTAGCAGCCCTTAAGTTGGCCAAATCTCAGGGCCTTGAAACCTACGCTATTAACCAGGGAGAACCCAAGACTTGGAAGAACTACCAGGAGGTTTCAAAGCTGCTTGATTCTAAGTATATCTTAAGTGAAGAAGCTGCGCTCAAGATGAAGTTTGATGAATTAGTTTTAAGTCCGGGCATTGCACTAACTCATCATCTGGTTCAAAAAAATAAAACCATCTCTGAAATTGAATTTGCTTCTCGTTATATTCAAATTCCCATGATTGCTATTACCGGAACTAACGGGAAAACCACCACCTGTACACTACTAGCACGAATCTTAGAAGAGTTGGGTAAGAATGTTTTCTTAGGAGGTAATATCGGACTGGCCT
>CALFYV010000068.1 GCA_937952395.1 uncultured Bacteriovoracaceae bacterium | reverse complement strand
AGGAAGGATGTATTCCAATCTCTGGAGAAAACTTTTGCGGCTTTCAGCTCCCATAAGGCCCAGGATATGATTTCCGTTAAACCAGGATATGATTTATGGTCTGAAGCATTTAGCTTTACCGGGGGGAAGACCAACAAAGCGGCTTTTGCGGAACTTTTTCATGATAAAGGGCTTAAAATTTTAAATGCTGAGGATAAACAAGAAGTGAAGTCCTTCCAATACTGGGGCCCCATGCAGATGCATCCTTTGGGGCTTTTTAGCTTTCTGCTTGATATAAAGAATAATTATTTACAATAGACTAGTTTTGCCTCAATGACGGTTTTTTCACAAAATTATATAATAAACTCATGAAATTACTTAAAAATAGCCGTGGTCAGGCTGCTGTCGAATACGTCTTGATGCTTTCCGTGGTCATTGTCATAGGTTTGGCCGTTTTAAAACAGATGAATACCTATCTAACCGGAAATAATGGGCTTCTAGGCGGAATGTTCAATCAGTTTGCCCAAGCTTTTGGCGCAGAGTATGGCTTTACTAGGTTCAATTTACAAAGATAATTTTAACTGGGATACCCTTGTGTGGGTTTTCTCAAAGTACTTCTCTCTCACGCCTCGAGAATAATTAGGTTTTTCTAAGAATTTTAATCATTTCGTTGTGGCATCCCCAAAAGTATTTTGAGGATGAATCGCTCGAAGCAATAAATATAAAGAATATCAATAAGTTAAGACAGCGAAGAGATGAATTCACCGAATAAATACCAACACTGTAGTAGGCCAGTTTGATTCATATTTGAAATAACGCACTGTGTAGAATTTACATTTCCTGACTCTTTTGCTTCTCTTTTTCCCAGATTCAGTTATGATAATGCAATAATGCGATGTGTAATTAACGGAGGTTTCATTATGTCTGGCCAAAATTTAACAGCTCAGGCCATCTTTTTGGTGACTGCTATTACTCTTTCAATGCAAACAGCATTGGCCGAGACGGTGGTGGTTAATACTGGAAACAGTAATGGAGCAGCTTTAGAACAAAATAATGAGCAAGTTTTAAACTCGGAACCCATCAATATCAATGGTTATATAAAGGACGCGCCACCAGCGACTGATTCAGAGCTGGAATACTTACGTCAAGAGTTAACCAAGCAAAAAAATGAAGTCATCATTAATAAGGAAAAAGAGAAGGGCTATAAAGAGTTACAAAAAACAACTGAGAAATTAGTTGAAGCCACTGAAGATTATTTAGGTGAGAAGAAAGAATCACAAACAGCTATCGAAGCTTATAATGCAAAACTTAAATGTTTAATGGAAGAAGGTCGTGATCCAAAAGATTGTGATTTAAAAAGAGATAGAGTTAACTCGTCTCAAGCCGCGGTAGTTAAAACTCAAGCAAATGCAACATCTGATGATTCAGTTTTTGATGCCGTCACAGTGACTCCTTATATTGGAGTGACTAATTATTCACTTCAAAATTTTGTGAACGTTGAATCTAATACTAACTACGGTATTAGAGCAGAGTCGGACGTGACTTCACGTATCTCTTTAGGTGCTGGAGTTTCTTTGACCAACTTAAGACAAGTGCAAGATAGAAACCCACAATTTGCAGCTCCTGGTTTTGGCTTTGCAGGGCCTCAATTTGCCACAGTTGATTATAAGAGTTACGGAGTG
>CALFYV010000067.1 GCA_937952395.1 uncultured Bacteriovoracaceae bacterium | reverse complement strand
TATCAATATGATACTGATTGGTTTCCTCGATTGTCGTTGGCACCAGCACAGCAGTATGATGAATAATAACAGTGGTTAAAATATTGGTATCTCGAACACAATAATAAGCATTCACATCTTCATTACTATTTTTTAGCATTTTCTCTTCTGGCCAGAAGGGCTGGCGGATTTTAATGGGAGGAAGTGGTTCTATTTTAGGATTGGTCATTTCTTTGAAAGCTTTGCTCCTTAGGAGAAATGAAAAATCCTCTAATTCATAATCAAAAAGAGATTTATCCAATAAGTCACTTGGGCAAGAGGTTTTGTTCTTCTTAAGAAAGCTTAAATAGTCTTTTTGAGAGCATTGCTTTTTATAATGAGAAGCTGAGTCTTTTAAGATTTTGGCAATTTCATTTTTATTATAAGTTTCTAGCTGTTGTAATTGTCCCATCAGGTTGTTATTTTTAATGACCGGTACACTTTTATTCTTACTTGATTCTAAAGTAAGTAAATCTAAATCATTGATTTGGTATTTATTTTCTAGTTTTTCAAAGGCTTTCGGAGATTTTTTTTGAAGTTGTATGAGATATTGATTAGAAGTTTTTAAGTCAAAAGCCTGGGTAAAAGAAGACTGGAATTCAACAGGCCCTATGTAGGAAATAAGTTCTGGTTCAATCAGGTTTTTATAATCAGGAAATTGGACTTGAAAAGATTGCCCGAGATTAATAAGTCTGCTTCTATCTTGAAAACTTAAATATGAATAATGAGAAGAATTGCTCAAATGATTATAATTAATCATGAATTTTAATAAATTAATTTCTTGAGCACTTGCTAGATTAATCACACTTATCTTTTGATAAGTTTTCTCCAAGTACTGTTCACAGTATCCACTAATATCATTGCCCAGCAACAAACCAGGAAAAGTAAAAAGCAGAAATAGAGCTATTAAATTTAAAACTTTACACATAATCACTTACTTTTCGGCTAGTTAGTCCAAAAGTATGATTACTTGAGAAAAATGTTTTTTATTTCGTGTCGATTTTATATTTTCCAAAAGTTTTAACTTGAATGGAGGTAATAAATGGCTCTTTATTTCTTTGAAGTTTAGCTTTAAATTTTATTTTTAAGCCTGATTTATCGCCAATAAATTCGGTACATTTATAGGTAAAATACCATTTATCAGAAAAGTCTGGGAAAAAAATTATTCCACGACTCATTTCACAGGAAATATATTTTTTAGTTAAGTTTGAAGCGATATTCATTGCTTTGAATTTTAATTCATCTGCGAAATCACTGGCATAAACAGTGTTTAAAGATAAGAGTAAAAAAATAAATGCGATTTTTCTCATAAACAACTCCCTTTTGATTTATTGGAGTAACCTAGCATAACACTCAGCTAATGAAAACACTGGTGACAAAAACTAAGCCCAAAATGCCCCCAGGTCACCGTTTGCGCCCGGACCAAATTTCTTATATTTTCTTAACTCTTTGAAATGACAAGAAAAGTGAGTTGGCACGGTTTGTGCTTACTTATAAGTTGTCTAGCAGGCTCACCAGGGATTGGTGAAGCATAACAAGGAAGTTACCGCAGCTTGCCTAGATAAATGGATGAAAGAGGTGATGAAAAGAATTCAACACCTCAGGTCAAGGAAGGCCATAAAAATTTAGAGTTTCTACTCTGATTTAAGGAAGAAAGGAGTAAGTGATGAAAGGAGTTGATGTGGAGAAATTTAAAACTTATTTCGCAAGTGTGCTTGAAGACTTTGAAAAAGAAAACAAGCACTGGGAACAACCTTCTTTTGATTCCAAGGGTGATGATGTTGATCTTTATAATGAAGAAAAAGAGCGCAGCATCGGGCTTAAACTGAAAAAGAGAAATGTCTATTATATTAAAAAGGTTCGCTCTGCACTTCAGCGAATTGAGCAGGGTCAATATGGAGAGTGTGCTGAATGTGGTGATGATATAAGTGAACAACGTTTAATCGCCAGACCTACTGCTCATTTGTGCATTCGCTGTAAAGAAGAAGAGGAGAATGGTGAGAAACATCTAGCTGGAAGAGCGGGGCATCCATCTCTTAAAAAAGAAAAGGGGATTATTAATATTAAGGATTTTCAAATAATGAAAACTGATAGAGAAGAATTAAAAACAGTTAACGAGTAAAAGGAATTTAAAAAAGTTGCAAATAAAAAAAGCGCCGAATGGCGCTTTTTTTATTTAAAGAGAATTTTATTTAATTGCATATCTTCAAATTTTAATAATTCACTTTCAATATAAGTGTCTAAATTCATTTTTAAGATTTTATCGCAATCTTCAGGTGGGGTCCTATCTTGGTTTAATAACCGAAACTCTGATTCAGTCACATTACCTTGACAGAATTTATAACGAACCTCTAGACTGATTTTCTTATTTGCCATCGATTTATCTATTTCATCAAAGCGAGCAACTGATGGGTAGTTATTGCTAGGGAAATGAACACCATAATTTTTGTATTGCTGTTGGAGGGCCTTGACTTCATCTTCAGATACTTTTCCCTCACGTAACCTTCTCTGGTAAATTTTCATATACTCTTGAAATCCTTTCATTCGTTGAGAGGGCAGTTCATCCATATTGATGTACTTTTTAGTAAGAAGTTGATCCCGCTCCATCGCGGATATTTCACCTTTTGAGAAGAGTTTATCAATGGAGGCTGAATAAGTAGTATAATTATTTTTTTCGTATTCAAAAATAAAATAAGGAATAACTCTTCCTTGACCTCCCTTGTGTCGGCCTGGAAAAGTTTTTTGGTTAGGTGCTTCGGGGTAACAAAAGCCATATTTTGACCATATTCTATAGCTGTCAGCTATTGTTTGCCAGCCAAAGAAGGGGGTATTGTGAATACTCCAAACTTGCCAGTCAAAATAAGTTGCATCATTTTTCATACAAAGATGAGAAGTTTCATGAATTAAAACCTCAAGCATTTTCCTTGTATTAAAAAAACCTTCACTCTTACATAGTTTTATCGTTTTCCCTATTCCCCAAGTCGCTCTAGCATTTGCATTTTTGCAACCGCTTTTTGTATCATGGCAGATAAAATTGAGGTTTCCAATTTTTGAGATTATACAACGTAAGTTTTTGTTGGCTTTTTTTAGCTTCATTTTTAATTTTTTGTTACAAGTTAGGTCCGCAATGATATTTTGCTCTTGAATAACTTCTGACAAAAGTTCATCTAGTACAACTTTCTCTAGTTCTTCAACTTGTTGGAGGTAGTTCACTTCCTCTTTACTACAGTTTGTAAACATCCGAACACTTTTATCATTTTGTAGGTTAGAAAACAGTGGATTTGCAACAGAAAATGAGGTTATCGGGGTGCATTTAGTTTCTTGCTTTTTAAATCCTGATAAGCATTCGCACGAACCTTTAGTTTCTGACCAATAAGTTGATTTCTCTTGTATGCACTCAGTATATTTTAAAGGCACAGAGCCGCTGACGTTCGCATTTACCCATAGAACAGTAGTAAATAAGATAGCATTTGTTATTTTGAAATATTTGGCCATAAGTTTAAAACTCTTTTCAAGATATACAATGTAGTCACATTGACAGCTCTATCGAATCAAAAAAAGCGCCGAATGGCGCTTTTTTTATTTTTGATTAGATTTTTTATTGATAAGCACTTTTTCAACTTGAGTTGAGTCACTATTTTCTTTACCAGCTTCTCTCGCTGAATCATCAACTATTTCCATCTCATTTATTTGATTTAATCTTTGTTCTAAAACTTCGCGAGCTTCGTTTTCTGGTGATGTTAGTCGACGGTAAAAATCATACCCAAGACCGACAAAAGCTAAAAAAGCAAACTTCGAAAATTTTCGACTAGCGACTTTGTCATAAGCAGCGAACTCTTTTTTTAAATGAGGAGCTATACTTCTATTTTTTAAAATATAGTTGGCATCAACTTTTGCTAGATTTTTTTTAGCATCCAAGACTTTTTCTTTGGCCAGTTCAATTCTAGGTTTATATTCTTCTTCGATTAAGTTAGACTCATAATTGGCTTTTACTTTATCTACATTGGTTTTTACATCTTTGAATTTTTCGTTTTGTTTTAAATTCTTTTCATTTTCTAGATCTTCGAGTTCAGCCTCAGCCAATTCAAATGCTAGTTTTTCTTTAACAGGTTTACCCTTCGCTTCAATTTGTTCTTTTAATACAGCTTTATCGGAAGCATTTATCTGTGAGGAAATAAGTGAAGCGATACCGTAAAAGGAAGTTGCCAATCCTTCTAGGATCATAAATTCATCGCTATTGTCATCTTTAATATAATTTCCATAGGCTTTGGCTTTCAAGCTTACTTCTTCGAGTTTACTTAGTTTCTTTACTTCTTCTTGAGCATAAGAGCTTAAAGAAGATGCTAAAAGTAGAAAAACGATTAAAAATCTCATAATAAATCCTTGTTAAATACATTTAATATGAGAATTAATAGTGCAAAACGAATGCCAGGTTCGAGGTTGATTTTGAGTGGAAATTGTCTAATTTTTAGACGAAATGTATAAAAAAAGGCGCTGAAAGCGCCTTTTTTTATTTTGTAATTTTACTTAAATTCTAAAGTGCAAATCCACTCAATTCTTGAATCAGTTCTTGGGAACGACTCACGAATTCGTTCTTCTGCTTTTCATCCAGACCTTGAGAGGAAATAGTCGCTAAATCAAGTGTATGATGACAGATTTTTTCAACTAGTGGTCGCTTGGCTTCATTTTCCCATAACTTCATGGCATTTTTGATAAGGGCATTTTCAGGGTTAATAACAAGTGTGCGCTTTAGTGGAGCTTCAAAGGCTGTTTGTCCAATAGATTGGGTCATTTTCTTATAGA
>CALFYV010000066.1 GCA_937952395.1 uncultured Bacteriovoracaceae bacterium | reverse complement strand
AACTAGCATTTTGTCATCCAAGCCTCACCAACGTGGGGCTTTTTATTTTTTAAAAAAGGGAGGCTTTCGCCTCCCCCCGGTAATCAGTTTTTAAGCATTTGTATCAGTGCTATTAAAACACTCATAAATGACAAAATTAAACCAATCACCTTAAGCGTCTTGTCCTCCATGACTTTTACCTCCTTTCCATGGATTAGAGTAATCATGAAGACAAGTGCTTGTTCAGTTTCTATTTAAATGTTAGGCTTTATTTATGTTTTCCTTCCCCCGGTAGGAAAATTATCTTAAGCGTCTAAGGCCCCACCAACGTGGGGCTTTTTATTTGGCATAGAATGAATAGAAATCGCAATGATAATACTTAAGTTGAAAGAATTTTTTTCATTTGTGAAAAATGGGATTAAATTTTACGGCGATTCTTCTGGCGTTGTTTGCTTTCGATCATTTTGTCAGGCTTATTTTCTTGGGCGGGCTTGGGGCCAGTGCTGCGCTTTTTTCTCTTGGGAATTTTAGTTTCATCCGCGATCATGGGCATGAAAGGATCGGGGATATAGTCAACATCACACTCAAGATTAGCAAAAACATTTTCAAGTTTAAACCAAAGGTCTGCTTCGATTTTTGAGTTTACATTATTATCAGCAAGAGCGTAACAATAGGAAGTATAAACGAGTAGTTTATGGACTCCTCCTTTATTTAGGTATAACTCATAATTAGTGATTGTATCTAAAACTTGTTCGTGTTGAGTGAGTTTGGTCTTCGTTAGATCGATGAATTGATTTTGGACTAGGCTTTGAACAAAGCAGGAATTGACCGAAGTCATATCCAGTTCATCTTTATTTTTTAAAACACCAATAACTGGAAATTTTACATCACTATCATCTTCTTTATTATAATAAACCAAGTTGATGAGATTACTTTTGGCATCGCTTGAAAGTAAGCCTAAGAAAGAGGGGTCTTCAATTACTGAAGCATCATTACCCATAAAGAGTACTTGTTCTTCGCTAAAGATAGCGGGAGGATGATGAGAAAAAACAGGAGTTTGAGCATCGAACCAAACATCAGAGATGGCCACATCATACTTAAATTTAGAAAAGGATTTTTTCAAGTAATCTGAACGCAAACCACTAATGGCGTCTTGTAATTCTTCATGCAGGTCTTTATAAATTTCTGGATGCTCTTCTTTAATAATATCACCCACATTATCTTGATATTCAGAGAGAGATTTATATTTTTTCGAAGAGAGGGTGAAGGTATGGACTAGTTCTCGTCCTTCATTTTTTGGCTCTGTGATATTATCTAGCATAAGCCTATCTTCAAAAACAGCAGCTTCAAAAAAATCGACTTCTTCCCAAACAGTCAGGGTGAGTTTGACCTTATGCACGTGACTTTGAGGAGAAAGATGAAGTGGGGTTGAATTAGTACCGCAGAGAAAAGGTGGAAATTCGTTGAGATACTCTTTGTTCTCATCCATTTTGCAAGCTACGCTGGCC
>CALFYV010000065.1 GCA_937952395.1 uncultured Bacteriovoracaceae bacterium | reverse complement strand
AGACACAATGGCGAAATAAAGGTGTTTAAACTTTTTTCTATTATTCTACTTTATAAACATTTATAGGAGTGGTTCACTCAGGATTTCTTGAAACTGTTCCAGTGATTGGCTTCTGAGTAATCTACTTCTGATATTTAGGGCCTTGGGAAAATCATCAAATAAGTAACGACTTAATCCTTTATAGCGTCTTAATCTGAATTGTGATGTCGTATAAGGAGTGAGAATATTTTCATATTTAGAAAAATACAATGGAATCATTTCTGCTCTCATTTCTAGACTATCTTTTAATTTGTTTTTATATAAATAGGCAAGCCATGGAGTTTTTAAAGCACCTCTGGCCATCATTGCTGAATGGCATCCAGTGTAATCAAAAATTCTATCAATATCTTCCACATTCCAAATGTCCCCATTGCCTATAATAGGAACTTTGACTGTTTTGACAGCTGTTCTAATATAATCCCAATTGGCGACACCTTTATAAAGCTGAGCTCGGGTACGTCCATGAATAGTAATGGCATCAACTCCTTCATCTTCAAAGAGTTTTAAGCAGTATTCAAAGTTTTTATCATCATCAAATCCAATACGCATTTTGACACTGAAAAAATGAGGATAGTTCTTTCTAATTGTTCGTAGCATCGGGCGCATTTCTTCTGGATGTTCCAATAAAGATGAACCAGCTTTGCGCTTGCAAACTGTTTTTGAAGGGCAACCTAAATTTAAATCAACCCATTTAAAGCCTAGACTAGAGAGTTGCTCGACAGTTTCTGCGGTTTTACTCGATAGGGCCGACATTATTTGATAAATGGTTTTCTTCTTTCTTTCATCATTTTGGTAATGTTGCTGGCCGAAGTGTTTTAATAAATGTTTTTCGGGATAAGTTCCTCCTGATGGAATTCTTAGAAAATCACAAGCGGCGATATCCCAGTCATTAAACTCTTCTAAAATGAGCTGCCTGTATAAAGCATCTGTGACACCTTCCATAGGAGCTAGAAATAGGGAATTTTGTTTAAACGGAAGCATGCTACTTATTAGCTTTAAATCTTCATTTAGAGGAGTGTAATTTTTATAAACTCGTAGCATTAAATAACTTGTCTCAATTAATGTGAAGTAAAAATAACTGGCAATGCGTTAGGTGAATGATATGTAAACTTAACAAATTAAAAAGCTGGAGCCAGGCAAGTTGAAACGCTTTTATTATTCATTTTTATTCATCATTCTTATTAGCAGTTGTGGCAAAATTACAGAAACCAATGACAATATCAATAATACCAATGAACAAATCAAGGAAACGAATGGGAATATCAGCGAAGTTAATCAAGAGCTTAAAATCGTTATTGATCAGCTTTTAAATAACGAAGGCATTTATGTTTTTAAACAAGATGTTATTTCACCACTGAATAAAAACTTAAAACCTTCCTCAATACCTCTTAAGAAAAGCAATGGTGAAGTTTTTCAAATAGAAGTAGAAAAACTTGCTTTATTCACGGATCCCAATACTTACGAAGAGTATTACTTGGTACCCTCTCAATATCTTTCAGTTTTGGATAAAAACTCATATGAAAAAATTTATGCTCCAAATTCATTTATGAGGACTATCGTGCGAACAGGAGAAGATCTTGTTCATTATGCCGTAGAATATGGTATCCAAGTTTTTCTTGAAAATAAAAAGATATTTACCTCGCTTATTGCCGAAGCGATTGAACTGCAGGAACGAAAACAGCAAATAGATGAGTGCGATAAAGTCATCGAGTCATGGGGGCAGTTGATTGGAGCTAAACAAACAGCAAGGTTTCACCAATGGAAGAGAAAAGCTTACATAAAAAACGAAATAAGAAAGCTCGAGTTTGATTCCGAGTTTATTTTTTGCAAAAAATTAAGAGAGAATAAAATACTCACTGTAGATGAAATAAGAAAGCTTAGGGATAAACACCAACTCGACTGGGATAAGTTTAAAACCTCTTGGGAAAACTATTATCTTGAGTGGACAAAAAATTCAACAATAGGCTTTGAATCATATCAGTCAGAAGAGATATTCCTGCCAGCGATTGTGGATAAAATGGTCATTGGGATAAAAGAAAAAGAAGTTGTTAGTTATGCTGAACGAATGAAGTATATGCAACTAGGTTTTATTAAAAATAAACTACTGACTCCAAGCTTAGAAAATGATCGTGATTATGAGAGATATAAAGCTTTTATTATTAGCAACAGTACTGGATTAGAAATTAACCCAGCGGACCCTTTCTCTTTCGAAGAATTAACTTATGAACAGCACAAGATTATCCAACAAATGTTCAAACGGGCCTTATATTCAGGAAATTCTAAAGAGGAAACGTCTCGTGTTTTACGCTTCATTGCTGAAGCCGTATTTGTTATGTATGAACGGCAATTAGAAGAGCGCCGGATTCAGTACTCTCTTGAGAAGATTAAAAATATTACAGAAAAAAACTAAGCCGCTTCTTTATCTTTATCAGGCACACGTGTTTTAGGCATAACAACTTCGTGTGGAGCTACGGTCGCTCCCTCTCCGATAACAACATCACCAAAAAGACTGGCACGTAGACCGATAGTAGCTTTATTTTTGATGACAAGCCTATCAATGATAAGAAATCCCTTCATACCATAATGGGCCAATAGGGTAGCGGAACCTCCTATTGTGACATAATCACCGAGCTCTATAAGGCAAGGATCTGAGATATTTGAGGTATTAATAACCGTTCCTTTACCAATTTTCATTCCCATCATTTTAAAAAAGAGAATATTAAAAGGAGTAGGAGTGATGAAATCTAGGAAGGTATATCGAACAAGGTAGGTGAGAGCGTTGTGGTAATACCATGGGATAACATCGAGAGAGTACCAAGTCGTTCGACAGGTTTTTACTTTCAGAGGTAAAAGTTTATTGACTAGTGGAACTACAAAAATAAGAGTAATTCCGTAACTGAAATAAGTCGCAGCAACGGCTATGCCTAGAGCTGGGTAAGCTAGGTAGGAGGGCTGTGTCATGCTCCAATTTTTGATAATATCAAAAAGCATAAATCCTGGGGCAAGTGAAACGCCCATGCAAAAAATATACATCAACGCTATGGGCACTAACATCACATAGAAGCCCAAGCTTCTGAAGCTTCGGAAAAATGTTTCAATTAATCCTCCCAAGCCTTTCTTTTCTGACTTGGTCGAATTGACATCCATTTTTTCTTTTTTCACTTGATTAAGGTTCGTTAAACTATTTTTATTGTTTTCCATGATCAACTCCTGGAATCTCTTTATTTTACAACACGAAGCAGAAAAGACCCAATAAATTTCTTTTAATTACCTAACATATTGAAATTACGTCGGTGAATATTTTATTATTTGGCGCTAAATGCCGAAAAATAGGGGAGGTGCCCTATTATGCAGTCAAAGGAAAATAAGCGCTATTTTCTTAAGCCCATGCTCGAACATGAAGTGCAAGGATTATTTCGTATTTTAGACAGTGAGAAATGCCTTTTTCATATATGGAGCAAGGGAGATTCGGGCCTGTATAAGTTGCAATTTAGTCATAGAGATGAGTCTAAACTTGTCTTTAAGAAGCCAGACGAAGATGACTTTTCCCAAATAAAAATTTTGGCTGACAATACTCTGCTTTTAAAAATAACAGGTACTCACGATCAGTTTTTCACCCATGGAGAATTAAACTGGGTTGAAGAAGATGAGTTATTTGAGTTTATTTTAGATAAGCAAGTGCATAAAGGTGTGCAGAGGAATGACTGTAGAATAGAGAGAAGTTCTTTTGTCAAAGTTAGTCTTATAATTGCTGATAAAGAATACGAATGTAACGATGTTTCCGCAGGAGGAACAGGTTTTACAGTACTTGAGACAGATTTAGAACAATTTAAGCCCGAGACTAAATTTCAAGACTGTAAACTAAAGTTCAATGCTCAGAAATTTAATATTCCTAACTGTCGTGTAGCCATGAATAAAGAAATAGAGTCTGAAAATGAAGTAAAGAGTTATAAGGTGGGCATACAGTTTCTTGATTTATCTTACAAGGTAGAAGATGAAATTTGGCTTATGGTCAATAAAGAGATGAAGCGTGTCTTTATGCTTGAGCAAGATCGAAAAAGAAAAAAAGCTTCTTAAAAGCTAATCTAAATCATATAATTTAAGCGGAATTAATCTAGAATACAATTTATCCAAAGGAATTATATGTTGAAAATTATACTTTTTTGTTTATTACTATTGCCCTTAATGGCCAAAGAAAAAGGTGTAAAACAAATAAATTATAAAATGAGCAAAATCGGTAAGGACATGCAGTCTTTACTTCCTTATGTTTTTAATAAGAAAAAATTTACTGATAATAAAAATAAAGCTGTAATCTCCAGTGGCTTAAAAAATATTATAGAAGACTTGAAGGATACTAAAACGCATTTTGAAAAAATGCCAATCACTTATCAGTTAGGACAAGAAGTCATTTTAGAGCATATGCAAGATACAGAGAAAATGTATAACGGTGGTAATCAAGAATTTGCGGCGTTAATGTTAAAAGCAGGAGCGAATTTATGTATGCATTGTCATATGCAAGACGCTAACAAGCGCAAGCTTTTTCATGGGTTAAAGCGCAATGCTTTCGAAAACGATTATGACTATGCGGAATATAATTATATGACTAGGAATTACGAGGAAGCACTAAAGTACTATAATCAGTTCATTTCCCAAACTAGTGATCAAAAGGAATTAAACACTGCTTTACGAAGAAAGTTGAATATCTATTCTGTTGTTAAAAAATCCCCTGCTCAAGGAGTTTTTTCATTTGAAAAAGACTTGGAAAATAAAAATATTTCAAAACTTAATAAAGAGCATATTCATCAATGGATTAAAGGACTGAACAATTGGCGTAAAGAAGATGTGCTTAAAAATAAACTTGATTCTTGGTCAGATGTTAAAGCCTTGGCCGCAAAGTTTCTTTATCCATTAAAAGATAGAAGTCCTTTTTATGTTGAGGGTGTGGACACAGTGACTTATATTCGTTTACGTTCAATGATTGATGATTATTTCTTTAAGAATCCTTCGCCTGAACATGTACCAGAGTTATTATACTGGCTTTCGTTAAGTGAAAAAGCTCTAAACTATAGTATTTTTTATTCGATGAGTAACACCTATCTTAAAACCTGTATAAAAAAGTTTCACAAGTATCCCGAGTCAAAAAACTGTTATGACGAATATGTTGAGAATATCACTTTTTCTTATACAGGTTCAGGCGGTACTTCGATTCCTGAAGACATACAAATGGAATTGAAAGAGTTTGAAAAGTTGATTAAACCATTAAAGTAATCATGATATAAAATTCCCTGCTCCCTGAAGTTCAAATTCAAGCATAGAATAAATCATCACATTATAAGGAGTGAATATGAATTGGTTACTTGTTATTTTAATGACCTTTAGTTCTTTAGTTTTTTCGCAAGATGATGATATGGAAATGAGTGAGCCAACGGAGAGTGTGGAAAGTGAGCAAAGTGGTCGCGATGAGAGAGTTCAAGAGCGAAGAGAGAAGCAGGATGAGAAGAGAGCTGAGCACAGAAAAGAAAAAGATGCAAAAAGAGCTCAGCGTCCAGGTTGGAATGATAAGAAGCAAGGAAAAGTTGATAAACGCAGAGCTAGGAAAGATAAAAAAATTGAAAAGAGACGTGAACGTAAAGATAAGCGTGCAGATAATAGGAAAGAGCGTCGTCAAGATAGAAAAGCTCGTAAAAAGAAATAGTTCTTGATATTTATGAAAGCCTCACTTTTTGTGAGGCTTTTTTTGTCTAAGATTTTAACACAAAAATCACAGGCATTTGACAAGACATTACCGCCTACATTCTTTATAATTCAGTGTATGAAGCTCATAATTATTTTCTCATTGTTTTATATCACATCAATTCAGGCTAAAACCATCTTGTTTTTGGGTGACTCTTTGACCGAGGGCTATGGCATTGATAAAGATAGTGCTTATCCTGTGCTATTGGATAAGCGCTTTAAAGAGGAAGGTTTAAAAAATATAAAAATAGTTAATGCTAGTATTTCTGGTTCGACTTCGGCGAGTGCTCCTTCACGCTTTCGCTGGTTTTTAAAATCGAAACCTGATATTTTACTACTAGCTCTGGGGGCTAATGACGGACTCCGTGGTGTAAATACTGAAAGCATTTACAAAAACTTAGCTACTGTTATAGAGAAGGCCCAAGAGAAAAAAATCAAAGTTATTTTATGTGGAATCCGCATGCCCCCTAATTATGGTGAAGACTATAATAAAAAATTTATGAAGGTCTTTTCTGATTTGGCGAGCAAGTATAAACTTATTTTCATTCCTCAATTATTAGAAGGCATCGGAGGGGAGAAATCACTAAATATCGAAGATGGTATTCATCCGAATGAAGAGGGCCATAAAAAAATAATGAATCTAGTTTATCCATATATCAAAAAGGCGTTATGATTTTAGAAGCTAAAAAGTTAAAAAAGAGTTTCACTCAAGGCCAACAAGAAATTAAAGTTCTGAAGGGATTAGATTTAACTGTTCACAAGAATGAAACAATAGCTATTTTAGGGAAGTCTGGCTCTGGAAAAAGTACATTATTAAATTTACTATCAGGTTTAGACCGCCCTGAAAGTGGTGAGTTAATTCTCTTGGATAAACAATTTAGTTCTATGAATGACGAGGAGGTGACTCGTTTTCGAGCTCGCCATATGGGAATTATTTTTCAAAACTTTCATTTGCTTCCACATTTCACCGCATTGGAAAATATTGAACTACCTTTGCAAATTCTAGAAGAAAATAAAATTGAAGAAAAAGCCAAAAGTTTACTTGAAAAAGTAGGACTTGCTAATCGGGGAGAGCATCGTCCATCAGAGCTAAGCGGTGGAGAAAAACAACGTATTGCCGTTGCCAGGGCCCTTTCGACTTCTCCAGATATCATCTTAGCTGATGAGCCTAGCGGCAGCTTAGATGAAAAAACTGGCGAGGAGATTATGCAGCTCATTTTCCAATTAGTTAAAGAGCAAAACAAAGCGTTAATCTTAGTTACACATGATCAAAATCTTGCTAATCGTTGTTCTCGTAAGTTCTCATTAGATAATGGTATATTACATGAGATTATTTAGGATTGCTTATAAGGATCTAAAAGCAAGTAAACATTTCCTTTTATTCTTTCTACTCAATCTTTCTTTAGGTTTATTCGGTTTAGTTTTAGTTCAAAGTTTTAAAAGTAGTTTCTCCCAAGCACTAACAAGCAAATCAAGAGAACTTCTAGGTGCTGATTTATCCATAGAAGGGCGCAATAAACTAAGTCCTACACAAAGAACATTAATTGAAAATAAGCTAAAACCAATTCAAACGATAGATTCAATAAGCCTTTTTGCTATGTTGTCAGCAAAAAATAAAAGTCACCTTGTTTATCTAACTCAGCATGAAAAAGGTTTTCCTTTCTATGGAGAGATATTGCTCAAAAAAACAGGTAGTATTAAAGAGAAAAACTTGAGCGATGGAGAGATTTGGGTTTATCCAGAATTACTTTTGCAGTTTGGAGTTGAAATCGGTGACGTGGTCAAAATTGGAGAAGGTAATTTTAGGATAGCAGGTGTGGTAGAAGAGGATACTACCCAGGGATTTCAAATGGGCTCTGCCGCATCCAGAGTTATTATTTCAAACACAGGCATCAAAAAGGCGAGTTTACTTAAAAAAGGCAGTACGGCTTTTTACAAAACATTTTTTAAAACGATTCTACCTATAGAGCAGAGACTAGAGTAAGACGTAATAAGTGCAAGTGATGACAGCTCTTTGAAGCGAGTAACGCCGGCTAAATCATCGGCCCAAGTGGGAAGGGTTACAAATTATTTATCAGATTTTTTAGGACTAGTTTCTTTAGTCGCTTTGATGCTTTCTCTTATTGGTATATTTTATTTGTTTCGCTCATATCTTGATGCAAAAAAATATACTTTTGCTATTTTGCGTTCTCTTGGCTTAACCATAAAAGAAGTTTTCATTATGCAAATAATTTCGTTATTGATTTTATCAAGCTTAAGCATATTAATGAGTTTTTTGTTGACCAGCATAACCTTGCCCATACTGAATGGGTATATTTCAAATATATTTGAAATGGATATTCATTTATCTCTAACGATCGCAACAATTAGTTTCACCCTCCTTGTTGGTTACTTATCACCGTTATTGGTAGGAATCCCACTTTTAATAAGTTATTTAAAGCAAAAAACACTCAACCTTTTCCAAGAAGGTCGTGATATTTTTTCTGGTTTTTCTTTTAAACATATTTTTAAATTTGCCCCGCTTATATTTTTTTTCACACTACTTTCTAGTTGGCTTAGTCAATCGATTAAAACAAGCCTGATCTTTATTGGTATTCTTATTTTTATATTCTCTATATTATTTCCCCTTTTTTATTGGATACTAGGATTACTAGAACGTCACTTAAAACTAAACAAGCTTGAACTTAATTTAAGTTTGAGATATATGGCCCGCTATCGAATTGCCAGTATTTCAATTTTTCTCGCTCTTTTATTTAGTTGCTTATTGATTACTCTAATCCCAGCTCTTGAAAATAATCTTAACACTGAATTAAACATGGCATCTAAAGATAAAACCCCCTCTCTCTTTCTTTTTGATATCCAAGAGGAACAAGTTAATGGTTTAAAAAAATTCTCCAAAGAAAAAAATGTAGAATTACTAGGTTTATCCCCCATGGTTAGAGGTCGATTGGTTAAAATAAATGGAGAAGACTTTAAAGTTGATACCAGTGAAGCCTTAACACGAGAAGAGGAAAGCTCTCAAAGATTGAGAAACAGAGGAATTAATATCACTTACAAAGAGATTCTTGGTGACAATGAAAAAATTATAGAAGGTGATGAACTAGGAGCTGTTAGAGAAGGAGAATTACCAGATATTAGCCTGGAGTATCGTTATGCTCAAAGAATGGGGATCAGCTTAGGCGATAAAATGACTTTCGAAATATCAGGAATTGAGCAAGAAGGAATAGTTCGAAATTTTAGGAAAGTACGTTGGACAAGTTTTATGCCTAGTTTCTTTATCAACTTCCCTCCAGGAGTATTTGAAGATGCTCCAAAAACCTTTTTAGCAGCGGTCCCCAATTTAGAAGTAAGGGAAAAAAGTGAGTATCAATTTAAATTAACTGAATTGTTTCCTAATATTTCATCTTTGGAACTGGATGCACTCATTTCAAAAATTAAATCTGTTATTGAGCAAATTAGTTTAACGATTACCGTAATGAGTTTATTAGTTGTATTAGTTGGAATGATTGTTGTTTTCTCTCTAATTAATCATCAGTTAAACGAACGCAGAAAAGATATTTTTTTGCTGAAAATTTTAGGCTTGAAATATCCTCAATTGCGTTTAATTTTGCTAAATGAATTTTTCATTCTTGCTGTTAGTGCTTCTATATTGGGATTATTTCTTGGAATATTTATTTCTTATGGGTTTTCATATTTTCTTTTTGAAGGAATTTGGTTTTTTGACATAACATATCTGATATTAATTTTAAGCTCGTTTGTTATTTTAGTGATGCTAATAACCTGGTTAACCTCTTTTAAAATCTTAAAAGAAAAACCGATTCTATTTTTATAAGTTATTTTATATTTTGATTTTAGCGTTTGCTCTTCTTAATCTTTCAACCAGTGTTCGAATAAGTAACTGTAACCATTTTGGCTGACCTTCAAAGATTTGCTTATAGTTATCCGCTTTGATTTCAAGAAGCTCACAGTCAGTTAATGCTTTAACAGATGCACATCTAGGCATGTCATCAAGAAATGACATCTCTCCCACGAGTTCCCCTGTATAGACATGGCCTATAAGGATTTCTTTACTGCCCTTTCTTTTGTAAACTTCCAGCTGTCCTTCCTGTACCCAGTAAAGTGCTTTACTATCCTCACCTTCTCTAATGAGATAATCACTTTTCTTTAATACTTTTTTCGTGGCCATTAGAATATCCTTTAACTCTTATTTTAAGCGAAAAAAGTATATTATTAAATAAGAAATATAATCACTTCTCTTATCCGAGCAGGATTCTCTGCTTTTGTAAAAATGCTATTTCATCGACTAAAAATTGTTTATCTATATCGTTGAAATTCGACATAATATTACTAATAAGGTCTTCTTTTTCAATGGGTTCATTGAATTCAAGTAATAACTGCAGAATACTCAAGCTTATACGTGAGGCTTTAGTAAAGATACAAAGAAGGGTTTCAGGGTCTCTGTTAAAGATAAGAATGTTATCCTCTTTTTTAGGCTTAGTATCGAAATTATTTTTTTCAAGTTCAAAAATCCAAAGTCCAATATTATATTTGAACGTTAAGGCAGAAACCGTAGGATTCAAAGCAAGATATCCAGGTTTAATATTTGTTAAAATTTCTTTCTCATTTTCTTCATCGACATATGTTGCAAATTCTTGCCACTCATAATGCGCAAGTTCAACTAAGTAGTCTGGGATTTTATTTTGTGAACTTAATTTTGAAAGGTAATGGGGGAAATTTCGCGCCAACTCATTGAGCTCCCATTCAACGGGAGAAAACTCGTTATAATATTCTTTGGCCCACTTATTCCAATCGATTTGCAACAGCCTAGCTAAATAAGGATATATTTTCTCCAATGGACTTTCGTAATGACCTTGGATTAGCTCATAATAGAGTTTTAGAAAATCGGCAGAAATACCAAGTTTTTGAGAATTGGCTATAATCGTGTCAGGCTGCTCAAGAGATTCCTTCCATAGAGCTTGATATGTTTTCAAATCCATGAATTAACCTCTGAACTAAATTGATTATTGAGGATATCACGAGCTTTACTGGTAATTTGTATAAGCTCTTTATAATCGGGAATGTTATTGTCCCACTCAATAAGAGTTGAAATAGGTCGCTTTATTTTTTTTAAACTATAACGATATAGTTCCCAAACCTCATTGATAATATGGTTACCGTGAGTATCAATAATAATATCTCCTCGATTCCAGTGGCCAGCCAAGTGAATCTGTATAACATTTTTTAAGGGAAGATGATTAATATATTCAATAGCATCGAAATCGTGATTTATTGAATTCACATAAACATTATTCACATCTAATAAAAGTGCAACATCAGTTTTATCGACCAATTTATGAATAAATTCAAACTCTTCCATTTTGTGATGACATGAGTTTACATAATAACTAATATTTTCAATAGCAAATGGTATCTGAAAACGATCTTGGATCAACTTTATTCGATCACTTATATGCTCAAGAGATTCGTTCGTCAGTAGTACGGGAATAAGATCATGGTAGTGTACTTTTCCAAAAGAAGAAAAACAAAGATGATCTGAAAACCATGCAGGTTTGGTAAGTTTTAGAAGTTCTTCTAGTTTAAGAAGATAATTTTTATCAAGCTCATCAAGAGAACCCAAAGAGAGTTCGACGCCATGAGGGATGAGTGGAACTTTTTTAGAAATTAAATGTTCTAAAATAATTTTGGGTCTTCCTCCAAATTTCATGTAATTTTCTGATAATAACTCAAACCAATCTATTCCTTGAGTGGATAAAAGAACATCGTTAAAATGTACTCTTCGAAGTCCTATGCCAACACCTAAGTAGGGAATTTGTTTCATATTTATCTCTAAGGAATAAAATAGGAAGACCTTTTGCAGGCCCTCCTATTAATCATTTTTTAACCGCAGCTACCTTCACCGCAACCTTTTTCTCCACATTTTTTTTCAACGTGTTTTGTTTCATCACTGGATTTTCCTGACATGGCATTTTTTTGCCATTTCTTCGGTGTTAGATCATCACTTGCCTTAGCTGTTGTTGATAGGCTAATTGCACCAGTGACTAAGCTTGTTGCAATAAGTAATTTTAGATTTTTATTCTTCATTTATCCTCCATTTTCTCCTTAAAATAAGGAGTTTTATAATTAGTGTCTTTATTATAAAATGTTTTACATTGTTTTTTGAAAATTCTTACCTGACCAACTTGAGTATCTTTATTTTTTATCTCAAATCAAAATAAATAAGTTAGAATTTTTTACATATAACTAAGGTTGTAAAATGAAAAATGAGTATATTACTCCAGAATTAAAAAAACGATTAATTGAGCGAGAGACAAAAACAATCGAGTCGTTAGTACGTGAACATTCAAAGTACATGATCTTTATGGCAAGGAAATTTGGAATTAAGAGGGATTTAGAGCATGACGTTATTCAAAATACCTGGATAACGTTTATTGAAAAAGTAGAAAACTTCGAAGGAAGATCAAAAGTGCGTACATTCTTAACGGGAATTTTATTCAACAAATGTCGTGAAATTAAACGGAGTGAGAATAAACACATTTCTGAAAGTTACTCAACCTCTGAAGATGTTTACGATATTTTATGGAATAATAAATTTGATTCCACAGGACATTGGATAAGCGTTCCAGAAGCGCCGGAGACATTTTCTCTTAAAGCAGAAATGGCAACCATCATTGGCAGTTGTATCGACTCACTACCCGAACATCAGAGGATAGTTTTTTCCCTAAAAGAGCTTCAAGGCATTTCTAATGCTGAAATTTCACAAATGCTCAAGCAGAGTATTAGTAATGTTGGTGTTTTGCTTTTTAGGGCAAAAAATAAACTACGTGACTGTATTTCTATTGCGAGTGAAAAATGAAAGACTGTAAAAAAGTGTCAGAAGAAATTTCTTCAGATAAAAATTGCCAAACAAATTTATTAGAAAAAGCACAGTTTTATTTTCATCTAAGTATTTGTCCGCCTTGCCGCAGATACTTCAAACATATAAAAAGTTTAAAAAACGGTGTGCAAAATATTTTCAAAGAATTCGTCAAAGAAAATGAAGGTCATATTAAAAAAATCGAAGAAGATGTGATCCAGAAAATAAAAAAACAGTAGATTTATTCTTTAAGATTTACAAACTGTTTCCGTCCTTCAAAATAAAGCTCTCTTGTAATGATATTATCAATGATGACAATGAAACCGGCTTGTAAGTAAGACATGGCTGGATTATCTGCATTTTTACAAAGTAAGTTGTAGATATAGAGTCCAAGTAATAACGATTTCACATCAAAGATGACACCCCATTTGCGGTGAAATGAATAGAGATCACTGAAAGCGTACCCCGTGTTTTCAGTTGGGATTTTAAGGCTATCAATCCATTTAATATCTGTTTTAACGACATCACTTTTTTTACTATTCTCATATATTTGCTTTGAAAGTAATCGCGCAAGTGCCTCTTCAATTTCAGGTTTTTCTAAATCGGCTTCAGATTCAATAGCTTCCAATAAGTTCTTACCTTTTGGTACTTCTTGATTTTTTAAAAAATCGATTGTTTTATTGAAAATTCGCTCAACTGTTTTTTCTTTTTCAAACTTAGTAACAAGTGCTTCAATCTTCTTTTTATATTCGGGATCAGTTTGTATCATCTCTATCTCTTTTTTGATTTCCTCTTCGTTTGATTCAAACAAAAGCGCGATACCGCCACTATAAAAGACATCTTGAACGGCTCCCAAGGCGTAGTGATAGAGATATTTTTGGCCAAAATGAAGTGACTTTCCCGAGATGATAAAAGTACTGATTACTTTTGAAATTGCTACCCATACCATTTCATAACTTAAACGCTGCTGTTTTATGGCCGGCGTGGCTGAAGGAAATTCACCCCAAGGTTCATCTCGATGTACCCAGGAATAGATTCCTCCAGTGATAGAGAGTCCCATTAAAACTTTAAAATTTCGAAATCTTTGTTGGTTTTTTAAGTCATTCTTGTTAAGAGGCTCTTCTTTACTCAAGCCATTTTTATTACGACGGCATTGATTCAGTGTTTGCTTGTAGATACTCGCTCTTCGAAATGCCTCCTCCTCAATTTTAGTTATATCACTATCAGCCAATGTTTGATTATTATTAGTCTTTTTTCTTTTTGTTAAGATCTCATTTTTTATTTGATATTTATATTCTTGAATTTTTTGTTGATGGCTTAAAAATCTCTCAACAGCTCTAGAAGTTAGGAGACTTTGCTTGGTTTCAGTTGGCTCAATGCCAGTTATTAGAGAATACCATTGAGAAGACTTTGTCTTATTTAAAATGGGACTTAATCCCTTAATTAAATTAAGCTGTTCAGATTTTTTAAGTGTGTTTAGATAATCTAAGAAATGTTTAAAAAATTCAATAGCCAACTTTTCATTGGGCAAAGTGGTTAGCTGAGCATCTAATGCTTCTAAAATATCATCTCCAGGGAAATTGTAGATCAATAGAGTGCTCCATTCTTTTTTTAATTCTGAGCTGAGGTCACTTCTTTTGATCATCGAGCTAATTTTGAGATTGACTCCATGGTTTTGCTTTGGAGCTACGTAAGTTTCTTGTAAAACATTTGAGAAAATAAAATTAATTCTTGAGCCATCGGAATTAAACTTCTCTAACATTTTTTTTGCATCTGAATAATTAATAGTTTTGCGTTTAATCAGACCGTTAATCAAATCAGAAAATCTTTGGGCATAAGGTAAAAAATTCTCTGAAGATTGATAAAGAGTCTCTAAAAAGTACACCGCATTTCCAGGTGGCATTTGCGCGATAATATCCATCCATTCAAATTTATTGTATTCGGAAGAAAAACGGAAAGAGCTTATATTTATAGATTTGGAAATTTGTGATTCATTCTTACTCTTTTCAATTGTTTTGGCCATTTGGGCATCACCCAGTAGAAGTGCCAGCCGGTATTTCCAATCAGTTTGAATATCTTCACTTCTGGTTTTTGCTCTTTCTTGATTGGCCTTAGTTTTTGCTTTTTGAAAATCAATAGCGGCTTTGAAAAATTCAGAACAATGCTCTGATGTACCTGAAGCAAAAACAGATGAAAATATAAATACGATGCTTAGCAGCATTAACTTTCTCTCCCAATAGGTATGGTATTTTTATAATTAGGCTCCTTGCTAAGCAAGGCACTCTTTTGAAGTTTGTAAAAATGTATGGTTTTTGGCACGAAATTGCGAAATTTTTCCCTAATTTTTTACTTAAGACTTTATTATGAATAAATGAAGGTTTTGGAAGGTCGTTCAAATATTGCTCAAATCTCACAAGTCTTTGAGAAAGTCCTAAAGCAGGACATGGAAATTTGTTTATGGCAGAAATCTAGCGATTATACAACAAACCGTATTCAGTATTGTTTTTCTCTCAGCACTTTTACAAAAAATCCCTCGATGTTAAATTTCTCACAAGTTGTAGAGAAGAAAATTGATTTTAAAATGGGAAAATGTTTTTGCTATTGTGCTAGTTTGGGCTTTATTTGTACGGCTGGAATTATAGCTTTTGGTAAAACTAAAATAAGTCTAGAATTACCAACTATGCTTATTCTGCTTAATGAAGATGAGAAAAAACTTGTCGAAAGTAATAATTGGGTTGAGTTGACTAAAATTTTTAAAAAAGCAAAAACTAAAAAAATAGATGATATTAGTAATGTAAAGCGAAGTCTTTCAGAGGATGAGCGTTATAAGAACGTAAGAGAGGCTCCTAGAGGAAAAGCCAGGGAGAATATTTTAGTCAAAATTGCTAAAAAGATTAAGCATCAAACTGAAATAAGAGAATTTTTACTACTTGATCTCTCTAAGGGGGGCCTAGCGATCACTGTGAAAAATCCCAATTATTTTCAAGTCGGTGATTCGGTTCAAGTTTTGTCAATTGGACCAGATCAGTTTGAGCCCGCCTTAGAATCTGAAGTTAGGATAATAAGTCAGACCAATTCTATCAGTAATGAATATAAAGTTGGGATTCAGTTTAAAGAAGCATAAATTCTAAACCGATAAGTTATCGGGGTAGAACAATGCTAGAATTATTTAAAAAAAAGAAATCACCTTCCTATGAAGAAATTTTAGAAATATTTTTAACTCAGTTTTATTCAAATGAAGCTCATAGTTGGATTATCCAGGATAGATATATTCGTGCAAATTTTGATGATTTTTTTGAAAAGTTACCAGCTGACGTACTAAAAAAATTTATAGGTAATCAAAAACTGATTTTTGTTCCCTCGAGTGGACGCTATAGTTGTACACTGGATTCAATGAGTCACTATGTCATCATAGTTTTCCCTGAGCTTTTTAGATTACTTAAATCTTCTGCAACCAACCACGCTCTTGCCATTTTGGCGCACGAAATAGGACATATAGTTTGTGGCCACAGTAGAAAAATAATTGATCCAATAAAAGCACAAGTTGAAGCTGACAGGTTTGCCTGTGAATTGGGTTATGCTCCTGAGTTAGATTCATTTTTATTTGACCAAAATGATTCGATTGAAAAGAAAATTCGCATGACTTATGTTACGAGCTATATGATGAAAGACTATAAGAGGGCCTAGTGACCAATGAATTCTGAGCAAAGAACTCAATATTTTTATTCTATTAAATTTTTGCAAATCCAATGCTAAAATATCTCCAGTTTACGATTTAAGGGGAAGAATGGATTACAATAGTTTTAAAGAGTTTTATCCTTATTACTTAGAACAACATCAAAATATAACAAGTAGACGCTTGCATTTTTTGGGAACATGCCTAGTTTTAATCGTACTAGCTTATGTGATTACTAGTGAAAATTGGCAGTCTTTATTTATTTTACCATTGGTTGGATATATACCGGCATGGGTAGGTCATTTTTTTTACGAGAAAAATAAACCGGCAACATTTAAATATCCAATCTATAGTCTATTGGGAGACTTCAAGATGTTTTATGAAGTCATTACTAATAAGTTGAATCTAAGATAGGACGAAATATGGCTTTAGTTGATCTTTTTAAATTTCAAAAAACAGAAGACAAAACGGTATTTAGCTCCCTTCATCATAGAGTGAAAAAATATTTCAGTGATTCAAGTGAGAGAGATATTGTCATTGCAACCTGTGTAGCAGGGCTTTGTGCCAGAGTCGCTTATGTAGATTTGGATATAACTAAAGAGGAAATAGAAAAATTAAAATCAATTCTTTCTAATTGGACGAGATTACCGGAGAAGAGTATTAATAGTATTTGTAATATGGCAGTTGAGGAAATGAATGAGTTAAGTGGTTTAGAGAATCATTTATATTCGACACCACTTAATGATGTGTTAGATAAAAGAGAGAAGATTGAATTACTGGTTGCTTTATTTGCACTTTCTGCTTCAGATGGCAGTGTTTCGAATATGGAGTCCGAAGAAATTAGATTGATTGCTAAGTCTCTTTGTTTAAACGACCAATATTTCAATGCAGCCAGATCGACGGTAGCTCAAAAACTAGCGGCCCTTCAGAATAATAAATAAATATTTCTATTCAATAGATAGAAATATTTTCTGAAAAATAGAGCCTTCACTCTGTTTAAAGTCAATGCCTGTCGAAGTGTCAATTTTTTTATCTCTGTTGTTGCTGTTTCTCTTAATTTGAGCGACTTCGATAATTTGCCCTTTACTTAAAGTCAGGCAGGTCACCAACGATTCTTTGGTATTGTTAACTTGAGTCCAAAAAGGAATTTGGTTAATTGTGTAAAAGTAATTAGTTACTTCGCTCAATTTTTGTTTAAATTCAATTTCGTAAATTCCATTCGATTTAAAAGTGCATTTAAAATTCAGTTCTTCATTATCAAATCCAAGGCTGGCATTTTTCCCTGATAATACACGAATGAAAGATTCTTCATAATTCTCACCTTGCTTTTTCTCATGAATGAAAAGGGGCTTTTTCGTGATGGAGAGCTTATTATTATTGTTTTGATTTTGTGAAATTTTTCTTACTTTGATATGACACTCATGAGTTGGGAATTCAATAGAGTTTTGAGCAGAGGCGCCATGCCTTTTTGAAAGGAATGAGCTCCAGAATTCAACTCGAGATTGCTTAAAAAGCACTAAGTCGAAACAAACATCACTAACCGCTAGTAATTCTTCTTGAGTATTTTTAAATTGTTTGAATTCATTTTTTGCTGCATTCAATTGATTTACTGAGGGAAAACAAAAGCGTTGTAACTCTTGTGCCTCTGAGAAAAAAGAAAATAAAAAAATAAATATCATACAAGTATCCTAAGTAGTTAATATAACATTAATTTTATCTAGTTCAGGATATTTTCGATAGTAACACTCCTTTCTACTCCAGTATGCAGCTAATTTTATTTAAAAAGATAGCTAAATGTTCGATAAGAGATTATGAGCTTAAAAGAAAAGAAGAAATATGCTCCGAAAACCGGACGTACGTATAAAAACTTTGAAAAAATAAACGGAAAACATTCGCTTAAAGATGCTGTGTTTGGCTCATATGTTGAATATAACGTGCGAAAACGACATGGCGGAAAAGTTGTTTTTTTTAATTTTGATTTGGCCAAAGAAATGGGACTTATTTTGCAAAACCATGAGGATAAACTAAATAAGCAATTAGAAAAAGCGGTGCTGGATACATTCTCAATCGTTATTATCAATGAATACGATCAAATTAACCAAGTTAAATATCCAAAAGAAGATATCAAACCTAATATGTATATGGCCACTCGTTATCTTCAGTTACAGCATCCAGGCAATACCGGAATAACCTCTGGCGATGGTCGTAGTATATGGAATGGGGAGATTAGGAATAATGGAGTAACTTGGGATGTTTCAAGTTGTGGAACTGGGGCTACTTGCCTGAGTCCAGCGACTCATAAATATAATAAATTTTTTAAAACAGGTGACCCCAATATTTCTTATGGCTGTGGTTACTCAGAAACAGATGAAGGAATTTCGACTGCTTTTTTTAGCGAAATAATGAATCGAAATCATATTCCAACGGAAAGAGTTCTCGCAGTTATAGAATATACTAAAGGAATTGCCATTACTGTTAGAGCCTATCCCAACCTTTTGCGTCCATCACATTTCTTTAATCATCTAAAACAGAGCCAATGGTTAAGACTTAAAAATATGACCGATTACTATATTTCAAAACAAGAAAATAACGGAGCATGGAAGAACGTACCAAAAGATGAAAACAAAAAATATGATTATTTCTTAGATAGGATGGTCGAATATTTTTCTTCCATAACAGCCAAGTTCGAAGATGAATATATTTTTTGTTGGATAGACTGGGATGGCGATAATATTCTGATGGACGGAGGCATTATTGATTATGGTTCAATACGACAATTTGGATTATTTCATCACGAGTACCGCTATGATGATGTAGAAAGGTTTTCAACGACAATAAAAGAACAAAAGCAAAAAGCTAGGTATCTTATTCAGACATTTATTCAGATGGTTGAATATCTAAAAACAAAAAAGAAAAAGCAAATCAGTGATTATAAAAATCATAAATCTCTTCGCTTATTTGATAGACGCTATGAAGATTATAAGAATAAAAACTTATTGTATAAAATCGGATTTACTCAGAAACAAATTTTATCCATGTTGGATAATTCTAAAACACTTAAGCTAGTTGAAGAATTTAGAGATGTATTTACTTATTTTGAAAGAGCAAAATCCAATAGAGGCCCATATAAAACAGCAGATGGAATTACATGGGATGCTATTTATTGTATGAGAGATATTTTGAGAGAATTACCTCAACTTTATTCATTGAGAGGCGGTTTTATAGAAGATAGTGAATTCATGGAAATCTTGAAGTCAAATTATGCAAGTAAAAAAGATATTGAGATAACCCATTTACGAAAGAATAAGATTCATAAGTTTCAAAAATATTATTATGAGTTATTAAATGATGTTTCGTTGATGATGAATATTTCCACAGATAAACTGTTGCTTCAAATTATGACGAGAAGCTCTGTTATCAACAAATATGAACGTGTTACAGGTGATTCAATTACTCATATCACAGACAAAGTTTTAAAAGCTAATCCGAAACTAACACCTGAAGAAATTTATGAATTAGTTGAGAACTTTGCAGATAACCAAAATTTAGATCCAGAAAAAAAGAAATCAAGTCATAAATTAAGTCCTAGAGAAAAAACAGTTCTTAGAAGTTTTTTTGAGATTGTTAAAGATTGCCGAGAGGGAATATGAAGCTGGTGTTTTATGGTGGTGGCGATGGCCATGACAATAAAGCTTTAGATAAAGCACTCATTAACCTTTCTAATAATAAAAAGCCACAAATAACTTATATACCATCATGTTCATATGAAAATGATTTAGACTTTAAGGACTTTGTTAAGCAGTATAGCCAATATCGTTTAACTAAATTTGTTTATTTTCCCATCGATATACCTTTTGATAAGGTTGTTTATAAAGAGGCTCTCAATAGTGACATCATTCATTTATCTGGAGGAAATACATTCTATTTCTTAAAGCATCTAAGAAAAACGGGCATTCTAAATGATTTGAAAACCTTTGTAAAAAAAGGTGGAATCTTAACTGGCTTAAGTGCTGGGGCTATTATCATGACTCCTAATATTGCAACCGCCTCATTTCCAGAATTTGATTGCGACGAAAATGAAGAAAACTTGGTTAATTACTCTTCTTTGAACTTGGTTCCTTTCGAGTTCTTCCCTCATTATAGAAATTCAAAACGATATGATAATGAATTGATTAATCATTCTAAAAAATTAGATAAGCCCGTTTATGCATGTCCAGATGGTTCGGGGATAGTTATAAATAATGAGTTGATGAGTTTTGTGGGTAAAGCATATTGTTTTTATAAAGGTAAAAAAGTTTTAATAAAGAATAAATAATGGAGCTTGTATGTCACAATTTAAAGTGTTTATCGGGGTTTGTGTTGTTACAGCAGTAGGTACGGCTGCTTACGCTCAGTATTCACCTTGGGCCTATTGGCTTTACTGGATATGGGTACCATATTATATCGTTGGAATTCACGATGTGATTCAAACCAAAAGATCTCTTCTACGAAACTACCCTGTCTTTGGTCATGGTCGTTATGTTTTAGAGATTTTAAGACCTAAGTTCTATCAGTATTTTGTAGAATCAGATATTAATGGAAGACCTTTCAGTAGAACATCGCGCTCTATCGTCTACCAAAGGGCCAAAGGGCAGCTAGATAGCTCTCCATTTGGTACACAAGAAGATGTTTACGAAGCAGGACATGAATGGATAAATCATTCCATGTATGCAGTTGATAAATATGACCATACATAAGAATAACGAACTATGATTCGTG
>CALFYV010000064.1 GCA_937952395.1 uncultured Bacteriovoracaceae bacterium | reverse complement strand
ATACCATTATCAAAAAATTGAATTTCATCAATGGCCACAACTCTAGTCGAATCCTTTAAATTAAGTAAAACATCAATGGAATTGGCCACGGGCTCACTTTGTACACTCTGAGAGGAGTGACTCACAACTGCCACTTCATCATAGCGAGTATCGATGGCAGGCTTAAAAATCTGAATCTTTTGTCTGGCAATCTGCGCTCGCCTCACTCGACGAATCAACTCTTCAGTTTTGCCTGAAAACATTGGCCCGCAAATAACTTCAATACTACCATGAACAAAATAAGGCATAGACTTTCCCCTTCCTACTTAATCATGGCATTTTTCCAAAAAAGAAAGCCCCTGACAAACAGGAGCGCACAAAAAAAGCAAAAATTACTCTAAAAAAAGAGGATATAAATTAGAAGAGTAAAGAGGAATGCAATGCATAGCATTAAAAAAACAGGGGTCAATAAAATTAAGATACTGGAAAAAGCCGAAAGCTGCATTTGCTTACGAATACCAGCGTACATAAACAGAAAACTTGCCATTTTTTGCACGAAATCTCCAAAAACTGGAACCAGCACAAAGGCGTGAGAACTTTGAGAAGTCGCCAAAATATCCTCGGCCATTTTTTGTTTATCACCTTGAACATTAAATAATCCGCCCATAAAACGTAGAGTTAAAATCCAAAACTCAATGAAAAGAAAAGTATAAATAGGAAATAAAATGACATTAAGTACGATCCCTGCCAATAAAAAATAATGTGGAGAAAGCCCCGCACCCAAGGAGAGCTCTCTAAAAAAAGAGTAACTTTGATCCTGGTAAGTTACTAATCCCAAAACCGTAATATGGATAAGAAAAATCTTAATTATCCCTTTTAATATTTCGAACATCCAAGAAATTGATACAGCTTCCAGAATATTTAGCTTTTTGGGATTAGACCAGACAGGCTCTGGTAAAGGAATAGTATGTTTAATATAATCATGAATACGAAAAGGATAAATAATCGCCATGAAATAAGTCACGAACATATCCTTTAAATAACCTAAATTTATATTCATTCTTGGTCACCCTGATTAAAAAATGCTTGAGGGGTACTTCCCCAAATCATTTTTTTTGAGTTTGAATAATAGAGTACGTATCGATCATCCAAATTGGCCACCATCATTTCTAAGTTTTTTACATAAAAATCCAATTTTTTACCTAAAATTTCAATTCTAAATTCACGATAACCTTTATTTTCAGTTTTAAATTGAGCGTCATATTGCTCTACATGACTAGCTTGAGCAAACTCATCAATACCAGCTATGAGTTTTATAATATTTAAAAACTTATTCTTATCTGTCTTCCAGTGTGGCTTATCTTTGACTAAAATTTGAAAAATTTCTTTGTCGCTCACATAAATCGGATATTTCCTCTGACTTTTAGATTCAAAAAACACAATATGAAACTCTAACCCATCTAAGGTTTTAATCTCTGATGCAAAATCATGATTTTTAAGCCAGAAAGCTTGGACATCTTCAAAGAATAAGCTGATTTGATGCTCCTGAATTTCATAAACAAAAGGAGAATCGGAATAAGTTAAATAATGACCTTCTTGATTTTCATAATAAGAGAATAATTCAATTTTTTGATTTTCATTTAATAATAAAGTCGCATTTAGCTTCTTTAATTTGGATTTATCTTCGTAAATATTAATTAACTCCATTTCTTTTAGTTGTTTCAAGAATTGATGAAAAAAGCGAATATTATACTTTATGCCTTTTAAGGCAGCTGGGGTAGTTGTTTTGCTAAAGTAATGAATCTGATAGTAGTGCTTCTGGTTATTGCTGACTTCAATAGTAGATAAATCCTTAAAGAAAGATTCAGTAAATATTTTCTTGTTAACAAAATCTATGGGTACCGAGTTTATCATTTGATAAAAACGATAAAACTTTCTCAACTCCAGATCTTCTTCACTACGAGCGATTTCGTTGATAACAGTTTCATCGGCACATAAAAGTAATTCTTTTAAATAATATTTCTCTCTCAGTATATAAAAACTACCGGTCAATGATGGCTTTTCCCCTAAGGTAAAAGACACCACCTCAGAATCATAAGTAATGTTAAATTTAATTGGATTTTTTCCTAAATATTCATTTAGGACTAAAGGATCGCTAACATCCGCATCAACTTTTCTCAGTACACGAATTTGATTTAAGGCTTCTGTAAAAGTCTTTGTTTTTTCTTCAGAGATAGGAAATTGATAATTAAGGATTCTGGGTCCATCTTTTTCTTGGATAAGACTGAAATGGGGCAATTCAATTTTTTTAAAATCTCTAAGTTCGATTGCCCTGGTTTGAAGGTGTTGTTTAATTTTTTCTTTCTGCGGTAAATACTCTTGAGTAAAATATGTTACTCCTAAAAGCAAAATGACAATAAATGCCAATGACAGATTTTTCATTATAAACTCTGCCTTCTTTTATAAACAAAAACTGCAATAGAAAATAAAATCAAAGGAAAAAATAAAACAGAAAAATAAAAAATAAGCTGGACCTGTTGCTCACTCATTACTATGACTTGATTTCTTAGCTGGGGACGATTGAGTGATGTTATGGGTTCATCATCTACTAACCAAGAAAGAGTGTTAAGAAATAAATTAAAATTGGAACTAATATTCTCATACCCATTAATGATAAAACTTGAATTACCAAACACAGCGACACGGCTTTGGCCTTTAGTTGATACTGCCAAAACAGCCTGAGGTCCCTTGCTATCTTTATTATCAAACTTGGCTTGGCCTTTTTCAATTGCACCCAGATCCTTTTCAGCCCAGCTGGCTGGGAATTGGTTTGAAAAAGCTAATTTTATCGCCTCTACATCTTTAATGTTATCAATTGTTTCAATCGAGCTAGTTAAAGGGAAAATAGTCCTCCCTTTAAAGTTTTTAGTAACAGCATGTTCGAGAGCGTAATGAGAGATAAAAGGAACAGTGGCATCCGCATTGAAGCTTTGTGAAAGCATATCAACGATAATATCCCTATTAATAACAAGGCCATATGATTTTAAATAATTAATCAAATTGCGATGAGGGTCACCTTTAAAACTTGGATCAACGGCTACAAGTAATTTACCACCTTTCTCCATAAAACTTGATATTTCTTTCATTTCTTTTGGCAAAAAAGATTTCTTTGGTCCTAAGATAGCGATGGCATAAGCATCTATAGGTAAAGTTTCCTGAGAGAGATCAATTGAATGTAATTGGTAGGTCGAGTTCCTGATCAACTGGGCCAATATCGAAATACCCTCGCGTGATTCATCTTCTATGTTTAGTTCATTATGTCCTTGAGTGAGATAAATTTTTATTTCACGATTTCGCAAAAGTTTTAATAATAAATTAGTGATCGATAACTCGTTTGTTATAGCTGCTTTTTTTGAAGAGTTTTTATAGTTAACAACTAAAACCCCAGTCGATTCTACTGAATATTTTTTTAACAAAAGAATCTCTGTCTCTATATCAATGGCCTTTACTGAAATATCATTTTTATGTGCCCTAAAAAGTTCAAGCAAAGGAATCATACGAGGCCACTCTTGCCTTTTTTCAAAATAAAGAAATTCTATCGGGCCATCTATTGAACGCAGAATTTCCTTCGTTTGCTCCGACAAGGTGTTTTGTCCACTTTTAGTTAAATCTATATAAACTGAGTTTTTATAAACTAAGTATTGAACTAAAGATAAAACACAACCAATAAGAAATAAGTTTAATAAATGAGAATAAAGTTTTTTATAATACCTTGAAGTCAAAAGATCATAAATTTCACGGCGAAGAGGATAGAAAATAAAAATAATTATCAAACTTGCAAATGATAAAATAGAAATATTTAAAATAGTAAGCTCAGGGAAAGTAATCCATGTGGCGATACCTAAGAGATAAAGGATAATGGCCAAAAATATCCAAATTCGCTTCATATAATCCATTTACCAATTTCTCGAGTTTAAAATTTTCTTAGTTACTAGCAAACTCATCAATATAACACTTAAAAAGTAAAACAAACTGTGCAAGTGTAAAATACCATTTCGAATATAATCGAAATGCAATGTTATTCCTAAATACCTAAAAAGCTCTACAAAGTAATAATTACTTGTAATATTTGAGGCACCAGCAATAAGATAAAGAAAAAGAATCATCGAACCAGAAATGAAAACAGCTATTAATTGGTTTTTACTCAAAGATGAACCCAGTAGCCCAATAGCACAATAAGCACTAAGATTTAGGAATAAAGATAGATAACCTGACCAAAAAAAACTAAAATCTTCCAGCCCCGAAAAATAAAGTACAATGGGAAAAACTAAACTGGTAACCAAGATTAATAACGTCATGGAAAGAGCTGAGAAGTATTTTGCGATAAGTATTTGCCAGTCTGATATTGGTGCTGCAAAAAGTAGTTCCAATGTATGGTTTTTCTTTTCTTGAGAAATTAACCTCATGGTTATGAGCGGCACAACTAATACAAACAGAATATTGAGAGCATAAAAAACTTCAATGATTGTTGAATGAAATTTAATATTCTCAGCTCCCATAGGGCCAGCCGCATTTATTTCTGAAACATATTTAGCAACAGAGCTAAAAAAAACCCATCCACAAATGAGACTGAATAAGCCTGTCAAAACATAAGCCAAAGGAGATAAAAGATAAGACTTCATTTCCTTTTTATATAAAGTCCAAATCATGATTTTGTTACCTCTAAAAAAACATCTTCTAAATCAGACTTGATTTGCCTCATGGAAAGTAAATTGCACTTTGCTTCCACAACTGCTTGACTTAAATTTGCACGGTAGTCTTCTTCACGTTTCAAATAAAAATGAACACTAAGAACACTACTCGCATTACCTACTATATCTACTGACTCAATGAAATCATTCTGCTTAACCAATTTATCTAAACTTGTCATATCTTTTACTTTTAATTCCATGGCGATAATATTAGTCGATCTGAATCTGGAAATAATATCTTGATAAGCACCGGAGGTAACGATACTGCCATTTTTAATAATAGTAATATCATCACAAACTTGACTCACTTGATCGAGCAGGTGACTAGAAAGTATAATTGTATGATCCTTTTTAAGTTCTAAAATAAATTCTCGCATCTCTTTAATATTAGCGGGATCTAGTCCCAAAGTCGGCTCGTCTAAAATAAGTATTTCAGGGTTAAAGATAAGCGCTTGCGCCACACCTACTCTTTGCTTATAACCGCGAGATAAGTTACCAATCAATCTATGCTTTACATCCATTAAGTTCGTCTTATCTAAGGTATAGCTTAATCTTTGTGCAAGGTTATTTTTAAGTCCATGAATCGAGCCAACAAATTTTAAGTAGTCACTAACTGTCATCTCTTCATACAAGGGCAACTCTTCAGGAAGTATACCGACTATTTTTTTTACATAGTTGGGATTTTCTGAAACTTTTTTTCCTTTGATCCAAACATCTCCCAAAGTTGCAGACAACAACCCTGACATAATTTTCATGGTGGTTGATTTGCCTGCACCGTTTGGACCTAAAAATCCGTGGATGCTTCCATCACGAACAGAAAAACTCACATCCTTAATCGCTGAGCGATTCCCATAATCCTTAGTAAGTTTATCAACTACTACTGCGTCCATCATCACCTTCATCTTTTCTAGTCAAAAGAGTAGCAGGAATTTTTTTAAGTGAAAACTGTATGATTTCAAATAGATAATATTTTTGTTCTGAGTGAAAAAGGTTTACTTAAACCCGTAGAATACCGAAAATGTTAATATGTCTTTTGAAAAATTATTTAAAACAAAGCTTAAAACGGCTCAGAACATAGTCATTTCAACCCACCTATTCCCCGACGCTGACGGG
>CALFYV010000063.1 GCA_937952395.1 uncultured Bacteriovoracaceae bacterium | reverse complement strand
TTGAGCCAAGAAGTTTCTGGTGAATTAGATATAGAAATTGAAGGTGCTAAAAAACTTAAATGTTTAGCAGGAATATATAAAGGCAATAGAGCTGTACAAATATCAAAACGTATTAAAGAAGCTTAATTAAAAGGGAATTATCATGGATGAGAACACAAACAATGAAGAAGTAAGCAAAGCCGCTAACGCTGGAAAAGGACTAGATGGAATGGATGAGTCAGAAAAAGAAAAAATCATCAGAAATCTGGCAGATGATATTAAGAGTGGTGATGATGCTCTTAATAAACTAAAAGTTCAGAACCTAGATTTTATTCTGGATATTCCTTTGAACGTTAGTGTCGAGTTAGGAAGAGCAAAAGTTGTTATCAAGGATTTACTACAACTCGGACAGGGTTCTGTCTTAGAACTTGATAAGTTAGCTGGTGAACCGCTTGAGGTTTTAGTTAATGGCAAGTTAGTTGCTCGTGGTGAAGTCGTTGTGGTTAATGAGAAATTCGGAATTAGATTAACTGATATTATTAGCCCAATAGAAAGAATCGAAACTTTAAAGTAGGTGATAGATGAAATACTTAGGAATAAAAATATTTTTACTTTTTTTCTTGGCCAATAGCTACGCTGTTACCATTAAAGATGTCTCTTTTAGTAAAAGCAAAGAGAATGGGACTTTAAAAATATTTTATAATGGGATTATGAGAAGTAACCCTGAAATGACAATCAGAGATAAAGAGATTTTTATTTCTATTCCTAAGGCGAACCTGATTAAAAGTATTGATAAAAAAGAAAATTTTTCTACCAACAATCAACAAGATACTCAAATTAAGGTTAAGAAGAAAGAACATAGTACTGATGTTAGTTTAGTTTTACCTTTTAATATCGAACAAAAGCATGAGCGAGTATCAATGCTGATTAATGATAAGTATTTAAAAGTTACCCTTCCGAGAGTTTCTGTGAAAAATGTAGAGAAGCCTGTCGTTATTAACAAAGTGGTTGAGCCGAAGAAAGAAGAGAAAGTAGTTAATACCAAACCAGTTGAAGAAGTGTTAGGTGAGGGATATTTAAATAAGCTTATTGCAGAGAAAAAAAGTGAAGAAAAGAAAGTTTTTAACAAAACAGAAAAAGATGTTGTTAAGACAACCCAAGCTTCTACAGAGAAGAGTAAATTCTCTCTTTTAGGTTATGCTGGTAAGTTCGTAGCTTTTTTAGGTTTTGTTCTATTGTTCTTTTATGGGATAGTTTTGGTATTTAAAAAGGGCGTTTTTTCTAAAGGTAAATTGGGATTTCTCAATAACACTAATCAAATAACAGTTTTAAGCACTTCACATATTGCCCCCAAGAAATCACTGATGATGGTCAAAGTACACAAGCAAATATTTTTGCTTAGTAGTACTGAAAATGGGATTAGTTTCTTATCTGAAATCACAGACCCAACGGGCTTAATTAAAAATGGCGAAGCTCAAATATCAGGTTCAAATTTTGACTCGAAGTTAGTTGAAATGAATACAAGCGAAGATTTAGAAGAAAGAATTGTGTTGAAAAATGACATAAGTAAATCGCAACCCTTGGAAAATAGTTTGCAAAAAAAATTCAGACAAGAGATTAAAAATAAGATCAAAAACCTTAAACCAATGCAGCAGGCTTAATGAAAAAAATACTTAAATTATTGGCTCTCACTTTCATCGTATTAATGAGTGAATCGACTTGGGGACAGACCAATGTTGGTGCTGCAGGGATAAATATTAACTTCGGTCAAGGTGCTGATTTGGTTGACACAATGGAAGTGATCATCCTTTTCACCATTTTAACATTAGCCCCTGCAATCATAATTCTTTGTACATCATTCACTAGATGTATTGTTGTACTTTCTTTCATGAGACAAGCAATCGGTACACAAAACATGCCTCCGAATCAACTTTTAATAGGTTTTGCTCTGTTTTTATCTGTTTTTATCATGATGCCTACAGGAAAAAGTATGTATGATAATGCCATTACTCCATATATGAAAAAACAGGTCAATGCAACTCAGGCTTTGACTGTTATGGAAAAAGATTTAAGAGTTTTTATGCAAAAGCATATTAGAAAAGCTGACATTAAATTATTTTACGATGTTACCAATGATTCGCTTCCTCAAAGTGTTGAAGATGTTCCTCTTCACTATTTAGTACCTTCATTTATTATCAGCGAATTAAAAACAGCTTTTCAAATCGGTTTTTTACTTTATATTCCATTTCTTATTCTTGATATGGTAGTTGCATCAGTTCTCATGGCAATGGGGATGATGATGTTACCTCCTGTAATTGTGTCCATGCCATTTAAATTATTATTATTTGTATTGGTAGACGGTTGGCAATTAGTAACCGGAGCACTCTTAAGGTCTTTTAACTAAGGAAATTTATGGGAAACGATTTTGTAGTTGAACTTACACACCAGGCTGTCAGAGTTACTTTAATGTTAGCAGCACCGATGCTATTGGGAGCGTTGATTATCGGTATTCTCGTTTCAATTTTTCAAGCGGTGACCCAGATCAACGAGCAAACCCTTTCTTTTATTCCAAAAATCTTAGTTATTATTGGTTCAATTGTTATTTTTAGTCCTTGGATGATGGAAACAATGACTAGCTTTACGACAGAGTTATTTACTAGCATACCCAGTGTTATAGCAGGGAGATAATGAATTTTAGTATTGTGAATGAAGTTCAATTTTTAGCATTCTGGTTGGCCTTTTCAAGATGGATTGGGGTGATGATTAATATCCCTTTATTTGATAATAGCGCTGTTCCATTTATGACTCAGATTTTGACTTCTTTAATTTTAACTTACTGCTTTTTTGGTCAAGTTGAAGCAGGGTTGATAAGTGAAATTCGATACTGGGGAGTTGAAAATCTTTGGTATCTAACCGGTTTTTATACTCTAACCGGTTTAATCATTGGCTATACATTAAAAATTATTATGGGAATTTTTGTTTCTGCTGGCTCTCTCATGACTCAGCAAATGGGTTTTTCTTCTTTACAGTATTTTGACCCAAGCTACATTGCTCAAATCGGTCCAATCGAAAACTTAATTAAGTGGACACTGACCATATTAATTCTAACCAGTGGTGCATTATTACCTATTTTTAAGGGAACTCTGGATAGTTTTGCTGCTTTTAATCTAAGCAATCTGGCCAACTTAGCAAAACCGGCTCATTTTTATTATGATTTTTTTAAATCGCTGGTTTTAACTTCTTTATTACTTTCATCTCCAATTTTGTTTTCTAACCTTTTGCTAAACATGGTTTTGGGGATTGTTGCCAGGACAGTGCCTCAAATGAATATTTTAATGGTGAGTTTTGTGGTGAACATAGGAATTGGACTTGTTGTTTTTATGGCCATATCTGAGGAGTTCTTTTTTGTGGCTTACGAAACATACGTAAAAAAATTAGGTGAATGGTTTACTTTTATCACCTAGGGGAATAGATGGCTGACGATAACGAAGACGCAGAAAAAACCGAAGAACCTTCCCAGTATCGGATTGATGAATTCCGAAAACAGGGACAGGTTGCTTCTTCAAAGGAAGTTAACTCACTTGTAGTTTTAGCTGCAACGATTTTAACTTTAACTTTGAGTGCTGTTTATATTTTTGAAACACTCCATGGCTTTATTTACTGGTTGGTTAATATCGATGCGCAAAAAGCTTATGATGATAAATTTATCCAGGAATTATTCACCGAAATGATTGCTACTGGTTTGAAGTGTGTTGGGCCTGTTTTCCTTACCTCTTTTGTAGTTTCATTTTTTTCACAAGTTTCGCAAATTGGTTTTATTTATGCACCAGATATATTAAGCATTAAATTTGATAAATTGAATCCGATTGCAGGGTTCAAACGTTTATTTTCAATGAAATCGATTGTTGAAGTTATTAAAGGTATTTTTAAATTCACGATAATTTTGACGATTGCTTATCTTATTTTAAAACAAAACTTAACTTCTTTCGTGGGGTTTTTGCATGTTGAGTTGCCTCAGTCATTAGCTTATGGCCAAGCTATTTCCTTAAAATTAGCTTATGCCATTATTATGGGGCTTGTTGTTGTTGCGGTTGCTGATTACGCATGGGAAAAATATTCTTATAAGCAGAAATTAAAAATGACCAAACAACAAGTTAAACAGGAATCAAAAGAGAAAGATGGTAACCCTGAAATAAAACAGAGAATTCGTTCAATTCAAAAAGAAATGAGCCGTAAGCGTATGATGAACGATGTTCCCAAGGCTGATGCGATTGTGACCAATCCCACTCATTTAAGTATAGCTATTAAATATGATGCCACGACGATGATTGCTCCTGAAGTTATCGCCAAGGGAGCTGATGAAGTTGCTCTTAGAATAAGAGAAATAGCCAAAGAAAATGATATACCGATAATTGAAAATATACCTTTAGCACGAACACTTTATAAAACTGTTAAAATTGGAGAAGGGGTTCCTAAAAAACTTTATAAAATAGTAGCCTATTTTTTAGCATATGTTTACAAAAAAAGAAGGCAGAAGAAAGCCTTGAGTCTTACCTAGGATTAAATTATGGAAGCGATAAACAATTTTTTTTCTAGATTCAAATTTTTGTCGAAGAACTCAGAGCTAGCTATAGCAGTCGGAATCATACTCGTCTTAGCTGTAATGATTATTCCTGTAAATCCTATGATTTTGGATCTACTAATTTCAATTTCACTAGCGTTTTCTTTAGTTGTTCTTCTTCTGAGTATTTATGCCAATAGACCTCTTGATTTTTCTACCTTCCCTTCAGTGCTCCTTATTGCCACACTTTACCGCTTGTCACTGAACGTAGCTTCAACCAAAAATATACTTATAAGAGGTGGGGACGAAGGAATTGGAGCTGCTGGGCAAATCATTAAAGCTTTTGGTGACTATGTTGTCGGTGGAAACTTTGCAGTTGGGATTATTGTTTTCATTATTTTGGTTATTATCAACTTTATTGTTATTACCAAAGGTGCTGGAAGAGTAGCCGAGGTTGCTGCTAGATTTACCTTAGATGCTATGCCTGGTAAGCAAATGGCCATTGATGCGGACTTAAACGCGGGCCTTATTGATGATAACAAAGCCAAAAGACGTAGACAAGAACATACGTCAGAAGC
>CALFYV010000062.1 GCA_937952395.1 uncultured Bacteriovoracaceae bacterium | reverse complement strand
GAAACACTGGCCATAAGCCCAATTCCTAAATGAGTTCCTGCTCCTACATATAAATCATTCACATGCTTAATACCCAAAACCGTCGCCGTCGTAAAAAGTCCAACTAAACCTCCCACTAGATAATTGTTAAGCTTAGGCATATAGAACTTTCCATTAAAATACCTATAGGTTTGCTCCCATGAAATACCCTTGGCACGAGGGAAATAACGTAATTTTTGGCTGATTTCATAGTTATCATCATAAAGAACTTCAAAAACATCCCCACCTTTTTGAGCAAACATATCTTTATAAGCACTCTTTAATTTATAAAATGAGCGCAAAACAAAATTCATATTTTTGGCCACTTCCTTATCATAAAAACTTACCCCGCCTCCATGCGAAACACTTTGCTTGGCCAGAAATTTTCTGTATTTTTTACTTAAAAAATTATAATCCTTATGATGAAAGTTAAGAACGGTTTCAGGTATCTCATCTAAAGAGATCTTTATCACAATATCATTTACATAAGTTATTTTAGCTTTGCCCATTTCATTCTGAAAGACTAATTGGTCATCACTAATCATTTCTAGCAAGTCTGCGATTTCGAAAATTTTAGTCTTTCCAGTAATCTCATCTGTTAAATAGGTGCCCACATTGGCCAATTGCTCTTCTAAAATTTTTGTGGCTTCTTGGAATAAATGTAATGCTTGATTTTTATGCCTCTCTCTGACCAGCCAATTCTCTCCAAACTTAGAGTGATTAAAGTCTACTTCCAAGTGGCCATATTTTTTTTCTAATTCTGTAACCAGTGGTTCTTTTACCAGATTCTCTTGTAAATCTTCTGGATTATAATTGGCTTCAATATAATCGCCCAATTCTTTGAAAGCTTGATTAAAATCTTCTTCAATGGCCCTTGGCTTAAAAGCGGTATTAATATTATCCCAATCTTTATTTTGCACAATTTCAACCAATTGTAATAGGCGATGGAACTCTACAAACTCTCCTTTATGAACAGGCTCAACAAGAAAATCTAGAAAGCTTTTAAAAACTTTCTTTTGAACTTCTGGATTAAGTTTGTACAAGCGATCGAAGGAACTTATTCCAGCTTCAAAATATTGAGGGAAATTAGGCTTAAAATAATTCTTAAAAAGTGAAGCCTTTAGTTGTGGTATTTCATTTTTAGCATCGGGAAAAAGTGAGAGAACAAATTCGATATTTTTTAAAGGAGTTTCTGCTGGTGGTAATGGCATATCTAAAACACCTGCAAAAGTGGATGAAAACAACAACATCGCAAACAGGCAATAACCTTTCAACATATGGCCTCAATTTGTATGAGAAATATATAGATGAATCAATGCGTTATTTCAAAGCAATTCTATGATTCTGGTAAAGTTTTCTAACTTCAAACTATGTAAATATTATAGGGCAAAAATTGAGTCGTTTCTTAAAGTCGCTTTAAGTTAGTATAAAGTTTTCAAACAAGAGGATTTTACCACAAAATTAGACTATAAATGCTCAATACTAATGCAGAACATAAGTAGAAGTTATGAAGCTATTCACCACGTTGTTGGTTTTTGCGCTCTTCTCAAGTACTTGGGCGGCTATTCCCACCACTCAAGATGTGGTTGTATTTCAATTTAGCGACGGACATGGCGATAAGCGTGTCACCGCTTGGTTTTTAGAATTTATCGAAACAAAAAAACGTATCAAATTTGAATATAAAAATAACGGTTGGCCAAAGCCCAAAATTATTGTCGTCGCCAATGGAGATAATGTCGCCAAAAGTGCGTACAACGAAATAGATAAAGGTAGAGTGATTAATGAGATGCTCATTGAAATTGCTAAAGATCCAGAAGTAGATTTAATCGTTGGACTTGGCAACCATGAGGGTGATGATGGAGCAGAGTATCTATCAAGGAATGTGACTGAACTTGTTAATAAAATACGAGAACTTAAATTTGCAGAGCAAAAAAATTCTGATTACAAAAATTTTAAAATAATTGCTTCCAATCTAAAGCTTAAAGACAATAGTCGTTATGAAGAATATATAACAACTCATTTTGATTTAAGTTTGAAAGATACAGAGAATAAAAAGATAGTGAGCAAGATTAGAACCTATGCTCATCTTTATGGAGATAATGGGCTTTATTTCACTAAAGCTCCGACTATGGATCATATTTTTTCTGAACAGCCTTTCAGTCTCAAGCAGGCCATTTTAAATAGTATTGCTGAGACAGAACAATATAATAAGAAAAATTATGCATTACCCATTTCCCATGTCTTACACGCCAATCATATTGGGACTGATGAACTGAGTCAGCATGCTCAATTTTTTTATACTGGCACCAATGAAGGCAAGCAATACAGAACATTGCCTTTACTAGCAGCTCATAGCCACCGGTTATCTAAATTAGATATGAGTCAGACCATTAATAATCCACTAGCTCATATCATTGAATCAAAATCCCATTTTAAATACTTAAGCTATTTTGCTATTGATGCTCAAGGTGCTTTTAGAATTAAACCGACACATTCCAAAATTTCAGCAAATTTTGATTTTATAGACTATCAATTAAATGAGGGAGAATTTGAAAATAAAAGATATTACGATTTCTTCAAAAGGGCCCATGAATCCATTCATGGCTCTATGAAAATATTAAATTTAGATAAGTATTTAGGAGACTTAGTAGGTGCCACGAATGCTGGTAAAGAAACTCTTAAAAGAAAAATGAGTTTTATAGGCAGAGTGAGTGCTGATTCATTCGCTAAAGGTGGACTTTCCTTATTTGAAAACTATCAAGAATTGTATAAGGATTTTCCCATAATCGATGCTGTCGGCATACAATTTTCATCTGCCATTCGTGAAGATGAAAATATCATTGAATTCAGAATGGTTGAAGGAGAGAAAAAAGCTATACTTTTACTTGATGATTTATACAAGATGTCACCTCTTGGTGCTAAGGATAACGTCCGTACTTTTTTAGTAAAACCTCAAACATTGCTAAAATTAATTAATGAAATTAATGATTTTCGTTATCTGCTTAATCAACAAACCCATGGTACTCAGCTTAGTTCTAACTTAATTCAAACGAAATATAATCATTTTTCTTTTCAAAATAAAAATGGGCAGCTGATGGCTCTAGAAAAGCTACCTCAAGATTCTTATTTTATTCTCTCTCTTGACGCTTTTTTATCCCATCATAAAAAGAGTGTTGGCGCCACACAACCACATCATTTACCTATACTAGCAAGTATGATCTTCAACCAAGGTTTTACAGAAATTCAAAACCCTAAAAAAATACCTCAAACACAACTTGATTATTATGAAAAATTTTTTCGTGAAAGTTATAATAACTTAGGTAAAAGTCTTGTTAACACCGAAGGTTTTATTGATGTTTACTCTATTCCAAAAGAGCAAGAATATTTGTATAAGAAATTTTTCCCTTCAAGCGCTTACCTTAAATCTGCTTCTAAAAAGATGGGATTATACGATTGCAACAACGCCTTTTCTAACGATGAGTAGCCCGAATAATATCATTGCCACAAACAAATTGAATCAGTAGTATTTTCTTAAAGGAAATATTTTGCTCAATATCATCTGGTGTTCATTTTTTATTATCAGTTTTTCAGTGGGCCTGTATAAGGTTATCATTGAAAAGGATTTTCAAATTATTTCCACTATGATGGCTTCTACTTTTGATATGAGTAAAGTTGGTTTTCAACTTGCACTAGGCTTAACAGGTGTTATGTCATTTTGGTTAGGAATGATGAAGATCGCAGAGAGGGCCGGAATTATTGAAATTCTTAACCGTCTCTTCTCCCCCGTTTTTAGACGTTTTTTTCCAACTATTCCCGAAAATCATCCGGCCATTAGCTCCATGACACTCAATCTGACTGCTAATATGCTTGGGATAGATAATGCCGCGACCCCTTTTGGTCTAAAGGCCATGGAACAACTACAAGAACTTAACCCCCATAAAGAAAAAGCTAGTGACGCTCAGATTATGTTTTTAGTTATCAACACCTCAGCTGTGACAATAATTCCAATCTCAATTTTTACTTATCTCTTTGAACTAGGATTTAAAAATCCAACAGAAGTCTTCTTTCCGATATTAATAGCCACTTTTTCCTCAACACTGGCCGGAGTCAGCTTAACTTGTTTTTTACAAAAAATTCCTATGCTTAAATCAGGGGTTCTCGCTATTTTAGCTGGAAGTGCCCTTTTAATATTTTCAGCTTGTTATTATATTAATGGGCTTAGTCCTGAAACCTTAAATACTTATTCTTTTCTACTCAGTAATTTAATTATCTTCTCTCTTATTATTTCGTTTTTAACTGTCGGTCTGTACAAACGTATTGATGTTTACGATGCTTTTATTGAAGGGGCTAAAGATGGTTTTTCCATTGCCATTGGAATTATTCCTTATCTCATTGCAATGCTGGTAGGAATCGGTATTTTTCGTGCCAGTGGCTCTCTCGACATCTTAGTGCATTTGATTGAGTATCTTTTTCAACTACTAAGTCAACTCATGGCCTTCACTGGAATAATTAAAAAGCCTCTGGACTCTTTTACATTTGCTCAGGCCCTTCCTACGGCACTTATGAAGCCGTTAAGTGGCAGTGGAGCACGTGCCATGATGATCGATACAATCAAGGCCAATGGGGTTGATAGCTTGGTTTCAAAGATGGTGGCGATTATTCAAGGCTCTACAGAAACAACTTTTTATGTTTTAGCGGTCTATTTTGGTTCAGTAAAAATCCGTTTAGTCAGGTACGCTCCTACCGTGGGACTTTTTGCGGATTTTGTGGGTGTTATGGTGGCCATTTTAGTGAGTTACTTCTTCTTTCTCTCTCTTGCCTAATTGGTCTAATCAAAAAGATGTATTATGCATATTCTATGAAATGTTTGCTGTGAATTTATATGACCTTTT
>CALFYV010000061.1 GCA_937952395.1 uncultured Bacteriovoracaceae bacterium | reverse complement strand
ACTCATAATCATTAGATAAAAATCAGAGGTATTATCCTTACCCCGAATAGGGATGACCGTGGCAAAGCCCTGAAATATCACTTCAGGCTCGTGAACTTGATTATCTCCTTCTTCTTCAGTTTCCTCATGATGCCGTTCATGGATAACAATATCCGCGTTTTCTATTTTTGAGCGTCGTTTAATGGCGATATCAAAGGTTTCTTTAATGCTAGGGGGGATCAAACTATCAGCATAATTTTTATTAATAACATCATCTGACTGAAGATCGATCAGCGAGTACATTGTATTATTCATATAAATAAGTTCGCCTTTGGCGTTAGAAATAATAACAAATTTTTTCACCATATTGGCAAGAGCATCAAATTTTCTGTGCTCCATTTGAATACGATTGGCCCTGAGTTCATCAAATTTTTTCATTGAATGAATCATTTTATTAATTTCTCGGGCCAATTCTCCGATTTCGTCATCTTGATTATAATAAATAGAAACATCAAAGTTACATTCTTGTAACTCGCGAATAGCATCATTGATTTTTTTAAACGGCAGAGCAATTTTACCTGGGATAACTAAACTTAGTAAAATAGCAAAAAAGAAGGTTATAATAAGAGTAATCAGCATATATTTTTTGGTTTCTTCTATGATCTTATTCACTCTTTTATCCCGCTCTTCACTTTGATAATACTGAATAGTTTGAAATTGCGAATAAGCTTCTAAAATTTTGTCTGCTAAATCACCAATAGTTGCAAGTCCTGCTTGATCCCGACTAAAAAGTGAGGCTTTTGAGACAATTGTCTTAAGTGAGTCCGCATACGTAACCATCTTCTCAATCGTTTTGGTAATCTCTACTTCTTTATAAAACGTATCTAGCTTTTGTAATTGTGCCTGAAAGTCTTCACATAAAGAAATAAGCTCTTGTAAATCTTCTTCCTTGGCCTTGTTGGAAATAATTCTTCTTTGAGTTTTCAAGATAGAAACTGCAGAGATTCGAATTTCAGCTGTTAAAACAGAAACATTGTTTGATTGAGTCGTTATTTCTGAAATTTCTTTATTTAATTTGTGCAGAAAAAAGAAAACTGTAAAACCTAGTGCAAGCACCATTAAAGTAACACCGATAAAACTGGCTGCGATTCTATTTTTCAACGAAATATTCATTCTATGTCTCTGCTAAATCACTAAATAGTTTATTAAAATTTTTCTCGCTACCAACCAAAACAACAATATCATCTTCTTCAATGACATCCATCGGTAAAGGGCTATCATTAATTTCCACCCTGTAGGAGGCTCTTCCATCCTCTGTAATAAAAGGTACTCTTTTTTGAAGGGCAACAATATTAAGAGAATAATTTTGACGAATTTGACTCTCAACTAAAGTTTTATTAGTAAACTTCTTCCCTAGTTTCAACTCAACAATTGAGTAACCAGCAGCAAAATTATAACGTTGTAAAACTTGAGGAGCGACTACTCTAGAGGCGGTTATTTCTCCCATCTCCTCCTCAACTTTTATGATTTCGCTGGCGCCAATTTCAGTTAAAACGTGCTCGTGTAATTTATCCGTGGCCCTGGCAATAACACGACCAACACCTAGTTTTCTTAGCATTGCAACGGCCAGAATACTCATTTCGATATTATCTCCAATAGCGACAATCGCCACGTCACAATCGGAAATGGTAATAGAACGAGCGGCTCTTTCATCGGTTATATCTATACAAACCGCATGAGTGACCCGATCTTTTATCTTCTCTACAAGCTCAGAATTACTATCGATAGCAACAACTTCTGCGCCTTTTTCAAAAAGCCTCGTTGCTGTTTTAGACCCAAAGGTTCCTAATCCTATAACTGCTACAATCATATACTTCTATCCTATCATGACTCGCGACTCAGGGTACTCAAGTGTTCCTTGAATAGAACTTTTTTGCCCGATCGCTAATGCCAAAGTTAAAGGACCCACTCTCCCGATAAACATTAAGCTCACAAGTACGAACTTGCCTGCTGAACTCAAGTATGGCGTAATGCCAAGACTGAGTCCTGTCGTTGCAAATGCACTTGTAACTTCAAAAAACAATGTGATAAAAGATTGCTCTGTTTCAATTTTCATCATAACTAAAAGAAAAAAGCTCACCACCATGAGTGAAACAATAATAATCGCCGTACTACTGACAACAATTTGGTTGGGGATTTTTCTATCAAAGAACTCGACGCTATTTCTTCCTTTTAAAGTCGAACGTACAGATTGAATGAGAATGGCAAATGTTGATGTCTTGATTCCTCCACCTGTAGAACCAGGCGAAGCACCAATAAACATAAACAAGCTCATGAAATACAAAGAATGTGCATGGAAACTATTCAGGCCAACAGTATTAAATCCAGCGGTTCTGGTTGTTACTGAATGGAAAAAGGAAACTTGTAACTTTTCCCATAAAGTATAGTCATTAAAGGCGTGTAAGAATTCACTGAAAAAGAGCACTGTTGTACCTAAAAATAATAATGCTGCTGTTGTGATAATAACAATTTTTGAGTGAGAGCTGAAAAGAACAAAAGGTTTTTTTTCTACAAGAGCAGTCTTAATTTCTTTTAAAACTATGAACCCTAGGCCACCTAAAATAATTAAAATTGAAACTGTTCCATTAATTAATGGATTGGTAGAAAAGTTTTCCAATGAATTATTAAACAGTGCAAAACCAGCGTTGCAAAAGGCAGAAATGCTGTGAAAAAATCCATAGTAGAGCGATTGGCCAAATTCGTAACCTTCAAGAGAGAAGGCAATTGTTAAAATAACCCCTCCCCACAACTCTATGATTAAAGTATATTTAACTATGTTAACAATCATGGTCACGAGGTCTTCTGTATTTGAAATATCTAACACATCTTGCATGACAACTCTTTGCTTAACACCCATCGAGCGTCCAAGAAGAATGGTCATTGAGGAATAAAGAGTCATAATTCCTAAACCACCAATTTGAATTAAAAACAAAGCAACTAATTGTCCGAATAAACTAAAATTATCAAGCAGAGAGATCGTCGATAATCCGGTCACGCAAACTGCAGAGGTTGCTGTAAAGAGCGCATCCACGAATGAAATAGTCTTCCCTGAGGCAGCTGAAACAGGTAGAACTAAAAGCATCGTTCCTGTGAAGACAACGCTGGCAAATGAAAAAATAATAAATTGAGCAGGCTTAAGTTTGAGTTTGTATAAAAAATTATTTTCCGATGGATTACGAACTCTTTTTTCCTTCACATCATAAAGGGCCAAAAGTGAAGAAAAAAGGTGAACAGTTCCCAACCAGTACGCAAATTCTCGCTCACCCCACGTTAACAGTACCGGAACAAAAACAATCAATGAAAAAACATATTTTCTGAAATAATCTTCCCAATTTTGGCTTTTGAAATAATTATCGATGAGAACATAAAGAATGACCAAAGGAACTGTATAAGTGCCGATGGAAATAATCAAATCAGCTTTTTCTATTGTAATAAAATTCGGTATCTTGTTAGCATCAAGTAAAGTATAAATAAGTATATAAAATCCATTGAGCATAAACTCGATTAAAAAGGACAATTTATTACGCAGTGATTTCATATAGTTCTAGTTTACTCTTATTAATGGATTAGGAAATAATGGGCAAAAAAAATAATACCTGCATTCTTAAAGTAGAAAATCTTGATCCTTTAGGTCAAGGAGTGAGCAAGGGAAAAGAAATTACTTTTACCAAGAAGGTTCTTCCTGGTGAAGAAATTGAAGTTTTCATTCACAAAAAGCGCAAGGGTGTGCAATTTGCTCAACTAAGAAAAATTATTAAACCTTCTGAACACAGAATTACTCCGGCGTGTTCTCATTACAATTCTTGCTTAGGCTGTGACTATTTACACACCTCTTATGAAAACGAAATTCAATTTAAAGAGAAATCATTGGCTTGGTACTTGAGGTTGTTAACACAAAAAAAAATAGACGTTTATCCGGCTCAAGAACGCTTCGGCTATCGTAATCGCATTCAATTACATTACAACAAAACTCATCTGGGTTTTATCAATCAATATCAAAATGAAATCGTCAATGTTCCTCATTGTTTGTTACCTAAAACGGAAGCTAAGACAGCCATAGAAAAACTATATGAAAATCAAGACTGGAGGAAAACAACCAGTAAAACTGAAGGTCATGTTGAAATTTATGTCAAAAACGGCAAATGTGAAATGACGTGGGATAAACCTTACGCCAACGAGGGATTTAGCCAGGTAAACAATGAAATGAATGAAGTCATGACAAATTATCTAAAACAGGTTTGTGACGGCATTGGTGCTTCAAGCTTGAAAACACTCGAGCTTTTTGCTGGAGAAGGTAACTTAACCAAAAAACTCAACTTTAAAAATATTACTATGATCGATTTTTATACGACCGCCAAGGATAACCCCCAATTTGTTACAATGGATTTGTACCAAAGTGAAGCTGCAAAATTATTTAAAAAGCGGATGAAGCACGGATACGAGTTACTTATTCTTGATCCACCTAGGGCGGGATTAAAAAACCTTAACGAATGGACCCAGCTAACAAGTTGTGAACATGTCATCTACGTAAGTTGCTACCCAGCAACACTTTTGCGAGATTTAAAAGCTTTGCCTGAGGAATTTAAAATAGAGCAGATAGCTCTTTTTGACATGTTTCCAGGGACTCAGCATTATGAATCTCTAGTTTATTTAAAACGAATGAAGAAACTTCCCTAATTGCTCTCTGTTGGTTATGATATTCCAGTTCATCTTATTACTTTTGAGGATAAGCTTATGAAAAATTGCCTTTTTTTAATTTTGCTTTTTATAACCAGCTGCGCGTCAAACACAATTGAAGAAAGTCAGGCCAAAAAAGCAGAACTCCATTACGGTCATGGCACTGCGAGTCTAATAAGAGGTGACTACACAACGGCTCTTGAACAACTATTATTGGCAATCCAAATCGATCCCGAAAACTCTCAATACAATAATAATTTAGGTATGGCCTATTATTTTAAAAACGAGAAGGCGTTAGCCGGTAGTTATATCAGAAAAGCAATTGAGCTTGATAAAAAAAATACAGATGCCAAAATGAATTTGGCCAGTATTTACATGGATGAAGGAAAACTGGAGCAAGCTGAACAACTTTACCAAGAAGTCTTAAAGGACCTTATCTATCCTCATCAT
>CALFYV010000060.1 GCA_937952395.1 uncultured Bacteriovoracaceae bacterium | reverse complement strand
TCCAATATTCTTTTAATGATTCGCCAATAAGGTCTATTTTAGCAGGTCTATTGGTGGGAGTTGGTACCAGAATGTCAGGGGGCTGTACTAGCGGGCATGGGGTCTGTGGTATTTCACGCCTATCTAACCGTTCCATACTGGCCACACTCATTTTCATTTTTTTTGGGATTTTAACCACATTTTTAATGAGGTTTTTGCTATGAATCTTATTATTAGCTTTACCTCAGGAATTATTTTTTCTGTAGGCTTAATCATTTCTGGTATGACCAATCCAAAAAAAGTTCAGGGATTTTTAGATATTTTTGGCGATTGGGACGCCAGTTTAATTTTTGTTATGGTGGGGGCCATTAGTGTGAGTAGTCTTAGTTTTTTATTCGTTAAAAATAGAAAGCCATTGTGTTCTGACACTTTGCATATACCAACACGTAAGGATATTGATAAAAAACTCATTTTTGGTTCTGCTCTTTTTGGTATTGGTTGGGCTTTGATGGGGATTTGTCCAGGACCAGCTTTTGTTAATTTGGTCACCGGTCATTCTCAAGTGATTATTTTTGTTTTGAGTATGTTGTCCGGCATGTTTTTTTATCAAAAAATAAACAAAGAGAATTAGTGTGATTTATTTACCCAATATTTTAAATCATAAAAATCGAATTTCTCGAATATGGATTTTTACTGTTATCACTTTTTTACTTTATTTTTCTGCTGCTCATTTTTCTCCTTTTTCACCAAATTATTTACCTTTAACTTGGCTCGATAAGCAATTGCCACTGATACCTTGGACTATTTGGGTTTATGTTTCATTATATCCGTTGTGTATTCTTGGTTTTTTACTTTATGAAAATGAAAGAAATCTAAGTAAGCAAGCTTGGCTTTTTTTACTGACTCAAGTGATTGCTTTTTTCATCTTTCTATTTTGGCCAACCATATATCCGAGAGATATTTTTTCAGCGACGCCTCACTCTTCATTTATGCTTGATTGGATTTGGAGAGTTGATAAACCACTTAATTGTTGTCCCAGTTTACATGTGGCCAATTGTTTTCTCATTAGCTTTGGTTTTTTGCCTGAAAATCATCGCAGATTATTTTGGTTTCTATTGTTTTCTGTTGTTATATCTTTGTCTACATTAACAACTAAGCAGCATTATGCTATTGATGTTCTCTGTGGTTTTCTTTTTGCCTGCCTCATCTATTTTGGTTTAGGTAAGTTTATAGGAGTTTCTCATGAGTAAAGTTTTAATTATAGCAGCTAGTAATGGTCAAAATTTAGCTTTGGCCAAAAAATTACAAGACATGCTTGGAGATGAATTACAAACGGAAGTTTTAGATTTAGTTGAGCTTGAATTACCTCTTTACAGTCCACTAGAAGAAAAAAAAGGTATTCCTAATAAAGCTAGTGAATTAAAACAAAAACTTTTAAAAGCTAATGCTATGATTTTTACTGCTCCAGAATATAATGGTAGTCTTCCTCCAACTTTAAATAATTTTATTGCTTGGATAAGTAGGGTAGGTAAAGACTGGAGAGAGTGTTTTAACGGCAAACCCGCTGCTATTGCTAGCCATAGCGGAAGTGGTGGTGTCAATGTTTTAAGTGCTATGCGTATTCAGTTATCTTATTTAGGAATGAACGTCTTAGGAAGACAGATTCAAACCAATTCACAAAAAGAATTTAATCCTGAATCAGCTCAGATTATATTAAAACAATTAAAGGGACTTTTATGAGTAAAACGATGGGAGCAAAACATATTTTAGTTGAGCAGGAATATGAAGCTCGTGATATTTTAAAAAAATTAGAAATGGGTGAGAGTTTTGAAAAGCTGGCGCGAGATTTTTCCCGCTGTGGTTCCGCCAGTCAAGGAGGGGACTTAGGGGAGTTTTCTCAAGGCATGATGGTTAAACCTTTTGAAAGTGCGGTTTTAAAACTTCATGTGGGAGAAATTTCAGATTTAGTTCCTACTCAGTTTGGCTATCATATTATTAAGCGCACTAAATAAGGTAGTAATGAAAAAGCATGTCTATGTTTCAAAGCATCCTGATTCAAACAATTTGATCTCATGGAGCCCAACAGAGAATGAAACTTGGAGCGTTTTACTAGCAAGACAAAAAGAAATAATTAAAAACTATGCTTGCCAAGAATTCTTGCAAGGAATTGATAAGTTAGATTTTCCTTTGAAGCAAGTACCTCAGTTACCCGAGATTAACAAAAAATTAAAAAGCAGTACTGGATGGAGTGTGCAGGGAGTGCCGGCCATTATTGGACCTAAAGAATTTTTTGAATTACTCGCTAATAAAAAATTCCCTGCCGCTACCTTTATCCGCATCCCTGAAGAACTTGATTATATTCAAGAGCCTGATATTTTTCATGAACTATTTGGCCATGGTCCGATGTTAACCAATCAAGTCTATGCTGATTTTATGCATGAGTTTGGTAAGCGTGCTCTTGCGTATGAAGGTCGGGAACGTTCTCGTATGTTTCGCCTTTTTTGGTTTACAGTTGAGTTTGGACTGATTAAGCAAGACAAACAAATAAAAGCCTATGGCAGCGGCATTCTCTCATCTATTGGAGAAACTCAATATTGTCTGACTTCAAAGAGTAAAAAGCAACCATTTGATCCTCTGACTATTTTAAGAACGCCTTTTAAAGTTGATATCATGCAACCTCTCTATTACGTATTGGATGCTTTCACCCAGCTCTTTCAAATTTTTGATCAAAACTTAGATGAGCTACTCAAAGAAGCAGCGAGACTCGGAGATCTTAAGCCTGAATTTAGAACCAAAGAGGAAATTAAAGAAATTGATGGTGCTATGACTTGTTAGTTATTCATTATTTTTTTTCAAGATAGCATTGTAAAGAATTTGCTTTTGTTCTTCTGATTTCTCTTCCCCACAAAAAGGGCAGCTATTCCATAGAAGTTCCAGTTCAGCATTACATTTGTTACAATAAGGGTCTGAGTCATCATGCCAACGGTCTTCTTTATGCACAATAATTTGAAAAATAATGATACAAACAGGAATAGTGGTAGCGATTTGTTTCACCAAAAAAATGGTAGAACCTTCAAGCCATGCCGTATAGGCCAATATACCAAAACCCAATGCTAATAGGATATGGTAGGTCATGGACAAATCCCGTACTTCTTTATGAACATGAATTTTCCAAATTTGAAACCAATAACTGGTGGATAAGAGGATAACGGCGGTCCAAGAAAGAATTTGGGTGAAATTACTATGTTCCATAGGAGGGATTATCTCTTAAAAAACTTA
>CALFYV010000059.1 GCA_937952395.1 uncultured Bacteriovoracaceae bacterium | reverse complement strand
GCAATGGACAAGTAGTGTTATGGCACTTAAAGAGGTGGAGATCGGTGATTATATTGGATATGGCACAACATATCAGGCACCAAAAAAAATGAAATTGGCAATTATCCCAGTTGGCTATGAAAGTGGTTTCTCTAGAAGCTTAAGTAACAAAGGCTCGGTTCTTATTAATGGGCAGTTTGCTTCCGTGGTCGGAACAATTAATATGAACGCTTTAACTGTAAACATAACTCATATTTCTGATGTTAAAATTGGCGATGAGGTTGTTCTGATTGGCAAGCAAGGCGATAGCGAAATTTCCGTGGCTTCATTTAGCGATTTAGGTGAACAACTTAATTATGAAATGCTAACTCGTTTGCCAAGAGATATTCCCAGAGAGGTGATTAATTAGTGATTATTTATAGTGAAAACCAACCGCCATTACTTTCTGATTATGGTATCGAAATTCCCATGCTCAAAACTAGAGCTGAAAGAATAAGAAGTGAAATTTTAAAAAATTTTGGAAAATCTGTTTTTTGTTTAAGAGGGCCCAGAAAACTAAATAATACCGATCTCACTCGGGCCCATAGTTTAGAGTTTATAGCTAACTGTGAAACAAATCCTATTGCGGTTGTTGAGCAGACTTTTGAATTAAAAGATGCCACTGGTAATTATCATCGTTATTCACCTGGTAAAGCGACCAAGGCTTTGTCAGAGTTGGTCGCTTTATATAAAGAGAGTTGTGAGCTTTCTTATTTGTGTCTTGAAGAAGCAAAAAAAAATGAATTTGCTTATTATTTAGGCGGAGGCTTTCACCATTCATTATCTACACAAGGTCGTGGTTTTTGTTTGTTTAATGATATTATGATTGCAGCGAGAAAATTTCAGGCAGACATCGAAAATAAGCCGATATGGATAATTGATATTGATGCTCACAAAGGTTGTGGAACAGCGGAAATTGCTCAGAGTGATCATTCCATTCATACGCTAAGTATTCATATGAGTAAGGGATGGCCACTAGATTCTGAAAGCCATGATAAAAATGGAAAATTAAATCCTTGGTTTATTCCCAGTACAATAGATATTGGAATTAATTCTGGTGAAGAGGATTTGTATTTGGATAAATTAACAACAGGTCTTGAGCAGCTGGAATTCAAAGCAAAAGAATTGCCTGCACTGTGCATTGTGGTTGATGGTAGTGATCCTTATGAGGGCGATGCACTGCCAAGTTCTTCTTTGTTAAAATTAACTAAAGAACAATGTCTTCAAAGAAATTTAATTGTTTATGATTTTTTAAAAAAAAGAAATATACCTCAAGCCTATCTCATGAGTGGTGGTTACGGTGATAAAAACTGGATTATTCACTACCAGTTTATTGAAGAAATTTTGAATAGGAGAAAGTAATGGTTTTGGTCGATTATATAGTTTTAATTGTCTATGTTTTGGGAATGTTAGGCGTTGGTTTTTATTTTATGAATAAAAACAAAAGCCTTGACGACTATTATGTCGGTGGACGTGATTTAGGTTATTTTCATGTTGGCATGTCAGTTGTTGCAACTGATGTTGGTGGTGGCTTTTCAATTGGTCTGGGCGGTCTAGGTTTTGCCAAAGTCCTCTCCGGTGCCTGGATGC
>CALFYV010000058.1 GCA_937952395.1 uncultured Bacteriovoracaceae bacterium | reverse complement strand
ACACCTTGAATGATACCAGCGTTGCCACCAGCACAAGCCGAGCCTATGGTGTAGTGAGGACCAGTTATTTGTAAATTCAAAGTGACTTCGCCAGCCGGGTTATTGGCGACTGTTCTTGGGTTATGATGAGGAGACCAAAGTTTTGTATCTAAATTATTTTGATGTAATTCAAAAATTTCGTTTTCTGTCTCTACGTTGCCGTGCTCAGTCACACCAATAAACACTCCGACTCTATCTTTTGCTAAATTGCTAAAATCCAGTCCACAATCATTGACCGCTTCATTGGCGCAATAAATTGAAATGGATCCAGCACGAGTTCCACGGCGAAGAGCTTTACGTTTTTGATATTTAGTTTCGTCAAAAGTACAAAGACCAACGGCCTGCTCACCCATATAACGGATTTGAGTTTTTGTTATTCCAGATTTACCTTCAATTAACGCCTTACGAAATTCTGATAAGTTGTTACCGTTTGGTGCACATAGCCCAACCCCAGTAATCACAATTCTCTCTTGCAGATTCACGACATTCCTCACTCAAGTGTAAAGATAACATCAATTTTTATCCTTTATGACATCGTTAGGCAAACAAAAAGCCTTATGATCGTCTCGATGGATAAGTCTTACTCATTTGCCTAAGAAATGATTATTATGCCACCACGCATCTTGCGAACTCAAGCTCCTAGGCCCTACACTGGCCACAACATTAATTAACTGGAGTAAAAGATATGGATAACTTAATCGTCATTTCTAAAGTCAAAAAATTTATTAAAGAACAAGCAGGCATGAGTACAAGTTCAAATTTCTTTGAGAAACTTAATACTGATGTCGTTAGTAGTTTAAAGCTAAGCACAGAGCATGCTAAGAAAGCTGGCAGAAAAACAGTTATGGGCAAAGATTTTAATATCTACGTAGAAAATCCAAATATAGAAGAATCTTTAGTTGTAGCTTCAAAAATTAAAAAATACATCAAAGAAAATGAGGGTTTAAATACATCTTCTCAAGCTTTTGAGCAACTGACTGTCAGAGTGCAAAAAGCTTGTCTTAAGGCAATTGAAAACGCTAAAAATAGCAAAAGAAAAACTGTTATGGATAGAGATTTTCAAGAGCCAACTAACGAATAAAAAGAATTAATAAATCCAATTATCAAAAGAAGTAGACCCTTTGTGGTCTACTTTTTTTTGCCCCATTTCCGAAGAAATCTGGCGTTCATTATTTGGCATTTTGGGAGCAAAAATAATTAAAGCCGCCGTCGCCACTGTTGTAAAAATAAAAAATAAAAATATTTTTTTCATTTAACAATTCTCGATTACCTGAGTTTATCGGGAAGAAATAAAGAAAACTTAAGAAAATACTTTTTATTGAGATAAAAAAGAACGTGTGAGATAGGCCAGGGCAAGACCAAGGTAATTACCCAAAGCATAACCCAACAAACCTATACTGATGCCCGTCACTAAGACTTTTTTATTATTTAATTGGGCCACGACTGGTCCAATAAAGACAGGGCCAAAAAGGCCCGCAACGGCAGTAACCATGGCAGTATCCCTATCGATTTTAAACAACCAACAGCCAAGTAGATGTAAAAAAGCTGAAATCCAAGTAATAAAAGCTGCGTAATAGAGATAAGTGAAACTTTCTGAGAAAATTTGATTTAAATTGGCCAAAGAACCCATGGCCACACAAAAAACCAGTAAAAGGTAATTACCCATTTCATAGCTGCCAGGGCGAGAACTCAATTGAGAGAAGCTTGAACAAAAAATGCCCCAACTGGTTATGCCCAAAATAATAAAGGGTGTGCTTAGTTTAGAAAAAAGTATTTGCGATAGCCCCACACTGAGTAGGACACCAACTAAAGTTAGTAACAAATAAAAAATTATATGTAATTTATTTTTCCAAACAGAAAATTTTTCTTCATTTTGATTGTGGCCAGTCAATATCTCGGGGTTAATAAAAGCCGGTAAAAACTTAGCACTTAGCTTTATTCCTGCTGTTAATAAAAAAAGAAAAAAACTTCCTCCGACTATTAGATCGGCCATATTTAAAAGCACAAAGTCTTTTTCCCCCACCGAAAGTGCCATCCCGATAGCGGTTAAATTGGGAGTGCCACCAGTATAAACTCCCACCATCATACCGGCCAATTTCCAGATATCATTTAACTCATTTCGAAAAAAATAACTCATAACAAAACTAGTTAAACAAACGCTAAAACATAGTAGAGCAAAAGAAAGCAAACTTGTTTTGGCCAACTTTAAACTTGATCTTAAATTGGTTGAATAAAGTAACAATGGGATCGCTAGAGGAATACTAAATTCGGTTATCTGGGTTGAAGTTGATTGACTTAGAGGTAAAAAATCTAAATTACCCCAAAGGATTCCTAGGGCGTAGCAAATAGTAACAGGGCCCAACCAAGAAAATAATTTTATATGGGGAGTAAGCGCTAAAACTCCCCACGGTATTAAAAATAATATCCCTAGTTGAACAAAACTCATGATTTCTTAGCTATTTTATACAGATAACTACCAACTAAACCCAAAGCAATAAGCGAAATAATATCAGTTAAGCCTTCTCCCATGAAAGATAATTTCATATCCCATTTCATATAAAGGAAAATAGCAATAATGACACCCATGATAGCTTCACCAGCGATAATTCCAGAACCGAGAAGGGTGCCATGATTTTTTCCTTCTTCCACATCTTTATTATATTTTTTATCAACCACCAAACGAATTAATGAACCCAAGAAAATAGGAACATTCAGAGTCAAAGGAAGATAAATACCAATCGCTAATGGCATAACATAGAGTCTAAAATTGCGTTTGTTTTCAAAAAACATTTTATCAATAATAATAACAACTATTCCTAATAAGATACCTGCAATCACAAATGCGAAAGGCAATTGCTCTCCTTCGACAAACATGGATTTTGTAATGGCGGCAAAAAGTGTCGCCTGTGGAGCTTTAAGCCCAACACCTATGCCATAAGCACTGTGTAGTAATGAAAGTACAGGTGCAATAACAAGCGCAGGGATCGTCACACCTATCACTTGTGCGATCTGCTGAGACCTAGGTGTGGCACCGATCATAGACTCTGTCTTTAAATCTTGAGAGCAGTCTCCAGCTGTAGCAGCAGCACAACAAACAACAGCCGCAACTCCTAAGGTTGCTAAAATCGCCGAATCCCCTTTAAAGCCCAAGATTAAAAATAAAGCAGAAGTCACTAATAAAGCTGAAATCACCATCCCTGAAATCGGATTATTGGAACTACCAACTAAACCACAAACATAGCTAGAAACTGCCACTAGAATAAATGATCCGGCTACCATTATGGCCGTCGTTAGTAATGAAATACCGTAAGAATGAGTTAAATATTCATAGAGAAAAAACATAATAAGTAGCGCTACCAAAAATAAACCGCCGATCACTTTCATAGGAAGATCTTGTTGTGTTCGATCAACTGCTACTGCGCCAGCATTTTGGTAATTATCTTTTAACCCAGTTAAGCCCGAGGCAATACCTTTGCGCACAGAGAGAATGGACCATAAACCACCGGTAATCATAGCGCCTACTCCAAGATAGCGCACCTT
>CALFYV010000057.1 GCA_937952395.1 uncultured Bacteriovoracaceae bacterium | reverse complement strand
TTTTATCCCAATAGTACTCTAGGCTTAATTCTTGAATTTCGGACTCATTCCAAGTTTCGAAAACTAGCTTCATGTGTGAACGCTCTGAGTCACGGTGCAATTGATAAACCCATAAAACTGTTTGCAGATTTAAAGGGTAACCAATGGCCACAGCAAAAGCATGATTTTGCCTTACATCATTGGCTGCCATCAGTGAATGATTTGATTTGTCATATGATCTAAGGGCCAAAGTTTGAGACTTGACTTCATTTTTTTCATTAAAAGCTTGAGTTAAACGGGCATAATAATATTTATTTTTCTCCCCGCCCAAAATTTCTGGTCCCATCCAAGTATGAGAAAAAATCATCTGGGCCGATTCTTTTTTGATCACTTCATTCCAATTATTTTTAAATAAATGGGGATTAAACTCAGATGTAATTTTTTTGGCCAGAGCATCTTGGATTAAAGGCAGAAAAGCTTTGGCCTTAGCGTGCTCTTTCATGACTTTCTTTAAGTGAAAAACCGAAGCCACGAAGTCACCTCGGATGAGTTGCTAACGCTGCCATACTTTATAAGCTTCCTCTCCTTTTGGCGGCACTGTTGAGTTGGCCATCGCCAAATCAAAAAGCAAAACTTGGTATTTGGGCAATAGCTCATCATCCAAATGAAAAGGGTTATGATTGGGCATGAATAAATAGGTGACCAGACCTATCATAACAACAACTGTCACTAGCAAAAGAGTTAGAAGCTTTGATATATTTTTTGTCATTACTTAATGGTAGCATTGTTCTATACTTTGGCAAAAGAATGTAAGGAGAGAAAATGAAATTGTTTTTAAGCTTAATTATTTTACTTTTAGTTATTAGTTGTCAAAAAAATACACTCACCAATGAAGCTTGGGAAAATCAAGAAAGTTTTCAAGGGCCTGAATCTATTTTCTATGACGCAAACTCTGGTTTTATTTTTGTCTCAAATGTGAACGGTAATCCCGATGAGAAAAATGGTAAAGGTTATATCGCTCGCCTTGACAGCAATGGAAAGACTAAAGATGAGAAGTGGATTAAAGGCTTAAATGCTCCCAAAGGGTTACGCACTGATGGCAATACACTGTGGGTAGCCGATATTGATCAAGTGGTAAAAATCAATATAGACGAGGGTAAAATTGAAAAAACTATCGCTTGTGAAGGAGCGATGCTGCTCAATGATTTAACTGTGGCATCAGACGGTAGTGTTTATGTTTCTGATACTTTTGCTTCCAAAATTTTTCATATAGAAAATGATAAAGCATCAGTCTTTATGCAAGGAGAACAACTAGACTCCCCTAATGGGTTATTTATTAAGGATAATACGCTTTATGTCGCTAGCTGGGGACTGACGACCGATTGGTCAACTAAGACCCCTGGACGAGTTTACCAAATTGATTTAGCAACTAAAGAAATAAAATATATTACTCCACAAGTTGTTGGTAATTTAGATGGAATTGAAATGACTGATAAAGGAAATTTTTTAGTTTCTGACTGGGTTGCCGGTAAAATATTTGAAATTTTTCCTAATGGAAATATCAAGACTCTTTTTACTGGGGAAAAAGGTCTGGCCGATATTGGCTTTATCCAAGAGACCAAACAAATTCTTATCCCCTACATGATTAAGAATAAAGTTTTCACAATCAATTATAAATAAAATTAAATAGCTGAATCCCATAATTGGTTGGGAGTTAGGAAATCATCCTTTTTGAGTAATTTAGGATTAATGGTTTTGCCAGTGGCGATGTGAGCAATGGCATCTCCTTGGTTAACCAAGGGTAATTTATTGATACCTATAACCATCCCCTCTTCATAACTTAAAATAGCAATACTAGTATCACCTAGTGGATCTTTTATTGAACCTATCAGTTGACCAGCTTCA
>CALFYV010000056.1 GCA_937952395.1 uncultured Bacteriovoracaceae bacterium | reverse complement strand
AGACTTAGGATTGCTTTAAAATAGATATAAGCGCTTGGAGGATAAAGATGAAATTACTAGTAATATTGGCCCTTCTGGTGAGCTCAATAAGCCTCTCGTGGGCAGAAGATGGTGACTGTGGGCCTAAGAGTAACGTTACCCGAAGCGGTGGTAAAAGCGCTGTTTCTGAAGGTCCTACTCCTGATGCAACTCCTTCAACAGCTGTGGAACAAGGTGGAAAAAAAGAAGAAGTTCCTGATAAAAAAGATTGATATAAAACTATAGATAACTCTTATAGAAACCACTCTTTTCCAGAGTGGTTTTTTTTGTCCAAAATATAGACAGTGTCCAGAAGATGACCACTCAATAATAATTATTCATATTAAAAACCCGATTTTTTGACCTAATTTCAGCGACTTAGGTGTGACTACTAGTTTCTTCTTTGGCACGCTACCTGCATTACTTAAGGCACAAACAGATTCTCAACAAGGAGAGAAAAATGAAAGCTTTACTAGTTTTAATTGCATTGACAGTAGCAAGCATTAGCTTTGCAGCTGAAGTTCAAGAAGTAGACTGTGGTGCTATCTCTGATTCAACTGGTTCTGTGGTAGTAACACCAGCGGTTTCAGGTTCATCTACAGTTATTAAGAAGTAATTAGAAGTTATTCTTCAGCTTGCAAAAAACGATCAAGTTGTTGCATATCATCTTCAGCAATATGTTCTAACTCCTCTTTTTTTATAATTTTAGAAGAAGGGGAGTTTTTACGTTGCGTAGATGATTGAGTGGACTTTACTCTATCTCTAGTCTTAGGAGCGGAATCACTGGGGCGAGAATTGGTAAAAAGTTTGGTTCCGAAATCTTTGGCATATTTAAGCGTCGTCTTGCTAGCTTTTTCTGTTCCTTGCATAAGTCCATGTCTTACATCAGAGGTCATATCCCGCATGTAATCAAATAGAGTTTGATTTTTAATGGGGATCATCAAAATAAAAAATGAAATACTAAAATAAACAGCAAATCTAATAAATCCAAAAATAAACATTTATACCTCTAAAATTTTATTCTGTTTAATTTCAAAAAAGATATTACACGGTATTGCTGATTCATCAACTTGAATGGTGTAAGTGGCTTTGAGAATCAGTGAGTCTTTTTGAAAATTCTCAATCTCTTTAAGCAGCATGGTATTGTTTGAGTCATGGTTTAAAACCTTTGGTGGGGTCATGTAGCACATAAGATCAAAGGTATTTTCAATTTGAGTTAAAATTTTACCTAATAAAATATTCATGGATTCAACAAATAAGCCTTGAACAAATCGGTATTTACCCTCTGACGTGATAAATTCATCAAGAGAGGCTTCACAAAGTACAAAGCCTTCTAGTTCTCCTGTCATGCCAAAACCAATCACCATACTGGATTGATGAAAGCTTCCAGGTGAGAATGCTTCAAGCACTTCGACAGTGAGTTTCCTTAAAGAAGCTCTTTGATAAAGAGATAATTGTTCTGGTAAAAGCTTATCAAATCTTCGGGTCAGATTCATCGAAGTCATCGTAGGGCTAGTTTTTTGAATACTTGGTTTTAATTTTTCCATTAGATTGTTTCCATTGATGAAATTTTCTCTATTGAGCTAATTAAGGCTTCACGAGTAAAAGGTTTCTGCAAAAAATCGATAGCGCCGGCGCTGATTGAATCAATGACGACATGTTCTTGGGCCAAAGAAGAAATCATAATAATGAGAACATCGGGCATACTTTTATTAATTGATTTAGCTAAATCAATGCCACTAATTTCCGGCATAACAACATCAATAATAGCGATATCAGGTTTTTTATCAGAAATCAGCTTAGCTGCGTCTTCTGCGTTACCAGCTTCACCAATAACTTGAATAAATTCATGTTTATCTAACATTTCAGAAATTGAAGCTCGGGAAAATTCCGAATCATCAACGATAATAACTCTTTGTATTTTATTTTTGGATTCTTCGTTTGTCGCTTTTGGCATCATTTCTTCCTGAAATAAGTTATATCAGGATTATTTTATGCTAAAAACGCACCACAAGCAAAAGATAAGGGCAAATTTATGCTGCTGCCTGCCCAGAATCTTCACTAGAATTTTTCTTTTTTGTGGTAGCTTTCTTTTTGGTCGTTTTATGAGATTTAAATCCCTGAGCCATCCAGTCAACTAAAGCCACTTCAAAAACTTCATCTATGGTTTTTACCGGCACGAAATTTAATTTCTTTCTATATTCTTCTGGAATCTCTACCAAATCTTTTTTATTACGGTAAGGGATGATGATGGTTTTGATTCCCATTCTCATAGCTGCTAATGCTTTCTCTTTTAAGCCACCAATAGGTAGGACTTTTCCTGTCAGAGTAATCTCTCCCGTCATCGCTACCTCTTTATTGATAGCTGTATCAGTTAAAAGCGAAACAATCGTTGTCGCTAAAGTGATCCCTGCACTTGGTCCATCTTTCGGGATAGCACCCTGGGGAAGATGAATATGTATTTCATTTTGTTCAAAAATATTTTCGTCTATACCAAGCTCTTGAGCATGACTTCTTATATAGCCCATAGCCGCGTGAGCTGATTCTTTCATGACATCACCTAGTTGACCGGTAAGAGTTATACCCTTGCCTTTCATCATGGTCGCTTCGATATACAGAATTTCTCCTCCGGCAGCTGTCCAAGCTAAGCCGGTGGCAACTCCCACTTCATCTTGCTCTTTTTCACTTTCTTTGACATACATTTCAGGGCCTAAAAGCTCCGTTACTTCTTTGGCATTTATTTTTAATTTTTTCTTGTCACCCGTGGCTATTTTCTTAGCAATTTTTCTACAAAGAGCACCAATTTGTCTCTCTAGATTTCTTAATCCCGCCTCTCTTGTGTAATGTCTAATGACGGATTCCAAGGC
>CALFYV010000055.1 GCA_937952395.1 uncultured Bacteriovoracaceae bacterium | reverse complement strand
GAAGAATATTAAGCCGATTGAATCAGGACTTGATAAAGTGCTTAGTATGCAAGGTGTGGAGTTTGAGTGGAGAAAGGATGGTAGAGAAGATATAGGTTTTATCGCTCAAGAAGTGCAAAAAGTTGAACCGAAACTTGTCACCAAAGGTGCGACAGAATTCTTAGGTGTGAGTTATGGTAACGTGACTGCACTACTGGTTGAAGGTGTGAAAGAACTTAAAGCAATGATCGATAGCGCACTTAATAATGATGAAGAACTTAAGCGTGAAATCGCTTCTGTTAAGGCTGAAAATGCAGAGCTGAAGGCGAGATTAGATAGATTAGGGAAGAGATTAAGTAAATAATAATAGTTTTAAGCTGATTTATCTGGTGCGCGTTCGATGGAATCATAAATAAGGCTAGAAACCTTTTCTACAAATTCATCCTTCTTAAAGGGTTTAGAAAAAAAATGATCTGCGCCGCTAAAATTGGCCATATCTTTTACTTTTTGTTCGTCTGAAGCAGAGATGGCCACGACGGGAATGTTTTTTAGTTCGGGGTGATGTTTGATATCGATAGTAGCAGAATTTCCATCATAGATAGGCATGAGCATATCCATGATGATAAGATCGAAAGAATACTTTTTAAGTGCCAACATACAGCTTTTGCCATTGGAGACATTAAATACATCATAACCGTAGGGGGTCAAAATACCTTTGATAAAGGTAACAGTGAGTGGATCATCATCCACTATTAAGATGGCCTTTTTTTCTTCTTCATCTTCCACTTTTTTCTCTCTTAATTTAAATCACCAAGCTGGCGTACATTGATTGAAAGCGGAACGAGCTTGAAAACAATTCGTTTATTATAGGTATCATCTATATAATCATAAGAATCAACTAAGTTTCTTTGCCTTTTAGCATAAGTCACTTCAATACGCTCCTTAGACCAGCCAAAATTTTCCTCTAAATGATTTTTAAGTTGATGAGTTCCGATGAGAGCGTTTTCTTCATTTTTCTTCTCATCTTTTTCTAGCATTCCAGGAATCCAATAGATCTGAAATTTTGCATCATTAACTAAAGAGAACATATTCATAATAACTGCTAATTTCTTTTTGCCATCATCAGTTAATTCGATTCCATCTTCTTTGAAAAAATATTTTCGCGCCATATGAAGCTCGAGACCTTCTTCACTTAACATGACCTTTCCATATTTAGGTTCGTTCAAACGCTGATAAATTTCATCTGAGATATTACGCAAAATATCGGTACTGGCGATAACACTAGCAGGGGAGCGTCCAGCTTCTTTCTTTTGTTCAAACTTGACTGTGATATCAAAGCGCTTTTCTTGGTCTTTTTTACTTTCAATATAGCCCATGGTTCCTGCTGTTACACTCTGTGGTTTCCAGCCCATTTCAGTCACGAAATGATCTTGAAGAGCGATGGTCTGTTTAAGTGTAAAAACATCGCCATCAATATATTGACCTTTATCATTTTGGACTCTCTTGACTTTACTCATACCAGAGATATGAATATTTTCTACTGGAAGATGTTCTAAATAATTAGAAATCTTGGCCATAATTTCAAAATACTTGGGGGAGAGTTCTGGCTTTTCAATACCAAAAACTGCTCGTCCAGGTAGTTCAAAGATAACTTTTCCATCCGTAGCATCTCCAAAGACTTTATCTGTACCGAAAGTTTCATTTAAGTAGAGCACGAACTCTTTAAATAATTTTTCTTTTTTAGCTTCAGTTGGAGGAAAGTGAAGCTCACATTTATTAAAATCTTTATTTTTATAAACCCAGATTTTCTTATTTAAAATCGCCGTTTTTTCGCGCATCACTTGTTCATCATTATAAGCCAGCATAGAAGGTAAGTGATAACTAGGAGCCGAACTCATTTTTTGAGCTTGGTCACGAGTTTTGGCCAATTCAGATTTTAGTTTGTCAATTTCTTCTGAAAAAAGTCTTTTCTCATTGGCCCAATCTTTAAGCTTAAGTCCGCGCTCTTTGTTTACCACCATTTGTTCTTCTAGACGCACATTACGTTCTTTTACTTTAAGATATTCTTCTTTAAGTTCTTCAAAATTTTCTTTCAGATAAGTATAGTCTTTTTGTTTGGTGGGAACGCTAGCGATTTCACGACCAAAACCACCTTCTTTAAAATTATATTCATATTTTTTATTATTTGATGATAAGTAGAGTACTCGTCCTTGTTTTAAAGTTTCGCGAATAACTGCTTCTTGCTCACCTTGATCGTCCACATTAAATTGAACATGGTCCCCGTTAGAAGAAATAAAGGTAATTTTACCTTTGCCTACAGGGGCCTGCATTTCATAATACTCATCAAATTTTCCATTTTTCTTCTCTGAAGCTGGAGAGCGTACACTGCCTGAATATTCGAGAGGAAATTTTATTCCCTCTTTAGATTGGTAAAGGATGTTTCCTTTATTCATAGAAGTTTTAATCAGTTCAAATTGCTCATTATCAGCTGGAATAATGATTTCTCTACCTTCTTTAGTTCTAAAAATGATTTTACCCTTGGCCACTTTCTTGTTCGTTGCTGCAGTTGGAGTTTTATTTTCACTACTTTGAGTTTGGGCTGTCTCAACTTTTTTGACCGAAGGATTTTGTTTTGGGTAATCACCAAAAGGAATCAGAATCTTTTGACCAATTTTTAGTTTACGTGATTTTTGTAGCTCAGGATTAGCATCTACTATTTTTTTCCACTGATGTTTACTGCCGTAATACTCAAGGGAGAGTAACCATAGTTCATCCCCATCTTGAACAGTATGAATCACCTGATCTTGTTTCAGATTGTTGACACTATCGTACGTATCCCAATCAAAAGACCATTTAGTCTTTTTACTTTGGGCGTGAGTTGCTGTGAGTGTCACATAACTCATGATAAATATTAAGAAGAAAAACCTAGTCAAACTGACTCCTTCTTCATTAGTCGTCTCTAGTCTTTTCGTGTCTCAGCAAAAAAAATTTAATTTAATCGGGAAAAAAAGGAGTCCCTGAGTAAGGGGGTCGGGTATTTTGAGTTAAGTCAGATAGTTAAAGAAGGTGCCTGGAGCTTTTTAGTAGAGTATTGAGTCAATTAACGCAAGCCCGTACGTAAAAGCTCCAGGCACCTTCTGAAAATTAGTATTGGATATTGAGGCCGGCGCTGAAGATATAAAAGTAATCGCGAACAGTTCCGCGGATGGTGTTGGCAATATCACTATTATCGGCCTTAAAATGAGCTCCCAAAACTAATTGCACTCGTTGCCATTTTTCACCATAGCTGTAATGGTGTTTGTAATAAGGATCAATTCCAAAAATTTTTCCAAACTTATTTAAACTCCAACGTATCTCTTGGGCGACATGAAT
>CALFYV010000054.1 GCA_937952395.1 uncultured Bacteriovoracaceae bacterium | reverse complement strand
TCTTAGTCCGTCGCTTGTCTTATCATGCATAGAAAATTGATCGACTATCTTTAGCGTGTGACGTGTCAGTATATATGGTCAGCTTAAAATTCTTGCGACCATTTCACCTTGAACTGTCACTTTGTAATGGTTAAGGGCATTTTTAGGCCAATAAGAAGTTTGCTCTTTTATAGAACCACCGCCTCGCTCCACGCTTCCACCTGAGCCATGAAAAAAGATGGTAACTAAATCAAGATCAGATAAAGTTTTATCTATAACCCTCATAGCTTGAGAAATGAGAAGTCGGCTTGGGAAAACACCATTTTCTTTGGAGGAGTCTGAGTAGCCTAACATGACTTCAAATTTTCCACGCCATTTGTTTTTATGTAAGTTGAGAGTAGCATTATCGAGTCCTTCTTTTAAAATGACAGGTGCTTCAGTTAATCCCTTGTAATTTTCAAAAAGCGGAATTACAGGCAAGCACTGAGAACCTAATGTTTTCTTCAAAAGTTTAATTCCATTTTTAAGATCTTGGGGCGTTTCAGTCATGCTAATGATAAAGCCGCGAACATAGTATTTTAACTTATCAGCGGGTGCAATTTTTTTTAATTCAATAAGCATTTTGCCAATAGCGAATTTGGTAGGAGTTGTAAGTGCTTCACGGATATCGGCACTATCTTCGCGCATTTCAATCGGAAGAACTAATGCGGGGTAAAGGCCAAATAAGCCTTCGATAACTTCTAATTCTAAAGATTTTCCACCAAGATATTCCTTAACTTCAGCTGAGAGATATTCAATCTTCTCTTTGAATTTTTCGATACCTTTGTAATCATTCTTGCGAATATTTTTTAGTAACTTACAATTTAATTTTAAGGTATAAATTTTACGTCTAAAACTCAAGTAGCGTTTTTTATCATCAATATACTTCAGAATTCTTTTAGCTTCATTCAAGTTCTGATTAATAAACTCGATTAAATGTGCCCTTGAACCATTCAGGCTCTCTTTAAAAATTTTCTCATTTACACCAGGATGGCCATCTTTATCTCCTCCCACCCAACTTCTAAATTTGAGGTTAATGCCTTGATAGCGTAAATATAGAGTTTCATAAATAATAGTGGGATCGAGTGCGTAACGATAAATATTTTGTGCTTCATCCAATACAGTTGGTTTTTGTCCCGGATCTGCTTTAACTTTTAAGGCAATGAGAAAGAAATGAAATAATTTTTTCTTATAAAATTCGTTCTGGTTACCAATGGCCTGACCCAAAGTATTTTGAATTTTTAAAAAAATTTCCATAAATTCTTTGGAGCGAGCTTCAGTCGGGTGAGCTGTAAAAGCGTAAGAAATAGTATCGGGAATATCTTCATATCTTTTTTCAGATCTAATTTTAATTCGATAAATTCGATAAGCATTCTCACAACGATTCATTGTTTCAAGCATTAATAAATAGGAATGAGCAATTTGAGATAATTCATGATTTGTGAGCTTCTCAATCTCTTGATTTGATTGAAGCAAAATATTGTATTCTTTCTGTGAATCTTCTTGCTGACGAAGCGATTTCATTTCAGTTCTCAAATTTTCTATTCTCTGAAAACACTCTTCACCATAAGCCGTTTTAATTGCTTGACCTAAAATAGCAACAGACCAAGAGACGAGTCCGGTTAATTCTTTAGGTAGACTCTGCATTACTTATCCAGAATATAGGCGAACATTAAGGGCGCAACGATACTAGCATCAGATTCCACAATATACTTAGGTGTATCGACTCCCAACTTACCCCAGGTAATTTTTTCGTTAGGAACGGCTCCCGAGTATGAACCATAACTAGTTGTTGAATCACTGATTTGGCAAAAATAGCCCCAAAGCGGGATGCTATCATCTTCTAGATCTTGGTGCAGCATAGGGACAACACAAATGGGGAAGTCTCCAGCAATTCCACCACCAATCTGGAAAAAGCCGATGGAAGTTTTAGGAGC
>CALFYV010000053.1 GCA_937952395.1 uncultured Bacteriovoracaceae bacterium | reverse complement strand
ATTGCGACTCAACACGGTGGTTATTCAGTATTTGCTGGAGTTGGAGAACGAACACGTGAAGGACGAGATCTTTTTGATGAAATGACTGAATCTGGGGTTATTTCAAAAACCGCCCTGGTTTATGGTCAGATGAATGAGCCGCCGGGGGCCCGTGCAAGAGTTGCTTTAACAGGACTATCAGTTGCTGAATATTTTAGAGATGAGCAAAAGCAAGACGTTCTTTTTTTCGTAGATAATATTTTTAGATTTACTCAAGCTGGTTCAGAAGTTTCTGCCCTACTTGGACGTATTCCTTCAGCCGTTGGTTACCAACCAACTCTTGGTACGGAAATGGGAGCGATGCAAGAGCGTATTACCTCTACTAAAGATGGATCAATTACCTCTATTCAAGCTGTTTATGTTCCTGCGGATGATTATACTGACCCTGCTCCTGCAACAACATTTGCTCACCTAGATGCAACTACAGAACTTTCTCGTCAAATTGCTGAGCTTGGAATTTATCCCGCAGTGGATCCGTTAAGCTCTTCTTCAACAATCTTAACACCTGATATTGTTGGTGATGAGCATTACGCGGTTGCTAGAGGTGTTCAAGAAATTCTTCAACGTTATAAAGAGTTACAAGATATTATTGCTATTCTTGGTATGGATGAACTTTCTGAAGCTGATAAATTTTTAGTTGCTCGCGCTAGAAAAGTTCAGAAATTTTTATCTCAACCTTTCTTTGTTGCTCAACAGTTTACTGGTATCGAAGGTCAATTTGTTAAGATTGAAGATACAGTTGCTTCTTTTAAGGCCATCTTAAATGGAGAAGTTGATCATCTTCCTGAGCAAGCCTTTTATCTAGTTGGGAATTTAGACAAAGTGAAAGAGAAAGCAAAACAATTAGAGAGTAAGTAATATGTTTAAACTGAAACTTTTAACTCCAAGCGGAGCTGTTGTTAAAGATTTTGCTTGTTCAGAACTAATAATACCTACAGTTCGGGGAGAAATTAATGTTCTCCCCAATCATACGCATATTTTAACTGAACTTGGCACAGGAATTCTTACCGCCAAGGGCCCTTCAGGCTCTAGAAATTTTCTAGTGACCCACGGATTATGCAAAGTTCTTAAAGATGAAGTGAGTATTCTCGCTATAACCAGTGAAAGCGCTGAAAATATTGATGTAGAACGTGCGAAAGCTGCAAAAAAGCGCGCCCAAGAAAAGCTTTCTGGTAAGGACTCTCTCACTGATTTAGAACTTATCAAACAACAGGGTAAGCTTGAAAGAGCTGAAGCACGGCTTCGAGCTGCTAACTTAAAGTAAAAATCACAATAATTACAATGGCTTAGAGTGGTCCTGTGGGACCGAAGTCTACTGAATATCCATCTCCTACTCATTTTTTAAATTTAGAATTTTTCAACTGGTCCTATAGAACCACTTTTTAAATTCGAGTACTCATATCTAAAAAATAAATTCCCTCCTTGTTTTGATCAAAAACACACTGACTATTCACAAAATTAAGGGAAATTTGTTTTCTTACTTGGAATTAAAATAATTAAGCATACAATTTTAGATAGTGATGAAGTTGTTAAGGAAGATAACCGTACATCTACCGCTCGTAGCTATTGTTGCCATGTTTGCAGCTACTTTCATTACTATTAAAAATAATCTCAACAAAAAATCCCGTATAGTTCTTAACAAAAATCTTGTTCTTGTTTCTGAAAGAGCGATTGCCACTTCGACACTTTCATACTCTTCATCACAAAAGAAAGTTGAAGTAAAAAATGTTCAAACAGAAAGCAATAACAAAACTGTTGTCGAGAAAAAGGTAAAAGCAAAGTTAAAGAAAACTTCTGCCGTGGTAAAAAATAAAAAGCCACTTCAAAAAGGTGCAAGACTAAAAAAAGCAAAACGCGACTCAAGAGAACTTTCTCATAAAGATGTTGTAAAAGTTTTTGCTTTTCATATAGAGAAACCAAGGGCAACAAATTGGGTAGCTTATTTAAATGAATATTCAAACAAGAAAAATGTCCTAGTAGCGAAATCAATTGATACTCAACCAAAGAAAACTCCAAAGCAAAATCCATTAGAAGAAAAAGAGGTTGCGCTTGTGCCGGTTGCTAGTCTTATAGAGATACCAAAATTAGAAGAACTTAATCTTGGGTATGAATCAGTGAGCTTAGAGCAATATCTAGATGAATACAAAATTGAGAGCAGTAAGGCAAAGGCTGAAAAGTTTAAGAAAACAGCCTCTGATAAAACAATCAGTGTCCCTGTCCAGGCAGTCATTAAAAAAGAAGACGTGCCTACTCAGCGGCCAGCGATTAAAAAGATTAAGCAAGATAAAGAAGAGATGAAACAACAGAGCAAACAAGAGGCTCAACGAGATAAAGAAGAAAAATTAGCTTCTGTAACAGGAAGTACCACTTCTTTATGGAGTGATCTGCTTAATAATAAAATGACTAATCAAAAACCTTTTGCATATCCACTGACTATTCAATTAAAAGACAATGATATCAATAAGTTGAGTATTCAAAATCAATCTTCTCTAAGTCGTTCACCAGCGATAGTGGAAGAAGAAACAAGCTCAATTTATCCAGATTCTTTAATAGAAGAAACAATCACCTTGCTTGAAGAGATGGATGAAGTCGAAGTTAGAGAGCCTCAAACCCAAGAAGCTGCGATAGTTTCTGAATATAACGAACTAGATGCCATTATCGATGAAATGGAGCCAATCGTGAGTGTTATAGAGACTCCAGCAGCTGTGGCCACCATAGATGTTAAAGAGCTCATTGAAGAGAGCAAGAGAGAATTTGAATTAGAGTCAGCACAAATTCCTAAAGAGCTACTTGAATCAGAAGATAGCGTAAAAGAAACCATGGCCAGCAATGAAAAATCTTTAGAGCAAGAAGAAGAGGCTCGTTATACAGATGAAGATATTAATGAGGCTGTCGCTGATTTAGAAAATATTGATGAGACTATAGTTGAAATAGCTGAGCCAGCAGAAGATGTTGAGACAATTGCAGAAAATGTTTCAAAAGAAAATGAGCTCGATTCAATTATTGATGAGATGAATGATAAATTTGAAGAAATAAAAGAGAATAAGCAACAAAACAATAGTGCAATAACGACTCAAACGACAAATTCAGCCAAGCAATATCCACCAGCACAGGTTAATCAACCCTTAAGATTAATTCCAATTGCAAAAGCTGCAAAAACAGGTGGAGCTCCAGCTCCAGCAGTCAATGTTGTAGCAGCTGCTCAAAATGAAGGCTCGGCTAACCCACTTTCTAAAGAAGAAGCAAAAAACATTATGGGAAATATAGGAGAAATACCTGCGGATCTAAAAAATCAGGTTTTAAATACCATTGCCAGCTCTCTAGAGAAAACAAAAGAAAATCCGAAAGAAGTCGCTGTTGTTTATAAAAAGCAAAGACCAGTTAAGAGTAGTTTAAAAATTAATGTTGATAGTATCGAAGTGAATAAAAAAATTTCCAAGAAGCAAAGTGGATTTGATATCAGGTTTAATGATAATGCGGATGATGTTTATGGTGATCATGGTAAAGGTTATGTTGAAATGCGCACTAAACTTAATAACAGAATGTCTGTGCGCTCAGCTAATATTGTGCTTTATGGACACTTGCCAACGAACACTGATTTAGTTTTTGAACCTGAAAATTTTGAAATAGATGTGCCTTTATTTGAATCACGTAGTTTTGAGGCTATCTTAGATAAAAATAAGCTTTCAGGTCGCGGTGGCCACCTATTAGTTCAATTAGATAGTGAAGGCATTACTGACGAGGTACAAATTGATAAGAAATATGAAGCAAAACTGCATTTAAATAATAAATTTCAGGTGGTAGATCCTGAAAGCAGTGATTACTTATATCTTCTATTTATCGGAGTTGAGCCTGGAAACGCTCTTTTAACCTATATAACAAAAAATAAGGACAGTAGTTCGAAAATCATTTTTGTTACAGAGGCAGAGTTCTTTTTTGACACTAACGAATACATACATCGCCAAGTAGATGAATTTGAGTTGGTAGAAAATCATCTTTTGGGAAGTAAAAATCTTCAGCTAGTCATTGATAAAAGTGAAATCAATATCTTAGCGAGTAATAAGCAACCCAATAAGAAAAGTTTAAATCGCTATGTGTATAAAAATTTAATCACACCACTTGGAACTCGTCAGTACAACGAGCTTAAACACCTCAGAGAAAGTATTTTCATGGGCCGTTGGCAAAATAGTGTCGTGGAAATTCCAAGCCAAGACTATATTCAATTTATTATGAATAAATTTAGACTCGATCGTATTGGCAGTCAGTGTATTGTGCAAATTAATCTAGGTAAAGAGGTTAAGCGCTTCGCTAGCAGTGCTCGCTCAACCAAGGGCTTCATGAGACTAGAGCGCAAAATACTAGATAATGACGGTCAAATCTATGAAGATGTGAGTGAAATCACAACCAAGATCTTTCTTGTTGGCGAACAGCAAGGAATTATCAACGCCAAAATATCTTATCTAGATGGTAGTTACGATTACCTTCAAACCTATTGTTCAGAAGATACTTATTTAATTGAGCAGATGTAAATTACGAATTATTTTATACACTTCGAATTAGTCGCAAAATTTTTCCAATTAATAGGCCATTTTCTGCGTAATTGTTGATCATTGAGTTGATAGTACATTCCTTCGGGTAGTGGGGCGGTGGAAACCACTAACTGACCTGGGCCGTAGCGCTTTTTTTGCTTTAAAAAATGAGTATTCAAATCTTCTATCTCTTTGGATTTACTGGAAAATTTTGCAATAAAATCGTCTGGTATTAAGTTGCATTTAGTGACATAAAGAGCGATATCATTAGTTTTTTTTCTGGATTTATACTCTGGCATCTCCTGTAGTGAGAAGATGACCTCTTTGTAAGCCAAGACATGAACTAATGCCAAAAATTCTGAGTAAAAATTCTTCGAGGCAAAACCATGGTGATCATTTTCATAATGAATAAAAATATTTTCCAGCGAGTGTTCGTAGCGACTACCGAGTAATCTCTTGGCTCGAAGTAAGTGTTTTGTACCTGAATTGTAAGCAGTCACGGCAAGATCCCATCGGTTAAGAATAGAAAAATTTTCTTTAAGTAAATGAAAAGCCGCAAGGGAGGAAATGACGGGATTGTATCTTGTATCAATATTTCCTTTAGAATACGGCATAAGTTTTTGAGCGATGACTGGCATGATCTGCCAAGCTCCTACAGCGTTAACTCTTGAACGTGCGCGAGGATTAAAACTTGATTCTAAAAAAGAAACCGCTAGCATTTCTTTGGGGAGTTCAAAAACTTTAAAATACGCATCAAAAAAAGCCAAATAAGGAAGAGAGTTGGATATACCTTGGAAAATAACATCTCTTTGTCCTGTTTGAGTTCGAATATTGAGAGCTAAATCTTTAAAAAACTCACGCTTTTTTTCCTTGTTCTTGGGAATGGAATTAAGTGCTGTTATTTTTCTATAAATTCCCTTTTCAAACTCACTATCAGCTTCTTTACCTTCGGCAAACTTCATAAGTATTTTTTTTACTTCAACCACCTCGTCCATAACTAAATCATTTTGAGTTTTAAATCTTAAGAAATTATTACTAGTGAGCGCTTTTAAATGGGAGTAATCAACGGCTTTATAAACTAAATCGAGATTGCTTTTATCGTGAATAATAATTTGATGAGTATAGTACTGAGTGTAAACACTAAACCAGAAATAGACATTGGATTTAAAATATTCAGGAATAATAAAGTCATCCTTAACTAAGTTTTGCTTATCGTTTAAAATGCTGTCTCTTAAGGTATTGGAGATGGCCACATCAGCAAGACTCGCCTTTTGGGTAATTTTATTTTGAAAAATAAGCTTTTCATGAGTAAGTTTGTCAGAATCCAAAAGAAAATCCAGACTCGAAGCAAAAAGTGAAAATGATAGAAAGAAAAGTAATATAATCATAAGTCCTTGAATTTACTAAAAACATCCATGGTTCTTTTGTATCCTGCCTTCACTGCATAAGAGGTTAATTTAGGGCTTAGTGAAAAAGAACTTGAAAAGAACAATTTATAATCACTATGCTCAGGATAAATATCAATAAATTTCACGTTTTGTTTTATATTAAGTTTTTTTTCTAGTATTGAAAGTATATCTCGTCGTTGTTTATTGGTAAAATTTTGATTTTTCATATAATCGCCAACGGTATTAATAATATCTTCGCCTGTGGCACGTCTTGCACGAGAAGAAATAATTTTCTTCTGAATCATCAAGAGAATTGACTGAACACAAATTGAAGGTAGTCCATAATTAATAAGTGAGCCGACCTCATCATGGTAGTGATAAGGAGTATGAGTCCATGAACTAATAACAAGTTCACAACCATTATCTTCTGCTACGTGAGTTGAGAGAGTTTCTCTAATTTCTCCGTCAATATAATAATCAACTTCTCCTGTAAGCGAATTTTTAACAGGATATGGAGAGAAAAAAGGAGGAACGCTCATGCTGGCCGTAACTGCATCAGAAAGATTTGTTCCTGTATAATAATGAGCAGTTGAGTCGTGGCTAGGATTTGGATAATTGTACTTACTAAAAATGACCTTTCTCGAATGATCTAGTTGAGTAGCGACAATAAAAAGATCAGCAGCAATCTCCTCGAACGTATCATTGTTGTTGATAATATTATCTAAGATGTATTTTCTTATTCCCTCGGTTGAAAAAAATCCAGAAAAGCTGGTTATAACTTTAAGAGCATGTCTAATAACAGGAGGGAAAGTATCAAATGGATGATAGAATTCACTTTTAGCAGATTTGATCTGATTTCTCTTTAAGTAAAAAATATCCTTATAGGTTATTCCTTTTAGAATCGTTTTTTCTCTTCCGAGGGTTGCGGTGGCAATTTCTTGAGGAGTGTATCCCAGGGCCAAATAAAGACAAATCATGGCACCTGCACTCGAGCCCACATAGGTTGAAATTTCAAAAGTTTTCTTAGTTGTTTGCTCGGGTATGCTGTTGCGGTTACTTTTTAAAGAAAATCCGAGCTCTTCTAAGGCCAAAGCCACGCCTAGATGCCAAGAAGCAGCCTTGATAACCCCGCCGGAGAGCACAAGCGCTGTTTTTTTATTTTTAAAATCAGAAAAAGTCATTTCATTCATTTGATTCCATTATATTCCATATAAATAATAAAAGAATGCTTATATTTTTTGCTCTATTTTTAGATATTCACTATTATAATAGATATATATGTATTTGAATTCCTTACAATAAAAGGGTGATAAAGGATGCGTGGTCCTCAAGAGAAGTGGCTGACAATTGTTGAATATTCAACCTTTAAAAAAATATCGGTCTCAACTATTAGAAGATATATTAAAGCCAACCGTGTCCAGTATCGCCTAGATGATGGGAAATATCTTATTTATTGTCCCAACTATGTTGATGATAGCGCCATTATCAATGAAGATTTGCAATTAATAAGTGAGCTTGAAGCTGAGTTGAGAGCATTAAAAAAAGAAAATCAAACTTTAAAAGCTGAGACACACGATATGCGTATGCTGATTGAGTTATATGAAGAGCAGCTCAGAATAAAAAAGAAAAAAATTAAAACCACTGAAGATGAAATTCCGGAGATACCCAAAATATGAAATATATTTTGTTGGCCCTATTTTTGGCGCTACCCTTGGTTGCACGCTCTGAATACAGCATGAGAAAATGTTTATTGTTGCCGATTACTGACAGCGTTGGCGGCGCAATTGCTTATAAAGTTCATGAAGAACTCGAGGATTATTTAAAAAATAGCAGTTGGTGCTTTTACAAATCCAACTCGGCTTTAATTTCAATTTTTGGGAAATATAGAAATAATCTTCAAGAGTATTTACAAAACCCAGATGTTATCAGGGTAGCTGCAGAGAAAATGAAAGCCGGGTCAATAATGAGAATTAATCTCATTAGTCATATTTCGGGTATTGAAATACGAATGGATATTTTTGCTGAAAATGGAGAAGATATATATTTTAGTGAAAAGTTATTGCTTCAAAAAGATGACATAACTCTTATTGTCCAAAGCTTAAAAAATTGGCTCACGCTCTATGAAAAAAATATTCCTTATGATGGAAAAGTTCTTGGTGTCTTAGGTGATCAAATTACAATTGATATTGGCAAAAACTACCGAGTTAATATAGGTGATGAAATTGTCGTCAGACGTGCTCTTAATAAAAAGAGACATCCACTGTTAAAAAGAATTGTCGAATGGGATACAATTCTTCTGGCTAAGGGAAAAGTTTTTAATGTTTCTGATAATCAAGCTTTGGGTGTTATAAAAACGTATACATCTAAGCAAAAATTAATAGTAGGTGATTGGGTAACTGTTGAACAAGTTAAAGAAACAGATATTACTCAGAAATATGAATATTCTGAAGTTAAAGGCAATGAGTTTGGCAAGCTAGGGTTAATGAATATAAGCTTAGAATTATCTAAATCTGATGTTTCAACGGTTTTGGCCAGTAATAATAAATCTGTAGGTGCGATGATCCTTGGTGTTAATGTCGAGTCAGAGATATGGATAACCAGGGAATATTTGG
>CALFYV010000052.1 GCA_937952395.1 uncultured Bacteriovoracaceae bacterium | reverse complement strand
GTTTAACAGCATATTGCACCAGAAATCCAACGCCTTCTTGATCAAGCACAACAAAGGGGTCTCTAGGATAAATTCCCTTACCTGTGTAAATTGGTAAGAATTTTCCTGCATCATCTCTAGATAATCCGTAGGTGGTTTGTGTTAAATCATTGGTTCCAAAAGAAAAAAACTCTGCATGCTGAGCCACTTGATCAGCAGTAATCGCCGCACGAGGAAGCTCAATCATAGTACCAATTTTATAATCAATCTTTTTCATTTTCTCAGCAAAGACTTTTGCCACTTCCCCATGAGCTTCATCTTTTAAAATGGCCAATTCTTGAGCATCACTAATCAATGGAATCATAATTTCAGGAGTGACTTTTATTCCTTTTTGACTGGCCTCAACAGCTGCTTCAGTAATAGCTCTCACTTGCATTTGGTAAATCTCAGAAAATGTAATACCTAAGCGGCAACCTCTATGGCCCAACATCGGATTAAACTCATGAAGAGCGTCCGCTCTCTCTTTAACTTCTCTAAGTGTTAAGCCTAAAGTTGAAGCCAACTCTGAAAGCTCAGCCTCGGTGTGAGGAAGAAATTCATGCAGAGGGGGATCAAGCAGGCGAATATTGACCGGGTAACCATCCATCGCTTTAAACAAGCCAATAAAATCCTCTCTTTGGAATGGCAAAAGCTTATTCAATGCTTTCTTACGTTCTTCAGTAGTATTTGAAAAAATCATTTCCCGCACTGCTAAGATTCTCTCTGGAGCAAAAAACATATGTTCAGTTCGGCAAAGCCCTATCCCCTCTGCACCAAACTCACGGGCCTTTAGAGCATCTTCAGGTGTATCGGCATTTGCCCTTACCTTCATACGCTTAACTTCATCTGCCCATTTAATGAAAATTTCAAAATTAGATGAAATACCTGCAGCAATGGTCTCTACAATTCCCTCAAAGACTTCTCCGGTTGCTCCATCGAAAGTTAAAAAATCACCTTCTTTATATTGTTTAGAACTAATTGTGAGTACTTTATCTTTACTATCGATAATCAGAGCCGAGCAACCTGCCACACAAGGCTTACCCATTCCTCTTGCCACCACAGCGGCATGAGAAGTCATCCCCCCACGGGCCGTAAGAATACCAGCAGCAACTGCCATTCCTCCGATATCTTCGGGCGAAGTTTCTTGCCTAACCAATAAAACTTTCTTGCCTTCATTAACCCATGTTTGGGCATCTTCTGAATTGAAAACAATTTGTCCACAAGCAGCGCCTGGAGAAGCAGGTAAGCCAGTGGCTAACAATGTTTTTTTTGCTTTGGGATTAAGTCTAGGATGTAAGAGCTGATTGAGATCCTCTGGATTAATTCGAAGAAGTGCGTCCGCTTTATTAATCACTCCTTCGTTAACTAAATCGGTTGCGATTTTTAAAGCAGCACTGACAGTGCGTTTACCATTTCTTGTTTGTAATAGATAAAGCTTTTTATCTTCTATGGTAAACTCAATGTCTTGCATATCGCGGTAATGGGTCTCAAGTTTTTTATATGTTTCAACCAACTCATTATAAGTTTCAGGCATAACTTCTTGTAAGGTTTTAAAAGTCTTATTAGATTCATTTTTACTTTTTTCATTAATAGGTGCAGGAGTTCTAATTCCAGCGACTACATCTTCTCCTTGAGCATTAATTAAGTACTCTCCAAAGAAAATCTTCTCTCCCGTAGAAGGATCACGCGTAAAACAAACACCTGTCGCGCAATCATCTCCCATATTTCCGAAAACCATGGACTGAACATTGACAGCAGTGCCCCAAGAATGATCGAAACCATTCATTTGACGATACTTTTAAGCTCTAGGGTTATGCTAAGAACCAAAGACAGCTCCCACTGCCATCCATAATTGTTCCATAGGATCTGTTGGAAATTTTTTTCCTAATTCTTCGCTAATAATACTTTTATATACACTAACTAATTCTTTGAAATCTTCAGCGGAAAGTTCGGTATCTTCTTTAACCTTTCGAGCTTCTTTTAGATCTTCCAATTGACCTTCTAGTAGTGAATGATTCATTCCCATGACAACATTAGAAAACATTTGGATAAAGCGGCGGTAAGAATCCCAGGCAAAACGCTCACTTCCACTTTTTTTAGCCAGGGCCACAACTGTTTCATCATTAAGCCCTAGATTCAAAACTGTATCCATCATTCCTGGCATAGAAACTCGCGCCCCAGAGCGCACGGAAAAGAGTAATGGGTTTTCTTTATCACCAAACTTTTTGCCGCTGATTTTTTCCACGCTTTTAATAGCCGCTAGGACTTGCTCTTTAATTTCTTTATTTAAACTTTTTTCACGTTGATAATAATCAAGACAAGCTTGGGTCGAAATAGTAAAACCTGCTGGAACTGGAAGACCGAGTGAGCACATTTCCGCCAGATTGGCGCCCTTGCCACCTAATAATTCTTTTAATGTCCTATTTCCTTCAGTTTTCTGCGCAGAAAATAAATAAACCCATTTCGTGGCCATTGCTCTCTCCTTGATGGATGTTTAATCGAGCCCATCATAACGCTAAATCCTTTGTTTTTACAGGGTTATGTATCTGAAAAAAATCAGCAAATATTACAACCGTTGTTGCGTGTTGCGTTATATTGTTTTAGACTCCTTTCATGAAAGTATTTATAAGTTCAATTCTTTTTTTATTATCCATGAATCTTTGGGCTTCTAAGCCATGTGATCAAATGTGGCAACAAGCAATGGAGATTGCCAAATCTAAATCAAAACAAATCAAAAGAAGTGATTTTTCAGAGCTCTCGCTCAAGGAAACTTACGATAAATTGGCACTTGAGAGTGAATCTATAAAATACGCTATCTTGCATGAACCAAAACTTATGAGAGAAGTTTTAAATAACGAACTACTCAAAGACTCATTACCTCTGTTTTCAAAAATTGATGAGATTATTGAGACTTCTATCAATGAAGAAAAAGCTTTAGTTGATGGCCTGGCACTAATCAAGAAACAAATGGATGATTTACTTATAAAAAGAGGTCGGTCCATCGAAGAACTCAAGGCTTTTGATTCCAAGACAGCCTTGAAAGAACTTGAAGTTAATAAAGAACTACCACAAGAGAACCTGGAGAAAATTCAGGCCATCTTAGAAAAAACCCCAGAGGTTCAAGAATAAAGAGTTAAACTATTATTATCTCAAGTTAATGACTTACAAAAGTCACTTACCAGAAAACTTGAAGACACGGCTCAGTTTGGAAATGAATCTTTGATTAAAGAATTTTTAGACATTTTAAAAACACTTAAAATGGCACAGAAAAATGCTGGAACTTCCGAAAGTTTTAAGACTAAAATTACGAGTTTTATTGAAGAGTATAATCATTTTCTAAAACAAAATGGGGTTGATGAAATCTCGCCTAAGATTGGCGATAAAATTGATCTTGATATCCATGAAGGTGCTTTTCCCTTACCACTGGATTTGGCCAAGCAATATTTCCCCCAAATTGAGAAGTTGGAAGCAGGTATGATCATTGAAATTCAAAGTGCCGGCTACAGTTATCATGGCCGCACTCTTATTCCTGCCCAAGTTGGAGTAGTTCAATAATCATAGACTTAACGCAACCCTCTACGGAAAAACTCCAGGCACCTGTTAGAATTTGGATTTTAAGTAAGCTTGAAGCTGATCAATATTCACTCGCTCTTGCTTCATGGAATCTCTATCACGAACTGTAACCGCACTATCAGTGAGTGAATCAAAGTCAAATGTGACACAAAACGGTGTTCCGATATCATCTTGTCTGAGGTAGCGCTTACCGATTGAACCAGCGGAATCGTATTCGCATTTATAATTTTTTTGAAGATCTTTAAAAAGTTTTCTCGCCGGTGTATCAATTTCATCTTTTTTAACCAGGGGAAGTACCGCAACTTTGATGGGGGCCAGTGAAGGCTTAAATTTCATCACAACTCTCTCATCTTCTTTACCTTTGTTTTCCAAACGGTAAGCATCACAAAGGATAGCTAGAAGTGAGCGATCACAGCCAACTGAAGTCTCAATAACGTATGGTAAGTATTTTTTATTACCATCCATTTGATCCACATAATGCAAATTCTTACCTGAAAACTCTTGGTGTTGTTTTAAATCGAAGTCCGTGCGAGAGTGAATACCTTCCATCTCTCCCCAGCCAATAGGAAATTCATACTCAATATCCATGGCCGCATCTGCATAATGTGCGAGCTCTCCCGGTCCATGAGGGTGAAAGCGTAATTTTTCGGCACGCAACCCGTTTTCAATATGCCAGTTATAACGAATGGTTTTCCACTCTTCCATGAACTCTTTTTGGGTTCCAGGTTTTACAAAATATTGCATTTCCATTTGTTCAAATTCACGAGTTCTAAAAATAAAGTTCCCTGGAGTAATTTCATTTCTAAATGCTTTACCAATTTGAGCAATACCAAAAGGAAGCTTTCTCCTCATAGTTGATTGGACATTAAGAAAGTTTACAAAAATCCCTTGGGCAGTTTCAGGACGAAGATAAACCACTGAAGAAGAATCCTGAACTGGTCCCATATTGGTTTGAAACATAAGATTAAAGAGTCTGGCTTCAGTGAACGAATCTTTGGTTCCACAACTTGGACAAGGAGCTTTTGTATCAATTTTATCTTCTCTAAATCTGGCTTTACATTGTTTACAATCAACTAATGGATCAGTGAAATTATCTACGTGGCCGGAAGCTTTCCAAGTCGTAGGATGCATAAGAATTGAAGCATCAATTCCGTCCACGTCATCACGAAAGGTCATAGATTTCCACCAAGTTTGCTTTAAATTATTTTTAAGCTCAATCCCTAAAGGACCATAATCCCAACAAGAACCTAAACCGCCATAAATTTCAGAACTCTGAAAAATAAAGCCACGACGCTTGCACAAGCTTACCAGTTCACTCATTTCTTTTAAATTTTCTTCTGACACATCTAACCCCTTAATTTGTTGTCTTTTCTAGCATATTCTTTAGTGAATGCCAGCCTCTATACTTAACTTGAAAGTTAAAACCTGTAATTAATATATCCTTGAGTCAAAAACCTTGCTACCTATTTAGATTTTACGTACTTAAAAACCTAAATATGGGGTTTGTTTGTTGAAAAATTACTTATTATTTTTTCTTCTTTATACCACTTCAAGCTTTGCTCAAGTTTTAGAAAAAATTTGCGAAAAATACAAAGAAGATAAAAAAGTAACAATCTTAAGTTATGATATCACTGAATTGGGAGTTCAATATCAGCTGAATCTTCTTTGCCAAGATAAGCCTCGAGTTATTTTTGAAAAATATGACTTTTCTATCATTGCCGATGAAATAAAACCCGTCAAATTAGAAAAACCTCATATTACATGGTTTAGCGATTTAAATACTTTAAAAATTACGACCCAAGATCAAAGTCTTGGTAAAAACCTAACCTCCTATGTGCGCTTTCTTTACCAAGAAGTCGAAACTGAAAAGTGTGACGGCTGCTCTTCTGCCAAAATACAAGAAGGACACAAAATAAAAGAAGTCTGGTATGATAAAAATGGCAATGAAATCCCTAAGCCAGAAAAAGTAAATCTTGGAAAAAAAATCTATGCAGTAAAAGATCACTATCCTGTTATTTTTCATTTGTTCGCTTTTGGCGAAACGATATCTTCTGTTGATGAGATTGATATAATGAAAAGTTTAATTGATTTTGATGAAGATTTAATTGAAAAACTGGAAGAAGTTTATCCAAAGAACTCTTTTATTAACGACAAATTCAGCTTAAGTTTTAATATGAATCTTCTTTATTCACAAAAAATAGTCCTTTCGAATGAAATTGCCTCTACCTACAACTTCTACCGTGCTCAAGACATTGACTGTAACGATTTTTTCAAAGAACTTTCCAAATAGGCTTTTAAAACAATTTTCTGACTAGCTGCGTTTATAATTAATATCACCTTGCATCAAAAACCTTGTCTAGCTACAAGTTATTCTGTAGCTAGAATTATTGAATTATCAAAGGTTAGGCAAATGAAATTTATTCTAAGCTTTCTTTTTCTTGTCCAAATTCTTCACGCCAACGATTGCAGTCATTTTTTTCATCAATCAAAAAGCTTAAAGGAAATTCGAAATATCATCGTCAAAAATGAAAATACACTTAATGCCATTGATTTTGAAAGACTCACTCTTGATGATTTAAAGAAATATTTTTTAAATGAATATACAAAAACTGAAGATAAAATTCATGCCATTATTAATTCAAGTGCAAAGCCCAGCTTCAACAACACAATTGTGTCCTTAGAAAAAGCTGATATCGAATTAGCTCGTGTCATAAGCATCGCTTATCATATCGACAGTGTAGCAACAACGACGGACACAAAAAAGTTTTTGAAACTTATAAAAACCCTCATGTCTGAACTATCTGATAAAATTTATTACAATAAAGTACTTTATGAAAAAGTGAATCGCGTCCATGAATCAAATCCTCAACTAAGCTTTGCTGAAACCAAACTATTAAATAAAACACTCAATACATTTAAAGCTAATGGAATTAATCTACCAAGCAAAAATCAAGAACGCTTATCTCAAATAAACATTGAAATCATGGAGCTAAATCAAAAATTTGCAGAAAATGTACTCGAGCATGAAAAACAAATTAAACTTTTTCTCAATGAAGAAGAATTGAAGGGTGTTCCACAAGATGTCGTCGAATCGGCTGAGCAATTAGCAAAAAAAGATGGTCATTCTAATAAGTTTCTATTTAGTCCTCAATATAACAATGATCGAAAACTCTTGGAATATGCTGACGATGAAGCTGTTCGTAAAAAAGCTTATGATACGACAAAAAGAACAGCAAGCGAAGGACCATTTAACAATATCCCTGTTCTCAAAGAAATTGTAACCCTCCGTAATGAAAAAGCAAAAATTTTAGGTCAAGACAGCTATGCTCAACTTATAGCACAAAGAAACATGGCCAAAAGTGAAGAAAATATCCTTCGATTCATCGAAAGTACCCAAGAGTTTCTAGAACCTTTAAGACAAAAAGAGAAAGAAGAATTAGATAAATTTGTTGAAAGATTAAGAGGATTTAAAGCGGAGCTAGAGCCGTGGAATAAAGCTTATTATATTCGAAAATATTCTGAAGCTTTAAATCAGTTTGAAGAAGAAGAGGTAAGGCCCTATTTTGAATTAGAAAACACTTTAGCTGGTATTTTTAAAATTGTTGAGGATTTATATAGTGTTGAATTCTCACCAATAAACATCCCTAATTACTCTCCAGATGTTCGTACCTTTCTTGTTAAGGATTTAAAATCAAAACAAGAAATTGGCTTGTTTTATTATGACCCATACGCAAGAACTGGAAAAAGTGGTGGGGCATGGAGTACCGACATTCGCTCTCAACACAAACTTTATAAAGATGAAGTGAGACCCCTTGTCGTCAACAACCTCAATATTATTAAACCAAAAGAAGGTAGTCCTACACTCCTTACTCTTAGTGAAGTTCAAACAACTCTTCATGAATTGGGTCACGGCTTGCATGCTCTTTTTTCAGATGTAAAATTTATATCTCAATCAACGACTCGTGTTCCTAGGGATTTTGTCGAAGTACCTTCAACTTTCATGGAGAATTTTCTTTATAACAAAACCTTTCTCGAAGTCGTCAGTAAACATTATCAAACAGGAGAATCTTTACCGAACAATCTTATTAATAAAATTATTGATTCACGTAAGAATAGAGTAGCCACCTACATTTCAAGACAGCTCAGCCTTGCCTTACTTGATATGAAATGGCATAGCAAAGAAGCTCTTTCCATAACCGATATTAAAGAACTTGAAAACCTGGTCTTTAAACGCACTAAAGAAGAGGCTCAAATGGACATCTCACTTATCTCTCCAGTTTTTAATCATATTTTTGAAGACGGTTACGCGGCTCTTTATTACAGTTATCAATGGTCTGAAGTCATGCAAGCTAATATTTTTTACAAGTTCCTTGAGGCAGGGGTATTTAATCCTGAAAATGCTAATCGTTTAAGAAAGTTAATATTATCCAAAGGTGGCTCTATTGATCATTTAGAAAAACTGACTCAATACTTAGAACACGCGCCTGATTCAGATGCCCTTTTAAAACTCTATGGATTGAAGTAATTATTTTTGCGAGAGCTGATAAAGTTTAAAGTATTCACCTTTATTTTTCATCAGCTCTTCATGAGTTCCTTCTTCGACTTTAATTCCCTCTTTCATGACTACAATTTTGTCATAGTTTTGAATGGTTGAGAGCCGGTGAGCGACCGCTATGACGGTTTTATCGCCAGCCACTTTATCCAGAGCAGCTTGAACGATCTTCTCACTTTCATTATCAAGGGCAGAAGTGGCTTCATCAAAGAGTAAAATAGGGGTATCTTTCAAAAAAGCACGAGCAATGGTAATACGCTGGGCCTGGCCACCGGAAAGAATCGTTCCTCTGTCTCCTACAACTGTATCCAACAAATCCGGGAGCTTGAGAACAAATTCACTTGAATAAGAAACCTCAAGCGCTTTTCGCATCTCTTCTTTGCTGTAGGTATCACCGATAGTCACATTCTCTCTAACCGTATCATTAAAAAAAAAAA
>CALFYV010000051.1 GCA_937952395.1 uncultured Bacteriovoracaceae bacterium | reverse complement strand
AGGCCATTTTCATAAATATAAGCAGATTTATCTTTGTTGAAGAGATCCAATGCGAAATAAACGTAGAAAGTTAAAGCACTCGAGAGCAATAGCATGAAAAGTAAAATAAGCTTTGCTTTTAGGGGAAAACGGACTGTTCTAATCAGTTTTGTTACCAAGCTGTAATCCTTGCTCTGTATCAAGAAAATTTCTTTTTTCTTACAATAAGGATAAGACAAAAGCATTGAAATGACTACGATTTCAATCTTAAGGAGTGGATGAGGTACAAGTATTTTGATTTAACCATGCTCAACGCCATGTTGGCCCTGGCCATTTTAAGTGGTTATCAATTTCTTTATTCCAATTTTAAGCAAAATTTTCGTGAAGGCGTCGAATCAATTGCTCTCATTAAAAACCAAGATGAAGTGGTTAAGCGTAAAAACTTTGAACTTTTTTCTTGGCTAGATGCTAACCGCGGTGATCGTTTGGCCAATAATGATTTGGTTTATACTTACGACAGATCAGCCGCTGATATTGTTTTTGACGATGGTTTTGAAATTTCTCTTTCTGAAAAAACACTCTTTCGTGTAACTCGACAAGAAGAAGTGAAGACGATCATTGTGCGTGAAGGGATTATGCATACAGAATTAACTCCTAAGATTAACCGAGTCAAGTTTGAACTAGCTGGAAAAAAAATCGATGTTAATTCTCAGGGAGCTCAGCTGCAAATTCTTAAAGGCAAAGAAAAAAGTCGAATCACAGTTTAAAGTGGTAAGGCCACGATTACAGCTGATAACGAGACCAAAGAATTATCAAAAGATCAATTCTATGAATTGGATAACCAGAGTCAAAAAACCGTGGTTAAGACTATGGAAATCAAAATCCTTGAACCTAGATCCAATTCACTTCATTATTTTGCCAAAAGTCCAAGCATAACTTTTAAATGGCAAGCACAAGCCTCGGCAACTCTTATGATTTCTCGAGATCGTGATTTTAAAGATGTGCTTTATCAAAAAGAAGCATCAGGAGAAATTCTTGTTTCCGATCTACCTTTTGCCCATCTTTATTGGAAGGTTGTGAGTGCAGAAGGAGAAAGTGAACTCAGAACTTTAAAATTAAAAAGAGATTTGCCCCCAACTCTGATTGCACCTTATGACAAAGCTAGATTAAGCTTTGAAGAGGGGAGTCGTCGCTTATTATTTAAATGGGAAAATCAAAATACCCAAGGTTATGAGATAGAAATTGATTTGAAAAAAGAAACTATCAAAGAAGTGGTTAATAAAAATCACTTTATTCTGGCTGAAGCAGCACCTGGGGCCAAAGATGCTACTCGTAGCGATTCAGCTTGGAGTGAGTATTCTTATTTTGAAGTTGAGTCGGAGCTAAAGCCTCTTCCTACTGAACTTTTAAAACCTGATGATGAAGCTCGCTTTGAATTTTTTGATCAGCAAACCTTAGCATCAACTGAAGTGACTTATTCATGGCAAGAAAATAAAAAAGCTAAATCTTATCAGTGGATACTTAAAAAGTCGGGTCAAATTATTGAGACGTACGAGAGTATCGATACAGCTCTTACGCGTAAACTAAGTCAAGCCGGAGAATTTGATTGGAGTGTTTTGAGTATTGATTTTTATGGTAAACGCTCTGAGGAATCAGCTTCAAGAAAGTTAATTGTCCAATTAAATGAAAATGCTTTTGATAAAGAGACTGGGGCGACTCAAATTCAATTGAAAAAACCTAATCAAAAAGTCCATTTTGAATGGGAAGGAGAAAAAGATCGGGAATATCTTTTTGAATTATCCGAAACTCAGGATTTTTCGCAAATCAGAATCAAGAAAAAATCCAAGTCCCCCAAAGCTGATTTTACGTTTCCCAAAGTTGGAGTTTATTATTGGCGTACTAAAAAAATATTACCAAATGGAAAAATCGAATACTCGCGTCCCAAAAAAGTAGAAGTAGAGCCTACGCCACCACCTAAGAAACTAGAGCTAGCACCAGAGTTAGAGTTAGAAGTTCAGCGCAAAAAAACAACTTCAATCTTTTCCGTTTTTATAAGTAGTGCTTACGCGAGTAATGAATTTGTTAAAGTCAGCTGGCCTGTAGAAGAAGAAATGAAAGCTTATGTGATAGAGATCTATCAAGATCAAAGTATGAAAAAATTAATACTCAAAAGAAAAACAGAAACCAATTCTATCGAGTGGACTAATCCTCCCGAAGGAACTTTTTATTACAGAGTGGCGCAGATTGATTTTTGGGATCGGCAAAGTGAATTTAGTAATCTCTCAAAAATCAGTATCACTGTTCCCGATGAACTTAAAATTCAAGACCCGGTTAAATTAACTGGACCTGAAGATGAGGAAGAACTTCTAAGCAAACAGAAAATTTATTATTTTGAATGGAGCACAACTGAGAACGCCGATAGCTATATGCTGGAAGTTGCTCATGATAAGGAATTCACCAAAGTCGTTTATAGAAAAACAGTTAAAGATACTAAGCATGCGGTAAGGGAAGATATTTTTAGGAAACATATGCGGGTTTTTTGGAGAGTCTCGGCCCTTGGCAGCTACTCGCAAAAAGTCTCAAGTGAAATCCAAATCCTCTCACTTAAAATCCCTGAAATTGCACAAGCCCCGAAAGTAGAAGTGGTGGAAGTTAAGAAACCTCAAAAACCAAGGCCCAGGATTCATCCGAAGTTTTTACGTTTTTATGATTATATGGAAATGGGATGGCAGCCTAGTAATATTACCTACACCATTGATGATAAAGAGTTTAATGGGGAAATTACCGGATTGGCCAAAAGTAGTCTTTATCTAAAAGGACGAAGCATTTATAAACCACGCCGTTTTTATGATTATTATCTCAGGTGGCAAACAGGAAAGACGTTTGAAGGTCAAAGCCAGTGGTTAAATTCTGAGTTTCAATTTTTTATGGGTCGTCCTCAGGTCTGGGGAAACACTAAGTTTGTCGCTAAATATGGACTACAAGGTAATTATTTTTCTGCACACAAGATTAAACATCATGAACTCTTAGTAGATGAAAATAAACTTCATTTCTAGGGTGCCCTGCAAGACGAGTTTGGATTTCGGAAAC
>CALFYV010000050.1 GCA_937952395.1 uncultured Bacteriovoracaceae bacterium | reverse complement strand
TATTTACTCAAAAAGACGCTTTGGCTGCTGTGATTTTCATCTGCTATACCATGGTCAATTAAAGTCCGGGCTAAGTCATTATCTAAAATATTATCTGACCAAGCAGGGCCCTCGGCTGCGATTTCTTCTAATTTGGCGTTAATTTTTCTTTGTCTGGCCATGCGTTCTTTTAAAACATCATCATAGGTTGAGCTAAATTGCTTAGCATTCTTTTCTGACTCAACATTGGCATAGAGCTGGCTTGGGACATAATACTCCCGGTTAGCTTTTTCAATATAGCTCATGACCACTTTTTCAAAAGTCTCTAAGCGTCTAGTTTTTTCAAATTCTTTTTTGTTTTGACTGCGATAAATGCTTTTAGGATAAAGTTTTTTCTTTTCGGCATGACTTTCTACCCACTCATAAATATCTGCCAGGGCAAAATCTTCATCAGGAAAGGCTTCCCTATCAACTAGATCTAATTGCTTAAAATACTCTTTTTCTTTTTTAACTAAATCACTACGATCATAGCCCTCTTCGAACTCATCCATAATCTCTTGCTGAGATTGTTTATTGGTTTTAATGATGGCCACTCGTTTAGTTTTATAGTCACGACGACCATTAAGGACAAGATTAGGTGCCATAAAAATAAAGCGTTCTTCTTTTTCTAAGGCCTCTTGATTATAAATTCTCTTGGCGTACCAAATGGATTCCGAGTCATCGACCTTGACTGCCACCACTTCAGCCACGAGATCCGTTTTCACCAATTCATCACTTAAACTATCGCTTAAAACTAAGACTGCTCGATCTCTGTCACGTATTTTATTTAAGGCCCCAATATTTAAAATAAGAGTTTTTGCCGAACGGCTACGGGCCTCTACCTTGACGCCAAAGCGCGCCCAGGCGCCGAAAGATAAAAAAATCAGTAATAAAACGCCTAAACGCAACACCCATTCCTTGGAGTAAGTTCTTAGTTTATTTTAACGTGAAATCAGTTTGTTAGCAAAAATTCACGGACAAAAAGCTTTTTACTCGGCTAAATAAAGAAAAATAAGCTTTGAAAAAAGTTTATCAAGCCCGCTAGTACTTGAATTGACGTGCAGTGTGAACTATAACTGAGGCTTATTAAATAGAGGTGATTATGGCCAGAAGAAGAAAAAACTTTAAGAAAATTTACAATTACAGCTGCACTTTAACTGGTGAGGAGTTTAAGCTGACCGCTGAAGCCAAGAATCCTAATGAATTAGTCTCGGTAGCTGCTTATTATGAAATGCACCCTGAAAAGGATGATAGGCCTGCTGTTATTAAAAAAGAATTAGGAATTGAAGAAACTACGGAAGCTTAATTATGGAAAAAAGAGATGTTGTCATCATCGGTACTGGTCCTGCTGGATTAACTGCTGCTCTCTACACCGCTCGGGCCAGTCTTAAGCCTCTCGTACTCGAAGGTCATGAACCGGGTGGACAATTAACTCTTACAACTGAAGTAGAAAATTTCCCAGGCTTTCCTGAAGGAGTCATGGGGCCAGATTTAATTAATAATATCAAAAAACAAGCAGCAAGATTTGGAGCTGAATATAAATCAACTCTAGTTAACAAAGTCGACTTTTCCAAAAGACCTTTTAAGATTTTCTGTGAAGACGGTTCAAGCTATGAAGCTCAAAGCGTTATCATCTCAACTGGGGCCAGTGCAAAATTCTTAGGTCTTAAAAATGAAAAAGAATTAACCGGTCGTGGTGTCAGTACTTGTGCCACTTGTGACGGCTTCTTTTACCGCGATAAAATTGTTCACGTTGTGGGTGGTGGAGACACTGCCATGGAAGACTCGACTTTCATCAGCAAGTTTGCCAAAAAAGTTTATTTAGTTCACCGCCGTGATACACTTAAAGCGAGTAAACCTATGCAAGAGAGGGCCAAGAAAAACCCAAAAATCGAATTTATTTGGGATACGGCCGTGACGGAAATTAAGCACGATGATTCAGGTGTCACTGGAATCGTGGTTGAAAACTTAAAAACTGGCGAAAAACAAGAACGCCAAACTGATGGACTATTTTATGCCATCGGACATACTCCCAATACCAAATTTTTGGACAATCAAATTGATACTAATGAACACGGTTTTATTAAAACTAAACCCGGTCATCCTGATACCAATATCCCAGGCGTCTTCGCTTGTGGCGATGTGCAGGATTCTTATTACCGCCAGGCCATTACGGCAGCTGGTTCTGGTTGCCAAGCCGCCATCAGGGCAGAGCGTTTTTTAGAAGAGCACGGCTACGCTTAAATTTATTATTTCTTTAGAACTACGACTGTTTTATATATATAGTAAAAGCCTCTTTCATCTTTTTCTTGAGAATACATAAAGCTAGTAGCGTACATGATATTTTCAGGATCAATCTTTTTATAAACTTTAGCAAGCTCAATAGTTTGCCCGCTTTCTACTTCATTTCTAGCCTGAGTTTTTGTGGCTTCAAGATCACGACTTCCATAAGTGGTGACTGTCACAAACCTGTCCTGCTTATTAAGCCAATCCTCATGAACAAAAATCTTAACAGCAACGGTATAAATTGTTTCTTCAATAAAAAAAAGTCTGACTCTTTTTTCAACAACACAGCTTCCTAGTTCATGACCACGATAATCTTCTAAGGCAATTGCTTTCCTGGCCAAATGCCCCTTCATTAACTCTTCGTTATTGATGACAGATTTCGCCATCTCACGTGCATCCCAACAAGATTCTTCACTAGTCTGAGTAAAAAGCCTGATTTCATCATGAGCAAAGGATGTCGAAAGTGTAAGAATAGAAAATAAAATAAGTTTTTTCATGAAGTTCCCCTAAGTGTTATCCCAAGCTAGTATCTTAATAACTCTATGCATTCAAGATTTTTATTAAAATCGGTAAAATTTAGTTACTTTAAACAGAACCCATTTTTATAGGTCAATCTACAATTTTTAATAGGTTGACCTATAATTTAATGTAATCATTCTTATTTACGTATCTTTTCCGTATATATATAATCCAAGCATGGGTTATAAAGATGCCGGTTATCAAAATATCATTGTCAGGCGCGATCGCTTTGGAATCTCTGAAGACTTCACCGAGCACTATCAAAGTTTGGACGCGCGTTTTATCAAAAATAAGTCTTCGACTTTTTTTCTTAAGGCCACAGGGGATTCTATGGCCCCCACCATTTTAGCTGGTGTTGTCTTAGTGGTGGCTCGTTTGAT
>CALFYV010000049.1 GCA_937952395.1 uncultured Bacteriovoracaceae bacterium | reverse complement strand
AAGGAAGAGTTGAGCGTTTCCGCAAGAAATATTCTCGCCGTTAATTTTTCAGCTAAACTTTATTTATAGAGTACAAAGTATTAGAATAACTAATACTTTGGATAAATATATCTACTTTTGCCTATCTTTTTTACATGGGTTACTTTTCTTTGTCCCAATGATGTGATTCTCATAACTTGGAAAGCTTTTAATGGCATCGACTTTGCTCCTTAAATCAGTAGTGAGGTACAAGTTGAAACTGAGTTATTTCGCCATCTTAGCGATTTTGGCCATGGGGCCAATTATGACCGATTATGGTTATACTCAGGATTTGTCTGCTCAAAATCAAGTTAAAGAATTTAATTATATTTCTCATGAGCTTGAAGCGCTTTCCAAAAAAATTGCTGCTGTTACTGATGAAAAAAAGACAGTCTCAGAAATCTTTACTCTACCGATACCCGCCGTTAAAAATTACTTCACCTCAAAACTACCAGATTACTATGGGCAATTGTTAGAACTCAGAAATAAGATTTATGAAAATAGTAAAATTGACTTCATCGAAGGTTCAACCGAGCAGCAAATTTTCACCAAAGACTTAACTGATTATATTGGAATTTATTTTAAACTTGTACGAGTTTATATCATCGCTTCTCATAACGAAGGTAATAATTTTGCTAATTACCTCAAGTACTGGCCACGTTTAGAAGCTATTAGACCAAAAGTTCATGTCTATAATCATAACCTGCTTATGCGTGTAGCGACCACGATGAAGATAGTCCAGACGGCTGATGACACTTTTGAAGTTGTCACTTCAGAAATTCAAAAGCAGGCTTTCGAAACAGAGGCAATGAAAGATATTCGAAATTTAGACCAGTACGCTAAGGCCATTCAGTTTATGAGTCTTAGGGCCGTTATTAATAATCATATGGCGCTACAAGATTTTAACCCTAAGAAATTTCCAGATGAAATTGTGAACAACTGTGGGCAAGATCAGTTTTTCTCATTCCAAACACCTGCCAATGGCAATATGTTAAATTCTGATGCTTATTTAGAAAACAAATACATGACTTTTTATAATAATTACTTCAAACCGCATGTGGTTGATTTTGTCCAGGCCATCCAGCATTCAAGTTTATTGGACCCTAAAATATTCGAAGATTACTTAAATGGTCTTGAGAGTTTGCATGGCAAAGATTTAAAGAAACAAATAGAAAGACTTATTAAAGATGCTAAAGAGGATGAGAATATAGTGGAAACAGCTTACAAAGATTATGAAGGTTTTAAAAAGCTCTATTTAGAACAGGAAGCAAGTGGGCTTTCTAGCTGGTGGGATGCCCAAGGTCAAACTGAACTCGATATGAAGATTAAGCCAGGAGAAAAACTTAATCGTGAAGTTATGTATGAGAAAATTTTTGATTTAGCCTACGCTGCTCTGGCAAACCATTTATTCTATTGGTATCAACTGCATTTCATGGACTTACGTTTTTAGGCTTCAAGTAAGAGTAGTATCGAAAAAGGTTTAGTTTATACGTCCAAATTTTTTGAAGAAAGAAAAGAAGTTCTACGAACTTCTTTATACGCTCAATTAGATAAAATTAAATCCATGGAACAGCTTTATGATAGAGAGCTCTCAGCCGAGTCCAGGCGTGAAGAAAAAATTAATCAAGCTTACCTTGTGACCAATAGAGTAGTTAACGAAGCTTATCTGCTTAACTTAATTCAAGAGGGACAAATTAAATTTAAAGGTGAAGAAGGGAAAGAGCAGACGAAAAATATGATGGCCCTTAAAACTAGTGCTAAATGGAATAGTGATAGATCTTTTTTCGATTTTTCTCAAGTTGATTTCAAAGCCAGTTCTTGGTGGCAAAAACTTTTTGGGACTGATAATACCCAAAAAGAGAAACAAGAACTTATTCAAGGTTTACAGAAGATTCAAAAATTAGAAAAAATTCTTCCAGAAGATGTAGGAGAGCTTAATTTTATCATGGAGAAAAAACTAGACCAGGACCGTTTTGCTAGTTTACAAACAACATTGAAGTACGATCCGAGTGCGGAAAAATTAAGTGCTTATTTTCAAAAGAAAATCCAAGAGCGTTTTGAAGAAGAGTTTAAAAAGAAAATTGAAGAGTCTGAAATTGATGAAGGTGATATTATTGCCATGGATAAAGTTATGCCAAAAGCCGCACGGCAAAAACTATTATGGCATGTCACAATTCAAGAAGCTAAAAAAATTCGAATTGGTTTTGTTCGTAGAAAAATATGTGAGCATCTTGATGCCCGTATTAAAGATGCTGAAGTCAGGATGGCCAAAGGTCTGTGTCGTGGAGACGAAAACCTAGGTGGCAGTTGTGAGTATTATAACAAGCAATTTCATTATTATAATTGTTCAGATAAACAAATTTTTCTAGATAATTATATGTCTAATGAAGAAATTATTCAGATGTCGAAAGACTTGGGTTTTAGTGATGTAGATAAATTTATTGCCTCTTTTATGCACGATCCATTTGCGAAAATTAGAAGCCAAGTTGAGATAACAGTTTCAGATGCTATACTTAAAGAAAGCGCAAAGAATATCAAAATTGATCCCAAAGATGGAGCTATCGCTGGCGAGAAGCGATTTGTTGAAATTACACCAGTTGAATCTCCAGGATTTTTTTCTTCGTTATGGAGAGCCATACAAAGCCCTTATTTGGCAAGTAATTGGAGTGATTTATATGTTGCTCTACCTTTTACAGATGACCCAAAAGAGAAAGCTCGTTCTTTTTATTATGAGGAGAGTGAGTTGAAAAAGAAGTTAAATATCCACCAAGAGCTATTTGCCCGCGAAGTTTTCACCTCGATGATGGGAGATATGAGTTATCTGATGGGTGAAGATAAGTTTTATGTTTTAAAAGCCGATAGTTCCAAAATTACCAGTACGATTCAAACGGATTCTTTGGCTGCTCAAGCAGGTGTAAAACATTTAATTGAAGGTGGAATAAATAAGGGTGAAGTTTCAGAAGAGTTTACGAATTCTGACCCGTTAAACATGAAATTTGATACGAGTGTTCCTTACGATTCAATCGCAGTACCATTTGAAGAAATTTTTAACCCAATACCCTACTCTGTAGAATATGAAGACGAAGAATCCGAAGAATACGAAGAAGCAGATTGGGAAGAATTTGTTACAGGTAAAAAAGTAGGAAAAGATTCAACGGAGCTTGTTCTTGATTCAACCTCTTATAGTTCTGACTCTGTTCGTTTTAAAATACCAAAAGAAGCTTTAAAAGATAGTACTCAAATCAAAGCAGATAGTAGTCTGCAAAAGCTTTTGGCTTCAAAAGATATAATTCACAAAAAAGACAGCGCAGTAACTAAAACTCTAGCATTACAAGATACATTGATTGCCAAGCCTGGAATTCGTAAAGAAACAGTTAAAAATCCAGACCAAATAGTGGCAGAAGCGGATGAAAAAGCTAAGCAGAAAGCGGAAGATGTCAAAAAATATACTATGGCCGAAGAATATGAAATGGCCCTTGATGAAGATCCACTCGTTTCTCAAATGGCGCCAAAAGTACTATCAAAAAATCTTAAGAAAAAGGCTTTAACTAAGAAAAGTTTTGATTATCAAGTTTATCAAGGAGACCCAGAACTTTTTGATAAAAGAGATACTTTGGAATTACTTAAAGTAGATAAAACTGTTATTGACGGTATTAACTATACAATTAAGCATTTTGTTGAAAATAAGTTTTATATTAAAGGAAATAATTTAAAAAACTTAGGTTCAGTTTTTGATGAGATGTTAAAACTTTATGGGCTTTTTGAGGTGGTTGAGTTGGGTGCCAGTGAAGATAAATATGATTTTGCTCCTACATTCTTTGAGCAGTATATTCTTGCCAATTATAAAGTTCAACAGAGTATTGAACTAGTGGCCATTCTTGGCTTAGAAGAAACAAGTTATAAGAGAGTGAAGACGGACTATATCCATAATGCTGAAATTTATCAGATGGAGAAAAAGGTTGAGGATTATAAAGGGCCATTTATTTTTCACCTGGCCCGCATGTTTACACCTGGAGAGAAAGGCATTGAAGAGCGTGTTTTTAGAAATCGCATGAACGATTTTCTTAATAAGGCCATTCAAGGCATGCCAGGAAAAATGAAAACTTTTTGTGAGGCCGTGGCGGATGCTGATGGGGGAAATAGTGAGTATAAAACACTTTTCAGATCCTCTGGTGGGATCAGAGCTTACTTAGCAGGAAGTCGCCACACCATACTTAATGCCATTGAAAAAGAGCAAAAAAAAAAAGATTTAGATGAAGAGTTAGGCGATGAAGCACGAACTTCTTTAGATAAATTTATTGAGACTCTTGATATAATAGGAATGATCGCTTTTGCCGCTATTATGGTGGTGGGCTTAGTAGCAGCGGGAGTTGCTTCTGGAGGAACTGCAGCAGGAGTTGCAGCGCCTGCTTGGGCCGTTGCTATGAATGCCTTTACAGGTTTTGGTGGGGGAGCAATAAGCGCAACAGCGATGTTATTGAGCCCTATGAATTTAATCTTCTTCGTTTATTTTATGGTTCCTAATTTAATGCGCTTGCCAGCCATGTATCAATATCCAGCTCAAATTCGCTTTCAAAAAACATTAATGGCAACTCAAGTTTTAGAAAATGACAAAATAACTAGAATTGAAGATTTAGATGCGATTAAAAGTAGAATGTGGATGGATGTTGGAACCGCTTCATTCGTTATAGGTCTGGACTACTTTTTATTTGTTAAACCTGTGATAAGAGGTATCCCTAAACATTTTGGATTTCACACTGCCAAAATGATCAAAGAGGCAACTGGAAGGGAGTTTTTTGGCGCTGTCAGTGAATGGAAGACTAAAGATTTTTTCAAAATTGCCAGGTATCCCAAATTGGCAAAGGACTATCTCAAGTTCATGGAAACTTTTCCAAATACTCTTAAAGCTGAAGGAAAAACTTTGGCCAATAAACCAGCTCAAAAAATTAGAGCAGAAAAAATAAGTGAACGCCAAACGGTTATGGGATGGCTTAATGATAAATACGAGTTTGTAAAAAAACAAACAAGCAAAGGGACTAAGATGGCGCGCAAAGGCTTAGAAAAAAATGCACGGCTTAAGCGCTTTTTTGCTGGGCTTGATGATTACCGGCAGGCGCGCAAAATGATGAAAACAGAATTAGGGTTTGCTGGATTAAAAACTTTTTTAACTGGCGTGCCTCGTATGAATAGAGAGCAGATGTTTTTAATTTTTAAGGAAAGCTTGATTGCTAAGATGGCGCAAAAGCCTGTCGATAATTTCTTAGAAACTCACTTAAAAGAAGTTGATTATTTAATTAATTTATATGAGAAAATGGTTAAAAAATCGACTTTTGAAGTTTCAGAACTCTCAAAAGTTATGTCCGAAGAAGAAGCGACCAAAGCTTTTCAAAAAGGTTTGGAAAATTTTTATACAGAAGATATTGATATCAAAGTGAGTAGAAAGTTCTCTGAAAAATTTGCGACTTTTATCGCTAACCCTCGGTTTTCTTGGCATTTATTTACCAAAAACTTTATGACGCAAAAAATGGTTCTGATGCCGGTCCAATTGGCGGAGGCGATAAAAGAACAAGGTTGGACAGGAGTAACAACTTTCTTTAAATATTACAAAACCCACTATATAAAGGCGCAAAAATTAGCAGGGGATATATTAAGAAAAGAGTTGCAATCACTCAAAGGAATTCATGAAACCATTAAGGGGCAAGAAGTTAATATAAAAGGATATAGAGAAATTGTTTTAGAAGCTATTGCTAAAAATCAAGAGAATACCACTAAGTTTATTGGAAAAGGGCATCCATCAGTCCAAGAGGTGAGCACTCTAATGGATATGATTTTTGTAAATGGATTTAATACAGAAGCCGGGCGTTTGGCCAAAGACATGCGTTTTTTGAAAACCTTAGAAGATATTAGTGAGTTTAATTTACCTGCTACTAAAAATTTCAGGAAAACATTTGATGATTTTAAATACATCACTTCTGACTTTGAACCTTTTGAACATATTACAGATCCTGCATATTATATGCAAAATGTAGAAAACTTAACGGATATGGAAGGTTTTAGACAGATACGTGAGTCAGTCGTTGAACTTCTAAACTCCGAAGCCGATGATGTTATCAAGAAATCACTAGATGATTTAGATGAGGCTATTTACTAGAGAAATGCTTATTACAACCTAAAATATTTTCCCAAGCAATTGAGTGTCTATTCCCATCATCACCTGTGACTCTTAAAAATTTATCTTGATTAAAATGAAGTTTAATATCTCGGGCCATCTTAATGCCGCTAGAGTATTTGCCAATTCTCTTAAATTCTTTATGAAAATCAAAGAGGTGAAAGTCTCCTTTCTCAGTAATTATGATCATCTTCTCAGCGCTGAAAAGCTTTACTCCTCTAACCGGAGAGTCAAATTTCTTACTATGTTTTACTTGGCCACTTTCAATATCAATTATTTTTACTTCTCGGCCTTTCTCTTGAAGTTTAGAATCATCGACCTTGGCCACTGCTAAGTATTTACCATCGGGTGTAATAGACAAAAAATGACCAAAGATTCCAGGAAGCTTCTTATCTTTTCCTGTGGCCAAATTGACTACAATTGTTTCATTTTCGTGTCCGAAACCAAAGGCCATATGAAGAAGGTTGTCATCATAGGCATATGAAGAGAAATTATGAATGGGATTATTCAAAATTAAACTACTTGCAGTATCGAATATAAGCTCATATTGACCTTTACTATTAAGTTGCAGGATGGCTAGTTTTTGTAATCCTATCTTAATATTGTCTGGAATTTCTTTGGCATTAGGGTCAGGAGGCACTACTTTTAATTTAAAGCTCTTAACAGGACCCTGGTATTCTTCAGAAGGTAAAAGAGGGACGTATTGAGATGTTTTAAACCCCATGAGAGAAGGGTAGTTTACAAAATATAGTGCCAGTCTACGGGTATCATTTGAGATTTGGATGATTTTTGTCATCTTGGTTTGCTCATGAGCAAACTCGCCTGAATTGTGAAGTTTAAGTATTACGAATGAGTTTTGATCTTTAACTTTAAAATAACCAGTAACATTACCTATCTCGTCTCCAAAATAAACCAGTTTAAATTCAGTGCTTGGATGAAATTCAATGGCGGTATGTTTAGTACCGCTTGGTTTAGGAAGTGCAACCAGTTCATTTTTTTTTATATCCAGTAAGAATCCTTTTCCCAACTTCGTTCCAATGGCCAAAGTATCTTCGGCTTGATTGAATTTAATGAAGCTGACTTTAACGTCACGAGATTCGATATTAAAGAGCTTCTCACCTTTTTTGCTATCCCAGAGCTCCATTTCACCATTAAGAGTTATAGCGGCTATTAAGGCTTCACTGGGAGAGTATTTATGTACTCTGTATTTCGTAAAATAGGAGTGAGTGGCTAAAGCAAAA
>CALFYV010000048.1 GCA_937952395.1 uncultured Bacteriovoracaceae bacterium | reverse complement strand
TCAAAGGCTAAGATAAAATATGCTTATTCTAGGTATCGATCCAGGCTCAAGAAAATCCGGTTACGGTCTTATTGATTTTGATCAAAAAAATTTTCGCTATATTGATTCAGGCGTTATTCATTATGATTCAAAAAAAGAAATTATTGTTCGCTTGAAAGAAATTTATGAAACTTCATTAGAATTGGTCAATAAATTTAAACCAGATGAAATAGCCTTTGAATCACTTATTTTAGTGAAAAGCCCAACTTCTTTGATGAAATTGGCACAAGCACGTGGAGCTATTATCAGCGCATGTCATAAAAATCCAAACCAGAAAGTTTTTGAATACTCACCTAACTTAATTAAATCAAGCGTTTCAGGTCATGGTCACGCCGATAAAACAAGTATTCAAAAAATGCTCTCATTAACCCTAGGACAAAGAAAATTTTCCACAGATGATGAAAGTGACGCCTTGGCTATTGCCATTTGTCATGCAATTAATAGAAATAGAGTCATTGCTTCGGGAAAGGGTAAATCAGCTCGCTCCAATGGTATGGCCAGCTCCTTATCCCACAAAATAAAAGAGTCACACTTATGATTGGTTATTTATCGGGCAAGGTTATTTTTTCAAATGCGAATACTGTTTTGTTAAAAACAAGCGCAGGTGTTGGTTGGGAAATTTACTACAAAGGTTTAGCCGAAATTGGAATTGAAAAAGAATTTTATATTTCACAAATTTTTCGCGAAAACTCTCAAGAGCTATTTGCTTTTGATAATTGGGAAGAGAAAGAACTTTTTGAATTCTTGCTTGATGTTAACGGAGTTGGACCAAAGTCGGCTTATTCTCTTTTAACTAACTTGGGGATAAAAGCCTTGGTTAATGCCATTTTACTAGAAAATAAAAAAGCCTTGCAATCAGCTCCGGGAATTGGCCCAAAAGCTGCCGCACAACTTATTTTAAGTCTCAAAGATAAACTGAAAAAATGGTCAATGGCTACAATCACAGTTCCAGCACAAAAGAAGAATGTTGTTGAAGTTGTTCATAATCATCAACATTTTATTCAAGAGGTTCTGATGGCCTGTAGCGAATTAGGCTTTCAAGAAGTTATGGTCATGAATAAAGCTCAAGAAATATTAGAAACAGCTCAAATTCAATCATCGGAAGAATTACTTAAATTACTCTTAAGTGAGTTGAGGTAGAAATGGAACAAAGATTGGTAGCAGGAAACATTGAAGAACATGAAGTCGAACAAGAGGTAAAACTTCGACCAACTAGTTTCAAAGAATATATTGGTCAAAAAAGAGTCGTAAATAATATTGAAATCATGGTTAAATCATCTCATGCTAGAAACGCAGCCATGGATCATATTTTACTTTCGGGTCCCCCTGGACTTGGAAAAACTTCTCTGGCCATGTTGATCGCTAAAGAATTGGGCAGTGAGCTTCATGTTGTTTCTGGTCCTGCAGTTGAGAAAAAAGGTGATTTAGCAGCAGTTCTGACTAATTTAAAACCACGGGATATTTTATTTATAGATGAAATTCATCGCATGCATATATCCTTGGAAGAAATTCTCTATTCTGCTATGGAAGATTACCGCTTGGATATCTTAATTGGCGAAGGAGCTTCAGCTCGAACGATGCAAATAGATCTTGTTCCCTTCACTTTGATTGGAGCTACAACACGCGCCGGTTTGCTTTCTAATCCTTTAAGAGATCGTTTTCAAGCTCACTTACATTTTGATTTTTACTCTGCTGATGAACTTTCAATTATTATTGAAAATAATTCAAAGAAATTAAACCTTAAACTATCTTCTGAAGCCAAAAATGCTATTTCAACTCGCGCCAGAGGTACTCCCCGGATCGCTAATAGAATTTTACGAAGAGTGAGAGATTTTGCAGTCGTTGGAAAAAAAGAAGTTGTAGGCAGTGAGGAAGTTAACCAGGCTTTAGATTTATTAGATATTGATGGATTGGGCCTAGATACCATGGATAGAAAAATTTTAAACGTTATCCAGGAGTATTATTCAGGTGGACCAGTCGGAATAGATGCCCTAAGTGCCACTTTAGGTGAAGATAAACAGACCATTGAGGATGTTTATGAGCCATATTTACTTAAAAATGGTCTTCTTTTAAGGACTCCAAGGGGCAGAGTCATCTCTGAGAGTGCTAAAAATCACATATCTAGCACAAGACAATAAATAATATTTACAATTATGCTGGTTGTCAAAAAAAGATTTATCGTCTATAAAACTCAGACATTTAGGTAAATTTTTTACTCGTGTTTTTAAAATGATTTCGTTTATACTGGAAAAACACGCTTAATTCGAGAGAGAGACATTATTAGGGAGAGGCTTTAACATTTAAGGCTTTATCATGTTGTACCAAAGAACGATCGCTAAAACAGTTACTGTAACAGGAATTGGAATTCACTCTGGCAAAAAAGTAACAATGAAACTTCATCCAGCCGAAGCTGATTTCGGAATACAGTTTAAGCGAATTGATGTTCCGAATTCATCTTATATGAAAGCAGATGCTCTTTCAGTTGGGGCAACAGAAAATAATACAACCATAGGTCAAGGTATAGAGGCTATACACACAGTAGAGCATTTACTTTCAGTTTTTTACGGTCTGGGAATTAATAATGTTTTTATTGAAATAGATGGACCTGAAGTTCCTATTATGGATGGTTCTGGAGCTTCATTTGTTTTTCTTTTAAAAGAGACAGGTCTCAAAATTCTAAATAAATCAAAAAAATTCTTAGTTGTTCTTGATAAAGTCAGAGTTGAATTTGAAGACAAATGGGCAGAGATCGAACCTTATCCAAATTTAAGAGTCGATTCAACTATTGTTTTTGCTCACCCACAAATAAAAAAGCAAACAATGTCATTTGAATTTTCTTGTGAAGGTTATATTGAAGAGGTTTCTCGGGCGAGAACTTTTGGAATGCTTAAAGATGTTGATATGCTTAAGCGCAAGGGACTCATTAAGGGCGGCTCACTTGATAATGCTGTTGTTTTAGATGAATACAAAGTTGTTAACCCTGAAGGTCTTCGCTTCCATGATGAATTTGTTCGTCATAAAATTTTAGACACTATTGGAGATGTAAGTTTATTGGGTTATGAAATAGCTGGTAGAATTACTACTTATAAATCCGGTCATAACGTTCATAATTTATTATGTCGTAAGCTTTTAGAAACTCCGAGCGCTTATGAAATTGTTTCCGCTGCTTCTTTAAAGGAAGAAGTGAGAGATGCTTTTCAACTGCCTCAGGCCATATCCGTTTCGCACTAATTAGGTTATTGTCAATAAGTGAATTTTATGAAATTTAAAGATGTACTCAAGCCTTCTATTAAGAGGAGTCAATCATGAGGTTATCCAATGGTTTCTGGAAAACCTTAAAAGAAGTTCCACGTGACGCTGAAATACCTTCTCATCAACTTATGATGCGAGCGGGTCTTATTTTTAAGACTGCAGCAGGCATATATTCTTATCTTCCTATGGCCTTAAGAGCGATTCATAAAATTGAAGCAGTTATCCGAAAAGAACACGATAAAATCAATGCTCATGAAATCCGCATGAGTATGGTAACACCAGGAGATCTTTGGAAAGAATCTGGTCGTTGGTTTACTTATGGCAGCGAGATGATGAG
>CALFYV010000047.1 GCA_937952395.1 uncultured Bacteriovoracaceae bacterium | reverse complement strand
TTCATTAAAACAATTAAAGTATGAAGAGGTAAAAAAGTCTCAGGCAAAAAGACATGCGTGAAAGCGAAAGCTATTATAAAATAATCAAATACCTAAAAAAAGACGATAGATTACTTATGAAAATTCTCTTACCACTGTTGCTCCTTATTCTACCTCACGTATACTCTGAAGAAAAATTTGTAGATGGTATGCCGATTGAAGAAAGAGAAGTTATTGATGATATTCTTCTTTTCTCTGGCAAGAATAATGGGGTTCGTTTTTTCAAAGGGAAAGTTAGTAAAGAACTAGATCTGCCTTTTTCAAGCGTCGTCGCTGCAGTCCGAGAATTTGAAAAAAGATGCAGCAACGAACTCAAAGATAAAAGAAACCATCTAGCACCAGACTATATTTGCGAGATGGAAAATGAAAATGTGGTTGAATCCATTAAGTTCACGGAACTTAAATATTCCAAAAATGATCCATTTAAAACTGATCAGTATATTTTACAACGCAAAGTTTATAACCATGGCGAATACCATTATTATGACCTTATCACAGAAAAGCAGATCGAATTAGAGAACACCAAAGTAGTCATTATCATTCAAAGCCTACTCAGTGATAAAGATGCCAAACAATACCTGGGTGAGAAAGCTGAGCCCAGAGAATCCGTTTTTAATAATACAGAAGGTATATTTACACTTAAGGATTTGGGTTCAAATAAAACCCTCTTCACTTACGAATACACAACAAAAACTGAGCATTGGGTGTTAAATAAAAGCTTTATGGTTTCGCGCTTTTTTGAGGGAACTTCAAAAAGTTTAAACAACCTAGTTAAAGAAATCTCAAAAAGAGCAACAATCATAGAAGAAGAAAAGGCCAAAGAAAAAAAACTTAAATTGACTCAATTCCGATAGCCTTATAAAAATCCTGGTTAGGTGTTAACAGCTTGCGCTCCTTTAAATCAAACATTCCAATTAACATCACTGCCTCAATCGCAACCTTGCCTTCACTATTGAAAATAATCTGCTCAAAACTCATGAGTTTTTTCATTATCTTAGTTACCTGTGATTCGACTTTAATTTTTTCTCGATTTTTTAATTCACGTTTATACTTAATATTAAACTCTAGAATAACTGGCCCTATTTGAGTTCTCTGAATATCCTCAATACTAAAACCTCTCTCACTTATAATATCCCAGCGTATTTCTTCTAATATCTGTAAATATGTCGCATGGTTAACATGCCCAAAAGTGTCCAAATGGGATTCTTTGATTTGGTAATCATTGTAAAATTTTTGATAAGACATGAGATATGGCCTTTACTTCAGTTCTTCTTTTTCCAAACGATTGGTTTCTAGAACCTTACCATACCTTGTTGAGATTTTTTTGAAAAGCCCGCTTGATTTATCTTCATTAATTCCACCAGCTAAACTTCTATCCACCTCTACTCCACCTTTGGAATCTTTCTTTTTACCTAAAAGACCAGAGAATGGATTATCATCTTTAGCGCCACGCCCACTTGCAAAGCGTGCCATACCACCTTCTTGAAATTGCATATTGGAACTACCCATTAACAACTCACTCTTGGAATCTTTACCGTCTTGTGCTCCTGGCCCATCA
>CALFYV010000046.1 GCA_937952395.1 uncultured Bacteriovoracaceae bacterium | reverse complement strand
CCGTGGCTGTTTGGCCAAGAGTCGTCACACTTCTCAAAAAGGGAGTTTTAATATCAAGAGCATCTCCATGATAAGAAACAAAAGCTGTGGGGATACATAAAGTTGCCCCGTTAGTTCCCTCTTTAATAAAAATGGGAGAAGTTAAATCCCAGGAAGTATATCCACGTGCCTCGAAAGTACTTCGAGAGCCACCGTTGGGGAAAGACGAAGCATCAGGTTCCCCTTGCATGAGTTGAGAAGCACTCAGCTTCTCAATGGGGCGTTCATTTTCATAAGATAAAAAAGCATCATGCTTTTCTGCTGTCGCTCCTGTCAAAGGTTGGAACCAGTGACAAAAATGGGTAACTCCACGACTAACGGCCCAATCTAAAACGGCATTAGCATAAGCTTTGGCCAGTTCTTTACTCAGCTCTTTTTTAGAGCGCATAACTTCTTCAAGTTCTTTTTTATGAGTTTGAGTTAAATTTTTACTAAGCTGGTAACTAAAAACATTTTCTCCGAAATACTGGCTGACTGAAAGAAACTTTCCCTGAGGATTGACAGGGATTTTGCAAATCTTAGGTTCTCTTTCACTAGCAATTAATTTTAATTGAGATCTTGTGGTTGACACGAAAGACTCCTTTGGTGAATGTGTTGGAAAATCTGTACTACGGGTTTTAAATATAGAACAATCATCAACTTCCTTGCAATAAATTTCCTTGTAATGAAGAAAGAAAAAAATATATTTTCTTATAATTTCTTGCATGTTTTAAAAAATTGGTGAAAAAATTGTCGAAAGCCGAAGGTCTTGCTATCTTGAAAATGAACCCTAAAAAATTCATCATTCTTCTTTATCTCCTTAATAAGGATAAAAAGAACAACTTCATCATGGCATAAAACAAGAATCTGCGCAACTAACAATTAATGGCATCAATGATTATTTGAATATTTAGTAATGAATCTATAGCACTAACTGGTGGTTCTTGATTACTTGAAATGGCCTGGGCCAACTCAGAAAAGAATGATTGGTACTGTCCCTTCTCTATTGGAATTGCTTTATGAACTCCATTTTTATCATAAAAGATGGCACTTCTGCTATCTTCACCAATTTGAGAGATACTCAATTTTGCTTCTTTTAGCTGCTGTTCTTGAGGGTCAATACCACAAATCTCTAAGCTTCCTTCAGTGCCGTGAACAAGAAAACGAACACCAGCCTTAGCAGCTAAGCTATTGGACTGAAGAGAACATCGTAAGTGGGGATATTGAAAAATAAGGTGGAAATAATCATCCTGTTGAGCTTTTTTCCTTAGTTTGGTGACATCACTTATAATTTTTTGAGGTTTTCCAAATAACTGTAAAGCCTGATCAATCATATGAGGCCCGAGATCAAATAAAACTCCTCCCGCTTCGGTTTTTTTATTCTCTCTCCAATTATGCTCCTGAACATGGGGCTTAAACCTATCAAAATGAGATTCGAAATAAACAATTTCCCCTAAAAGATTAGTTTTAAAATATTTTTTTAATGTTAAAAAATCTCCGTCGTAACGTCTATTATGGAAAACACTTAAAATCTTTTTCTGATTTTTCGCCAATTCAATTAACTGATTACCCTCTTTCATGCTACATACAAAAGGTTTCTCTACCAGAACATGCTTGTGGTGCTCAAGTGCCAATTTAGCTTGAGAAAAATGCAAAGAATTAGGTGTTGTAATAATGACTAAATCAATATTTTTATCATTTAAAACTTCTTGAATATCCTGAGTAACTAAGACATTTGGATAACGGCTCAATATTTCATTTTCCTTTGATGAAACTATCCATTTTAGATGATATTGATCTAAAAAACTGATGTATGGTGCATGAAATACTGAACCTGAAAGACCATAGCCAATGAGTGCAACATTAATCTTGTCCATACATGGCCCAAACATTTTCAACATTAGTCTTATATGCTCTTGACCAAAGGAGCTTTATATATTCAGCATGAGACCAGGCCAATGGAGTCGCAGCACCTGTGCCTTCCCCAGTTGCCTCGAAAACTTGTTCTGGTATCATTAAACCTGAATTAGCAAAACCATGCATCGCTTGTATCATCGCATTCAAGCGTGATAAGGTTTGAGGCCAAGATAATTTCCCTTCTTTATAAAGTTCAAGGTAAAATCTTCCATGTTCACTGTTAAGTAAAGGCCAGAGCCGTCCTTTATTATTTTCTCCATATCCGTAAGAATCAAACGAATAGCGGTACCATCCTTGTCCTTTGGGCGTTTGGTAACTTATATAGGAATTAATTTTA
>CALFYV010000045.1 GCA_937952395.1 uncultured Bacteriovoracaceae bacterium | reverse complement strand
TGGTATGTATTGGCGGCTTTAATATGGACACCACTAGTTTACGTAATGGGTAATTTTTTGCCTGAATATGTATTTGAAGGAACGGGCGGAGCCACAATTACTTCAATGTATATCCATGATTTAGTCGGTCTTTTTGTGACACCTGTCGGGATAGGAATGGTTTATTACTTGCTTCCTGTATTAATGAAAAAGCCTATCTATTCTCATGCACTATCTTTAATTGGATTTTGGGGACTTGCTTTCTTTTATCCGATGAATTCGGCACACCATTTTCTTTGGAGTCCTATCCCAATGTGGACACAATACGCAGCGATAGTTGCTTCCGTAGGAGTTCATGTTGTCGTGTATACAGTTGTATTTAATATAATTGCAACTATGGCGTCTGACTGGAAAAGGGTTATAGATAATATTTCTCTGAGATTTATTTTGGTCGGAACTTTATGTTACCTTATAACCTGTATCCAATGTGCTGTACAGACAACTCTTTCTGTGCAGGAGATCATTCACTTTACGGACTGGGTTGTTGGACATGCACACTTAGTATTGTTCGGAACATTTAGTTTTTGGGCCTTTGCATTCATTTATTACTTACTTCCAAAACTGACAGGTGTGAAAATATTTTCTCCCGCGTTGGTTGAGTGGCATTTCTGGCTTTCTACTATTGGAATTATTTTAATGGACATAGACCTTATGTGTGCAGGATTAGTTCAAGGACACATGTGGAAATCTTTAGTTCCCTTTGTTGATACAGTTATGGCATCCAAGCCATACTGGTGGGTTAGAACTTTTAGAGGAGTCGCGATTTTAGTAGGGGTGGTTTGTTTATTTATTAATGTTGTTATGACTTATTTATCAGGAAGAGAGGCTAAAAAAATTGCTTCAAGTAAGTCAAATGAGGTCATAGCATTATGAAAAATTTAGAAAAATTTAGCACACTCTTTATTTTTGCAGGAATAGGTTGCTTTGCCTTTGCTTTTACTGTACTGGGAATTTGGCCTTCTTTGATGCTTAATAATATTCAAGAGGATGTTACTGAAATAAAAGATGTCCCGAGTGAGTTTAAAGTTTATTATCCTTCGGTAAATGAGTATAGAGAGGCTTTATTCAGAGGAAAGCAAATTTACACTAAGGAAGCCTGTTGGCATTGCCATAGCCAATATATCAGACCTGTAGGGAATGAAAGTCCGAGATATGGTTTAGTTTCAACACCTGGAGAATATCAAAATAAACTTAATCTTCCTCATATGTTCGGAACAAGAAGAGTTGGCCCTGATTTAGTACGTGAAGCCGGAAAGCGCACGAACGACTGGCATTTTGCACACCTCTACGATCCTAAGTCCACTGAACCGACCTCTGTTATGCCCAGATATACTTGGTATTTTGATGAGTCGAAAAACCCTCCTATCCCAACCAAGGATGGTGTGGCATTGGTTGCATACCTTCAGAGTCTAGGCGCTTGGGCTTCTGATGTAAAGAGAAGTCAATATGATCGGGACGAGGTTACAATGCCTCCAAGACCGGAGGAAGAAGGTGAATAGGTATTTAACACCTGCGATTGTTTCTATTAGTGTTTTTATGTTTTGCGTTTCTGTTCTTTTTATTGATCAAAAAGACACAATGAACTCAATCGTACTATATGTTTGTCTGGGGTACGCATTGCTCTGCTTAGCTTTTTTAATTTTTCAAATTTATGCATTTATTAAAGCTCACGTAGATTATGATGAAGACGTTGAAATGGTTAAATATAAAGTTTTTGAAGCCGAGGGAATATCAATTGATAAAGAGGAAATTATATAGCCGGCATGGAAGTGTTTCGCTACCGTGTTTTTATTGCAGTGCTGATTCGACGGAGCTAAAGGCATTTTTAATTTTAGTAATTGGAGGACTTGTTTTTTGTAGTGTTTTAGTTTTTATTGGGCTTCATTTGAAGGGGATGTTTAGTAATACCGAAGAACTCAGGGATTCACCACTCAAAGCAGAGAACATAGAGGATTAAATGGACAAAGAAAGAAATGAAAATAAGCATGTGTATGTTGGGAATGCAATTCCTACTTTTATAAAAATAGCTTGGGTGATTTTATTGTTGTGGATAGTTTATTATCTTGTTGCATATATGGTTCCAGATTTAGATGGTTGGCTTAAAAAATAGCGATGCTTATCGAAGAAAATGAACGAAAGAATAAACTTAACAAAATGTTTCTCCTTGTCTTTCATGGAGGTCTGGTTTGCTACCTCATTTTGCATAATTTAATCATTCCATTTGTTCGAAACATTGGCCAAGGAAATATGGTACTTCAAGAGGTCCATTATTGGTTTGTTCCTCAATTGTTATTATTTTTTTCTTTTTATTTTTATCCATTTAGTAAAAAAATTCCGATAACTATCTCTTCGCTCTTGGGTGCTAATATTGTTGCTTTTGGATTGGGACTGGTTGAGATACTGTTGAGTATTGGAAAAGGGCTCTCAATTGAAAGCTTTTCTTCTAGTATCTCACTTCTTGCAATAGCTTGTTTTTTTCTTGGATATTTTATTCATTTTAAAAAATTTTATACTTGGAAAGGAATTGAGGTTTTTAAGGTGTTTTTTCTTTCACTTGGAATAGGTTTTTCCTTTTTTTTTATTCAAGAGAAAATAGTTATCCATGTGCCTAAGCAGAGTACTCTTGTAAGTGAAATAACTAGCAAAAGTAATGAGTTGAAGGAAAATACTGTTGAAATTCATTTGCCTAAAAAAGAAAATTTTTCAAATAGTAATCTCGTTTTATACGACAATGGGTATTATGAGAAAGTTTCTTATTTTAATAAAGAACAAAAAATTTTAATTCAAAATAAATCAGCTAAAAAGCATATCTTGAGAGTAGAAAGACTCAACCATAGAAAATGGAATTTTATTATAGTTCTTGTTTTGACAAAGGACGAACTCGCTGAGGTGCTTCTCAAGGAAAAGGGAATATATCGTCTTCGTTCTCCTTCGAGTAAGGAGATTGGTATTCATTATATTGTTAGAGATGCGGAGAATTTTCCTGATAGTACTTACTCTTTAAGAAAAAATAGGGTTGAGATTAAAAATGAATGATAAGCAAGCATTTCTTTTTGAAATAGTTGTCCATGCAATGGAGTTTTTTGTCATTATAGGAATCGCATCCTCGGTGTACTTTGTCAGGAAATCAAGAAGGAAAAATGAAAATAAAAATATTAAATAAAGATGATATTCGCGAAACGGTGCCCATTCATGTGGAAATATATGGCGCAAAATCTAAACCCAAGGTTACGGTTGAGGGGTTGGGGGCCGTGGATATCAAAAAAATTGAAAATGGCTATTTGGCAGAATTTTGGACCGCTCAGAAAGGTGAGTATAAAATAGTAGTGACTGATAGCGACAGTAGATGGTCAGGAGATGTGATTGTTAAGGAGCAACGCTATTTAAGCTTTCAATCTGAGTTTTTGTTTTTCCTGGTTTCATTAATGATATGCTTATTAGGGATTTTTGTATGGATGAAAAGAAGAGAAAAAGTATAAAGCAAGGGTATATATATATATTCTTGTTTGTATTTTTTATTTTAGGAGGGATTGTCACAAAAAGAGTCTTTGGGCATCCTGAATTTATGATGTTATGGCATTTGCCAGCAGCTGTTTTCTTAGTAATAGGTGGAATGAAGTTAACTAAAGAAAACAGGAAGAAATTTTATGAAAAAAAATCTAAAGTTGAAATTAAAAGGGATTAAATATAATGGAAGTCCTAATTGAGAGGGGTGAAATTCTTAAGGTACTTTACTCCTTCTATACAGAGGTTATGCATAATCAAATATTAAAAAATCACTTTGAAGTCTTACATACAAATTTTAATGGACATGTAGAAAATATTGCCGATTTTTGGGATCTAACTTTGAATAGTAAGAGAAAAATGAAGAATCCAAGTAATTCAAAATTTGATGTAATTGGTGTGCATTTGTCTTTAAAACCTACCCAGGCGGATCTTGAAGAGTGGATTAAGTTATTTAAAGAGTGCTTGTTTAGTTATGCTGAGGGAGATCAAGGGAAGTTAGAGCGGGTTAGGAAATGGTGGAAAATAACTTTGAATATAAAAAAATTTTTTGAGCTGAAAATCATAAATAATGACGCAAATAATTAAATAAATATTAAGTCTATCAAATATTTTAAAGTTTATTGTTCGTACGCACTGAGCTACGAAGTTTTGTACTGCTTAGAATTTGCTTTTAGCCTGAAGTCACTTTACGGGTAAGAGGCATTGGTTATATTTATATAAATTACATATATCAATAATAAAGTCATGGTCTACGATAATAGTCTTAAAGGTAGCGAATTATATAGGAATAAAATTCTTGAAAAAAATGAGATAGAACATTTCATTTTTGAAGAAAGAATGTGTCAGCATTAGTTTTATTTTGGTGTCTATCTTTAAGTACAAATAGTATTAAGTTGGCTTAATTCTGGCATAAACTCATACTCACTATACTCACCAAAACCGTGAAATAAGATGAAAAATCGTGAACGAAAATGAAAAACGAAAACGTTGCAAACGCTCTCTAGTATTGCCAACCAACGATTTTTACAGTGTTTTTGTAAAAGGGCTTATATGCATCGGGTAGTTCGGGCAAATGGCACCTAACCTTACAAAATTATTGAAGAAAAAAAGGCGAATCCAAATTGGATCCACCTTTTTTCCCCTATTCAATATCTAAAAGGGCAGATTCAGTCAAAATCTAAGAAATGAATTTTAAATTTAATCTAGAAGAACTAGATCATTTGCTATCTGATTGTATTCATTGGAGAGTGTTAATATTATAAGAACTTACGAAATTCTTGTTCACGGCCACCAAAGATAGGAGTAGAATGAAGATACGAGATTATATGGAATTAAATAAAAAGATTCTTTCCTTCTTGTTTGTCAGCTTATTCAGTTTTGTGGGTATTTCTAGACCTTTACTGATAAATCTTTTTCATGCATCGGATAAGACTTCAGAAAGTAAAATCGTTTCTGTAGAAAAATCATATTCATATTATATATATCAAAAGAAGCATCAAAGAATAATACTTGATCTAGATAATAAATATGGTTTTATTTTATCTAGTCATCAAGACACGCCAATATTAATAAATAATGATAACGAGCTTAATTCTTTTATTTTTTCTCTATCTTCTCAGTTCAAATATCTTGCATTCATTGCTAGAGCTCCTCCAATTGCATAAAAAATGCTCTCATTTTTTTAAGTAGTAAAAATCGGTTTAATTCGTGGAGGTTATCTGTGAATAATCAAAGCAGCTCAATGTGGTTGATATGGTTTTACTGGGGATTAACAATTATTATAGTTCTCATTGATCACTATTTTTATAAAGTATAAGCAAGGTAAATGAATCTGTAAGTTTTTTTAGCTATTAAAAGATGTAATGAGTAGCGAGGTATAAACAATGTAACAGATAACAAGAAAACTCCCTTCTATACGGTCTATTTTTTTTCCTGAACGCATAATAGGCCAAGCAATTAGTGCTACTGCGAGCATAATGGGGAGATCGAAATTCAATATTGAGTTTTTGATTGTTAGTCCTTCTTGACTCAAAATAGCCGATGGGCCAACAATCATAAAGATATTTAAAATATTACTTCCGATTACATTGCCGATGGCAATTTCTCGCTCTCCTTTGTAAGTGGCGACTAAGGACGTGATTAACTCTGGGAGCGAAGTGCCTGCGGCAACAATAGTCAGTCCTATGATTCGATCAGAGACATGAAAATATTTAGCTGCAAGAATGGCACTTTTAACCAGCATGTCTGAACCTAAAACTAGAAGACCAAGGCCAATGGCAATAAAAAAAATACTTTTTATTAGATTTAGACCTTTAATATCCAAGTCTGATACAACAGTAGTTTTTTTCTTATTATTATAAAGGAGAAAAAGGATATACAAAACTCCAAGGCCCATTAGAAATAATCCTTCAAGTTGAGAGATTTGATGGTTAAGAGAAAGTAAAGTTAAGAGAAATGAAGCAATAATCATTACAGGGACATCAAAAATAATAAATTCTTTTTTTACTTCAAGTGGTGCTATAAGGCTTGATAATCCTAAAATAAAAAGAAAGTTAAAAATATTACTACCAACAACATTGCCTACAGCAATATCATTATTACCGATTAGAGATGCTTTTATGCTGACACCTAATTCAGGAGTGCTTGTTCCGAAAGCTACGATGGTAAGTCCAATGACCATCGGGGATAACCCAAGCCTCTTGGCCAAACTAGAGCTACCATTAACTAGAAATTCCCCGCCGGCTGTTAGTAAAAATAAACTTAAAATAAAGAGGAGTAAGTCTGTCATAGGATTATTTTTGGATCTTTTGTTTATACAACTCAAAAGCTTCTTTAATTTTTTTGTAAGCAGATTTTGAATCTTCTATTTGAAGAAAAGAGACTTCTTTTTTCTCCAGTTTTTTATATTCTTCAAAAAAATTTTGAAATTCTTTTATACGGTGTTTTGGTAATTCACTTAAATCTTGATATTGATTGAATTCAGGATCCCCAATACAAACGGCAATAATTTTATCATCAAGCTTACCCTGATCTTTAAGAGCAAGAACGCCAATAGG
>CALFYV010000044.1 GCA_937952395.1 uncultured Bacteriovoracaceae bacterium | reverse complement strand
TTGGCCCCAAGGCGGCAAAAAACAGAACCCAACTCAAGTCCAATCACGCCGCCACCAATGACAATCATATGCTTGGGAACAACCTCTAACTTGAGTGCCTCGGTACTGGTGATAATTCTTTCTTTATCAATGGTAATACCCGGTAAGTTTGAAGGCTTTGATCCTGTAGCGATAACAATATTCTTGCCTTTAATTTCTTCTGTCTTTTTTCCATTTACAACAATCGTATTTTTATCTTTAAAACTTCCTACACCAGTAAACACCGTAATTTTATTTTTCTTCATCAGAAAATCAATTCCACCGGTCGTCATCTTCACCACTTCTTGAACTCGTTTGCTCATTTGCTTAATATTAAGTTTCACGGTTCCCGTTTCGATACCATGAACTTTATGTGAGTGGATGGTTTCAAAATAGCGCTCACTTGAATCCAGCCAGGCTTTAGAAGGAATGCAGCCTACATTTAAGCAAGTGCCTCCTAAAGTATTATATTTTTCTACAATCGCGGTTTTCATTCCAAGTTGAGCACATCGAATGGCGCAAACATATCCACCAGGGCCTGAACCAACAATAATCACATCAAAATCCATTATAAATTCCTTTTTGTATTCTAGAGGTCAAGTATCAAACGAGCAGGATCTTCAATTAATTCTTTAATAATTTTTAAAAAAGTCACTGACTCACGACCATCAACAATCCTGTGATCATAAGAGAGTGCTAAATACATAATGGGCCTTATTTCAATTTTTCCATCTACCACCCAAGCACGCTGAACAATATTGTGCATTCCTAAAATAGCCGATTGAGGTGCGTTAAGAATAGGAGTTGAGAGCATAGAGCCAAAAACCCCACCGTTAGTAATAGTAAAGGTACCACCACTCATATCATCCACGCTGATTTTTCCCTCACGCGCCTTTGTAGCGAGTCTTATGATGTCACTTTCTATTTCAGCTAAGGACATAATTTCAGCGTTTCTAATAACCGGAACCATCAGGCCCTTAGGAGTAGAAACCGCTATCCCCACGTCGGCATAATCATGATAAACAATCTCTTCTCCATCAATCATCGCATTCACTGCTGGAATTTCTTTAATCGCTGCACACGCCGCTTTAGTAAAAAGTGACATAAAGCCAAGTCCCACGCCGTGTTTTTTTAAGAAAGCTTCTTTATATTTCGTTCTTAAATCCATAATATTTTTCATATCCACTTCATTAAAAGTGGTGAGCATGGCCGTTGTGTTCTTAGCCGCCACTAAACGTTTGGCAATAGTCTTTCTCAAACCCGTCATTTTTTTGCGCTCGGTAGAGCGAGCACCGCCAAAACTAGAACTACGTTCATTTTTAGTTTCAGTGGCTTTGGCACTAGAGCTAGCCTTAGCATTCATCGCATCTTCTTTAGTAATTCTTCCGTCTTTTCCCGTGCCCTTAAAGTTAGAATCTAATCCTTTTTCATCTAAAATTTTTCTGGCCGCGGGTGAAGGATAATTTTTATCACCGCTACTATTATTCGAAGCTGCGCTAGTCGGTGCGCTTTTGGTTGAGGTTACTTGAGGGGCAGCTGGCCCACCGGTACTCTCGGCGATGCTGGCGACTTTCGCTTTTACTTTAACGGTATCGCCTTCTTTAATATCCCAAGTTAAAATACCACTAGCCGCAGCGTTAAGTTCCACCGTCGCTTTATCTGTTTCCACTTCTGCGATGGCCTCATCCATATTGACGAAATCCCCAGTTTGTTTCATGAAGCTTGCGATAGTTACTTCTGTTATGGACTCACCAACCGTCGGAATAATAATATCAATATTTTTGCCCGTTGCTTTTGCTTCACTACTTTTAGTAGCAGGGGCCGCTTCTTTTTTTGAAGTGGCTTTACTGACCTTCGGAGCTTCTCCTTCTGTCACTTCAGCTACAACTGCTCCCACATTGATGGTTTCTCCTTCGGCAACTAAGAGCTTAAGTGTTCCACTGGCCGAAGCATTTAACTCCACTGTCGCCTTATCAGTCTCAACTTCAGCGATGGCCTCATCAAGTGCTACCTGATCCCCATCTTTTTTAAGCCACGAAGCAATAGTCACTTCTGTAATGGACTCACCAACTGTCGGAATTTTAATTTGAACGGCCATAATCAATCCTTATTTTAAACTAAATGCTTTGTTTACTATTTCTTGTTGCTCTTTTGCATGTATTTTAGCGTAGCCTGTAGCAGGTGAAGCCGAAGACTTACGTGAAATTAAATTAAATTTAGAAAACTCATTATAGCGCAATAGAAAAGTCCATGCTCCCATGTTCTTTGGCTCTTCTTGTACCCAAACAAATTCTGCCTCTTTATATTTTTTTAAAATAGCATCTAACTGCTTATGAGCAATCGGATACATTTGTTCAAGTCTGACAATTGCCACATCTTTTCTTTTATCAGCTTGTTGCTTGGCCAGCAAATCATAATAAATTTTCCCTGTACACATTAAAACCCGTTTAACAGATTTTGTCGTGACATAATTATCATCAATTATTTCTTGAAACTTACCTTTAGTGAATTCTTCAACAGTGGAAGTACACTCAGGGTGTCTGAGCAATGATTTGGGAGTAAAAACAATTAAAGGTTTTCTAAATTTCCACTTCACTTGCCTTCTTAAGGCGTGAAATAAATTAGCTGGAGTAGTAAAGTTGGCCACCACCATATTAAGTTCTGCTGCTAATTGTAAAGCTCGCTCAGGTCTTGCGTTGGA
>CALFYV010000043.1 GCA_937952395.1 uncultured Bacteriovoracaceae bacterium | reverse complement strand
TTATCTCAGATCTTGTGCTAGAACTGAGGGCCAAGCACTTATTTCAATTGGATAATGGAAATAAAACACTCACTACACGTGCCTCATTAACCAAGTTTTTTTTCTATGACTCATCACCTTTTCTTAATTTATCTCTTCGCTATGAGTGGTTTTTTCCTCTTAATTACTCGGAAGCTGATATCAACGAGCAGTGGGCCTATCTCGATTTACTTTATCATTTTAATTCCATGATTAAGTTCTGTCCTTTCATTGCCAAGGGTGAACAAGTCTGGACTAATTATCAGAGTTTTACTCAACAGACTGGCAAGAACTATAAGTTCAGTGATAGAAGTCTTATTTACGGTTTTAATTTTTTGATTTACTTATAAAACTGCAGTTTTATGTCATTTTTATGTCAATTTATTGCGAACTCAATAACTTAGCAAAGCACATCCTGTAGAAGCTAACGCTTTTATCCGATATACTATAAGTATGAGAGGGAAAATAACCATTCTTTTTTTGGCCTTTTTCATGAGTACGACTTGGTCACAAAGTCTTATGGGTAGCTGTCAGATGAATAAGACATCCCTCACATCAAAGCAAGAAAACCTGCCTCCATGTCACCAGCAAAAAAAGTCGCACGATGAAAAAGAAAGTTGCAAAAAGTGTTGCTGTTATCAATTAAGTCTTGAAACAACTTACAGGCCTTTTATTACTCAATTAGGTATTCTTAAACTTCATATGCCAGAGTTTATTATTCCAGCAACAAAGGATATTCCTTTTCAACTTTTCAGACCACCAGCTGTTATCTCCTAACTCGTTTTCTTTTTTTTTAAATGATAACAATAGGAGAATTTTATGAAATTATTAAAATCATTTTTACTTGTAGGTAGTTTAGCCCTTGTTGGCTGTGGCCATTTCCACTCTCATTCATGCCATGGTTCTAAATCTTGTCATGATGGAAAATGCAAAACAGATCGTTCATGCTGCTCAAATAAGTGTAAAGTTTGCAGCGGTGGCAATTCTTGTCAAACTGGTAAGTGCTTAGTGAAAAAATCCTAAAAAAGGTAAGGGGCCCAAAAGGGCCCCTTTTTTTTACTCATTTATTTGTTAACTTCATCAATAAGTTGTTCTTCGTTTTGAATGAGCTCTATCAATTGATTATAAAACTTATCCCATTCACTATTATATTGAAAATCTGAGGTTCTTATTTTGAGATGTCTGTTATAATCGTTTTGCTGGCTATCACCGACATGTTTTCTAATAACTGCTTTAGTCTGAAAATAATTAATGATAAGCTCTTCTATTTCTTGGCTAAAATGCTTTTTACTAGTCCAATCTTGAATTGTTTGATTTATATCATTTTGAGTTTTTGAAATGAGGCTGACAACTTGGGGTTGTGTTTGGGGTTGTGTTTTTAGAACTTGATTCAACACTATTCCCAAATTAGCGATTATCTGTTTATTTTCATTAATATCATAACGATACCGAAAGTCGTTACTGCTTTTTTTGAATCTATCAAGCTCATATTTTAAAGATTCAAGTTTAAATTTATTTTTTTTATTTAATCTCTTTTTTGATTGAAGCTCTTGAATCTGAGATTCTAAAGCCGTTTTCTTATTTGAATAAGAATTGAGTTTTTTCTGATTGTCTTTGATTAAAGATTCCGCCTTTTGAATGCCTTTTTGAATATTGGTTTTGAAGTTTTCAAGATTGAATGAATCAAGGTAACAAAAATCATAACGGTTATATGATGCTTGTGTATTTTGTATCCAAGTTTCTTTAGGGAGTGGTTCACATATTTTTTCCACTTGCTTATTGAGCTCATCAGTTTGCGAATAAATTCCTGGGATGAGTTCTTCTTCAATGAAGCTAAGTTCGTAGTATACATTATTATTTGTTGGTATTGCATTATAGGCGTTTAAAGCCTTAATCAAGCTCATACGACTTGTTTGAGAACTAATCAGCTCCGCTAGTAATAAGGAAGTCAGGCTGCTATTTTCATGTTCCATATTTCTTTTTAACCACACATAAAGAATCTCATGCAATAAGCCAACACCACGACTTTGATTAGAGTGTTGTGGATGATGAAAAAGTCTTTCATCTACATTAATAACGGTTATGCCACTATAAATGGAGTTTACTAAAACGGTAGATATGAGACAGTTTTGCGTATTGAAGTTATAAAACTTCCTACCAAAGTCAAAGACTTGAACGATCCCTTCACTTTGATTATTGAGTCCCCAGTTATAAATATTACCATTTGTGCTTTTTAGTGATCGCATGATATATTCAGACAATCGAGGCAATGTTTTTTCAAATCGTTTAGCAATTCGTATAACATAATCATAAGGTTTTTCATTATCAGTCGGTAAAATAAGCTCATCATAACCAGCACTATTACCAATTTGATATTGACGGTTCTTGGCCTCAATAAGATCTAACATCTCAATACTCGTTATATTTTTTAAGTATTTATTAGGAATTCTACGTTTATCAATATCTTCCTTCTTTCTTGTTCTAATGACTTCACCGTCTTGATTCATATCTTCTTCAGTGACCAGAGCTGTTTCTAAGATCTCCGCAGGGATGGCCGGGTCATCAAAACAAACCAGGGCATTTCCGCCGTTACCGCCACCTTGGCCAGCTAGTGCAAGATTTGCAAGTAGTAAAAGAAAAGTTAAAAGTTTCATTTGGATTCTCCTATATCTGTTTTGGGAAAAAGTTGGATAGCAAGTTCGTAGACTTCTGTTTTGTTATCGGTTTCTAAATATTGGCAAAGCTGTTCTCTAAAATCTCTAATCATTGTTTTGGCCATGGGAAGTTTCTTAGGATCAATGGCCATAGTCATAAAGCAAAAATCACGCATTTCAACCGGAGTATGAAAGAGGGATTCTCGAGCTGACTCCAAATTACTTTCATGTCTTTTCTTAAGTGAAAGATTCGCTATGTCTTCTGTCGTATCTAGTGAGATATTATTATGAGTGAGCTTACCCTGGTCATTGTGAGTTAAGATTTT
>CALFYV010000042.1 GCA_937952395.1 uncultured Bacteriovoracaceae bacterium | reverse complement strand
GGTTGTGAGTATAAACCTCACCAGTTTTTGGCAATAGACAATCTATAGTTGGAGTTAGCAAGGTTTTATCATTGGGACTGAGTTCAGCTGATAATCTAACTGAGCAGCTATACTTTCTATTTTGATAGCTAAAATTAGCTATATAATAACGGTCAAGATCACCATCAAATTTAACAAGAGTATTACTCATCGATTCTCGGATACCTACTTTAATTTGTAGGTTTTGCACTTCGTAACCGTTGTATTTAAAGGCACTATCCACCAGAGTTAAGATGGAAGTTTCTTGAGCAAAGGCCATAGAGTAAAGAGAGATTAAGAATATTAAAGTTTTCATGGATACTTAATAAGCAATTTAGGTGCCAGTTAATTAGGTTTAACTACTTGAAATTCATAATTTGAGATGATTACTTAAAAGGGACTTGTGCAAATATTTATCACATATTGCTCATAATAATATTTTAAATTTTTTAATAATATTTCTTTGAGTTCAATTTGTGAGTTTTCGATATTTTCCTTAAAGACTTCTAATGAATAGGCTTGGGTATAATTGTTGGAAACTGGAGCATAGCTTAAATGCCATTTCTCAGGAGCGACTCCGCCATTATCAATTTCATAAGGTCTGAAAAAACCAAAGCTTAAATTATTCTGAATGCGCTCATCAAGCCAAAGGTGCAATTGTCCCATAGGACCATCACTGGCGACTTCTTGAGGAGTCAATTGAACTTGGCTGGCTTCGAGTCCATTTCCATCAAAGACATCAATTTCGGTTCCCCAATGATGACGACTGGCCCCTGGGATAGCCGACCAACGCATAATCGCGGCTACGATTTCTTTAGGTTTTAATTTATCATAATCTAAAGGGTGCCCATCAGAATCCAGTAGTGCTCGTTTGCCTAAGGCCTTTCTATTCCAAATATTGACTTGCTGTTCATAAGAGCGAAATCCACTAATAACTTGTAAATCAAATCCATCTTTTTTTGCTTCGGCAGCTAATTTTATAAAATCAGCTACTATTTCCTTATGCACGAGTTTTTCACTATGAGGCAGTTTGGTTAAATGGGTTTCAATTTGTCCGGTGAGAATTTTTTTATCCATAACTATTTATTTATATCAGAGGAAGCAGCATCTTCATAGAGCTGCTGTTCTTCTTTAGAACCAAACATTCTTCGAAGTCCACTTTTTTGATAACGTAGTGATAAAATATCAAAAAGATTACTGTCACTTTCTTGATTAACAGCAGAGTCTTTCATGATTTCATAAGTAGGTTCAACGCTCGGAGCCGAGTCATCAATTGTCACGCCACCTTCTGAGCTTCCCTCATTACCAAAACTAAAATTAAAATCAGGTTTTTTAGCAGTGCTTGGCGCCACACTCGCAACTGTTCCAGATCCAGTTTTAAATTCTCTGAATTTTCCATCGGCTTCTAACTTTTTCTCAACTTCTTTAGCAATAGTCGAGGGTAGTCCACTCATGTCACTTGAACCTGAGGTTCCTATACCAGTGTTCGCCGCATATTCTAATTTGGCAGCCTCTGGATAATCTTTAAGTAAATCTCCGGCTCCCTGTTCAAAGGCCAAAATATCTTTTGCAACTTCAGGGTTTTCGCTTTTTAGTTTCTCAGCAGCGTCTCTCAAGTGAGCGGCTTTTTGCTGAAGACTGTTAGTATCCATATCCGCGCCAGACATTCTTCCACCAAAGAGTTTTTCAGTATCTGAAAGAATAGAATTACCCAAGTTTCCGAAGTTTCCTGGAAATTGAAATTTACCCAAAAGCTTAGCGCAGGAGTTGTCAGCGGCACAACTACATTTATAATCAAAACGTTCTTTGTTATTTAAACAGAATTTTGGATTATCACTATTCTCACTCTTATCATCTTCATCATATTTTTTACCGGCGAGTGCAGGTTTATCTTTCCAGCGCTTTTGACAAATCTGGCTAGCACTGCGTGCTTTATTTGGTCCCCCACCTTCTTCAATGGGCATATAGCAATAGCACTCAGGTACTCGCGGATCAAGTCTGTCTTTATCAGTACATCTCGCAAAAGTTTCTCCCGCATTTTTTAAGAAATCAGCGTAGACGCCGTCTAGATAATTTTTACGATCTTTGGCCAAGCCCGCTTGTTTGAAAGCGTGGGCGGAGAGTAAGCCGGAACTTGCCGCTAGTCCACCTGATATAACAGCTCTACCAGTCGCGGTGCTAATAGCTTTTTGGATAGCACCCCCCACTTTTTTAAAAGCCGCTTTAGTTGCTTTTCTGGCTCCAGCCAACGAAAGAGCTTTCTTTTCTTCTTCACTAGCTTCTGCTGATGATATGATTAAATTCAATGAATCCTGAACAATGTTTGCAGCAAGTTTTAAAGAGTCACGAATTAGATCTTTTTCATTATCATTAAAATTTATTTTTTTTAGTAAGCTATATTGCTCAAAAGAAAAGTAATAATTTTCTCCTCTCAAGTTTGCTTGTAATTCTTGATAAAGAAAATATGTATCAACCCAGTTATCAGTTTTATAAATTTGCCTCAAATTTTCTTTCAGTACATATGAGCGCATATCAATATATGAGGCATCAAGTAGACCATTTTCCATTTCTTGATCCATTTGACCTTTAATCGGGACACAACTTGTCCCCACAACAATTGGAGGTGTTGATTCAAAAATAGCCACGACTGCAGCTATCCCATAAAGAACTCCTGAAGTTGCATAGATTCCGCCCTTAGTTTTCGCTACTCTCATAAAAAGCTTTTCTCGATCTGAGAGGTATCTAAAAGCCTCCGTTTGAGCATTGTTTGCAGTTATTTTTTGCGAATCTACAGAAGCTTTCTCACCCGGAGAGTCGACGATATCGGAATATTCTTTTTCTAACTTTTTAAGTCCTGCCCGATACCAAATATAAGTACCAATCTCATTAACAGCAGTCAGTATGGCAGCAGTTTTCATTA
>CALFYV010000041.1 GCA_937952395.1 uncultured Bacteriovoracaceae bacterium | reverse complement strand
CATCACCCATTTTGACTAAGACTTCATTCATCTCATCTTCTGTGATATTTTCGTAGTCAGCTAACTTATCTTCATAAGATCTGAGTTGCTCCTGTAACTTTTTAATCTCAGGATCGCCCTCGACAACTTCTTGTAGGGCCGTTTTCCCCCTCATTTCACCTACGCTTTGAGAGAAATAGGCCATACGCAGTTTATCGGGAAAACTGACTTGTCCCTCATCTGGCTGAATTTCTTTGATAATGATTCTAAAGAGAGTCGATTTACCAGCGCCGTTAGGACCAACAAGCCCAACTTTCTCACCTGGAATGATATGGAAAGTGGCGTTTTTAAAAAGGGTTTCACCACCCATGATTTTGGAAACATTGGCAATATTAAGCATAAACTACTATATAACAAAAACTCAGAAATTGAATACTGACAAATACAAAGGGTTCTTATTATACTTTGTTTATGAAAATAGATTCAAAATTAGTAGAAGACAGCGAATATTTATGTGATTTAGAACTATGTCAGTTGCGTTTAATGAAAGATGGAGATGTAGACTGGTTTATATTAGTTCCTAAGCGTGAAGATATACGTGAATGGTATCAATTAAGCGAAGCTGACCAAATTCTACTCACCAAAGAAATAAGTTTTGTTAGCCAAAAATTAAGGGAAATAAAAGCCTATAAGATTAATATAGCGAGCCTCGGCAATATGGTGCCTCAGTTACATATTCACATCATTGCTCGTTACCCAGATGATAGGGCCTGGCCAGGAGCTATCTTTAATACTAAAAATAAAAAAGAATTTGATTCCAAAAGAGTCGACTTTTGGAAAAAGAAAATCAACCTGTAGTCATCATACCACAAGAGATTCCAGTTATAGACATTCTTAGTAAATCAAGATAATGTCGCTTAATCGCCTGTATTTGAATAAAGTTCAGTGGATGGATCATGGGAGTTCTTAAAGAGATACTTTCAGCTAGCCAGGGTCTAAACCATAGAAGTTCATTTTGCCCACTTACTTCCTTAAAAAATTTTAAAGTGAGATCAAACTCAGCTTTAAACTTATCATAATATTTTTCAGCCTCTTCAGCAGGATAGAAATGATTGAGGTAAAGTTTCCAGATGGGGAGTTCAACCTTGGCCAAAGTGAAACCTAGTTGTTTTATAAAACTGGTTAAAAGAGGATCTTTGTCAAAAGTATTTTTAATTTCTTTCCTCTCATTTTCATCTATTTGTTTCCATGCACTGCCGGTTCCCCACCAAGTAGGAAAGAGTAGGCGGGTTTGGGTCCAGCATAGAATCCAAGGAATCGCCCGAAGTTTTCTCTCACCCGAAGAACGTTTAGCAGGACGGGAACCAATTTTAAGGTCACTTAAAAAATGGTAGGGGGTGGCTTTGGCAATAATATCCCAAAAGTCATCTTCACTCACCAATTCTTGGTATTTAGTTCTGATTAATTTAGAAAATTGGTTAAAAACTTGAGGGTGACTTAGTCCTTCTTTTTTCTGATCATGAATAGAAAATTGATCGACTATATTTAGCGTGTGACTTTTCAGTATATAAGGTGAGCTT
>CALFYV010000040.1 GCA_937952395.1 uncultured Bacteriovoracaceae bacterium | reverse complement strand
TCGACGACAATCTTATACAACGGGTTTTAAGAAGTGACAATGCATAGCCCTATTTTTACTATTTGGCCATCTAACTATTTGAAATAAAAGAAGCTTAATTGGTATTTATGGCATAGGGAAGGATTAATCTTTGGCAGGACTGGCAATGGTGAATTTCAAGTTTCGTTTCAATTGAGGTTTCATCAATAGAGTTCACCTTGTAAGCACAGTAACTACATTGACCATTTTGAATAAAACTCATAGAACTTTTTTTTAGTTTCATCTTTTTTGTTTTTTCAAATGCTTTTTTAAAATGAGTTGGAATTTCGCTCTGAAGAAGTATGATTCTTTTTTCATAATCAATTATTTCCCCTTCTATAAGTTTTATTTTTTCTTTAACATCATTAGATATCTCTAGTAATGATTCTTTAGCACCTAATAAAAAATCATTGCATTCAAACATTGCTTTTTCTTTGCTTTCAATATTCTCAAGAATCAAGAAGAGAGATTCTTCTAATTCATTTTTTTGTTCATCAATTTTGACTAGTTGTAATTGATACGAATCCAGTTCTTGTTGAGTAACAAGGTTTTTTTCATTTTTTTTATGTTGTTCAATTTGCTGTTGAAGTTTTGCTAAAATGCTTTCTTTGTTCAGATATTCTTGATTAAGAGTGTTTAAATCAATTTTGATTTCTTTAGATTGATTTTCGTGGTCATTAATTAGTGTTTTAAGCCTCTGAATTCGTTCTAATTCATCTTTTTTATTGAAATTTAAGTCATCAATTTTTTGACTGAGGCTCAAGAGTTCTCGTAAAATTTTAAAATACTCTAAATTCATTTTTAATTGCAAAACCATTATTTTAAGATAGAACAGTACATATGAAAGATATCATTGCACAAGTAAATTTGTCAGATTTAAATAATATCTTCAATAAACTTGATGATAAAAAAAATTTTTTTATTTTTGATGAGAAAATTTTTGATTTTTATAAAGACCAATTAAACCTAGAAAAATTTAGCAATATTTTTAAGTTAAAAAATCCTGAACAAGATAAAAACCTTACGAAATTTACTGAATGTTTAAATCATTTTATTGATAGGGAAGTTCGGCGTGATTGTCAGGTTTGGGCTTTTGGTGGTGGTGCTGTTTGTGACTTCAGTGGTTTTGTTGCAGCAAGTGCTTTACGAGGAATAAATTGGAATTGTATCCCCACTTCTTTACTGGCAATGGTTGATGCTTCAATTGGTGGAAAAGTGGGATTGAACTTACCTCAAGGAAAAAATTTAGTAGGTGCGTTTCATCAACCTAATGCGGTATATCTTTGCTCAAGTTTCTTAGAGTCCCTGCCTGCAGATGAGTTTAATTCTGGCTTAGGTGAAATAATAAAATATGCCTTTTTATCTACCGAAATTAATCGATTGGTGAAAAAGGGTGCTGGTGTAAATGAATTAATTTTTGCTTGTGTTAAATATAAAAAAGAAATTATAGAAAAAGACTTTAAGGAAGAGGGGGATCGTAAAGTTTTAAACTTTGGTCATACACTCGGGCATGCTTTTGAAAAAGAATGCAGTGTACCTCACGGAATTGCGGTTATTTTAGGTATTTATCATACACTTAAGACCTTTCATTATGATTTATTAACAGAGCTTTATTCATTAATGGATATCTTGAAACTTGATAGAAATATATTATTTACTCGTCCAGAAAATCTCAGAAATTTTTGGAATCTTGTTTATAAAGATAAAAAAATTATAGGCGATGAAGTGCAATTTGTTCAATTACGAAGTCTTGGTTATCCCATTATTAAAAAAATAAAAATTTCTGAATTAGAATCTAAAATTGCCTTTAAGTAATGAAAATATTAAATAACAACTTTAAACGCAACGTTATTAATGTTCCATCATCCAAATCGTATATTAATCGAGCTCTAATAATTGCTTCAATCACAGAAGAACCGGTAACTATAATAAATGTAAGTTATTCTCAAGATGTTTTAGATCTAATCAATAATTTGAAAAAACTTGGATTAAAGATTATTCAAAAGGATGATCAAGTTATCATTCAAAATTCATTTCCCTCATGTGAAAATGAAAACAAAACAAGTTCGTTTAATTTAGGTGAAGGGGGCACAACTTCTCGTTTTTTTATGGCCCTACTTTCTTTAGGAAGAAAGTCATATACAGTAGATGTAAGTCCTTCAATGAGAAAAAGACCGGTTGAACCATTACTTGATAGCTTGAAAAAATTGGAAGTTAAAATTGATACAACACCTGATATTTATCCTATCTCTTTACGTGGGCCAATTAGGCCAAAAGATATTGAGATTGACTGTGGTCTCTCTACTCAGTTTTTCACGGCTATCCGTCTTATAACTCATCAACTGAAAATGAATATTAAACCTTTGAATTTAAAAAGCTCTCTAACATATGTCAAAATGACAGAGGAAATAATACAGCAGCTAAATCAATATAATAAGTTTGAGGTACCAGTTGACTTCAGTTCTTTGGCCAACATGGCTGCCTTGGGTTTAGTTTTTGATGGCGTAGAAATTTCAAATTGCTTTAAAAAAGATGAGTTTCAGTCCGATTCACAAATTCTCAATTTTATTGAAATGCAAAATGGACATTATTACTTTAGTGCAAACGGGTTAGAGATAAAGCCCTTAGCAAAGATTATACCCTTTGAATGGGATTGCGCTGATTGCTTGGATTTAGTTCCTGTTTTATGTTTTATGGCAGCGAAAGCTAGGGGGAAAACGCTGTTGAGAAATGTGGAAAACCTCATTTATAAAGAGAGTAATCGGCTTGAGGAAATTCAGAAAATTTTAGCAGATTTTGGAGTAAATTCATCTTTTGATTATAAAAAAAGAGAACTACAAATTAATGGTACAGGTGTCATTAAGCCTTTGAAAGAATATCGCCCTGTCGCAGATCACCGCTTAGTTATGATGAGTGCATTATTTCTGATTGCCTCGGGTGGAGGCAAAATATACAATACAGAAGCTGTTAATAAATCTTTTCCAGGATTTTTTGAAATTTTATGAAATATTGTCTTTTCCTTTTTTTATTTTCCTGTTCTATTATCGACATTGCCTTTGGGCCTTATACTAAAGAAAAATATTGTTCAGGTATAAGCTTGCAGGAGCTTGATACAGCTCGTAAGCGTCAAGAAATGCCTAAAAAAAGCAGTTATGAAAGTGTCGTCAATTATTTTTATCAGAATGAAGATGCACTTAACGAATGTTTCAAACGTTATACGGTAAAGAAAATTAAAAAGCGTTATTATTGTGTTGTTTTAACACTGGAAAAAACTCTTCAAAGTAATAAATTACTTTATATAGCAGTAGATAATATTCAAGATGGAGCCGATCCTAACTTAGTTCAATGTCTTGAAGATAATATAAAAAATATTACAAAAGAATCTTTGGGGCTATACGATCGTTTCTCTCTTCATTATCAATTGGTATTAAAGCAATGAATCAGGAAAAACTCTCTCGTTTCTTTTTTTATCTAGGTATCGTTTTACTCATTCTTACTTTTATTCTGCAAATAAGTGAACATACTACAAATGTCTTTGCCATGGCAGTCGTGGCTTTTGTTATAGCATCCTGGTGGATTTTTGAAGTTTTGCCTCTTGCCGTCACTGCACTCTTGCCGGTTGCAGTTTATCCGGTTTTAGGAATTTTATCAGTTAAAGAGACAGCTTCTGTTTATATGAGTTCTGTCCTGATGCTATTTATTGGTGGGTTTTTCATAGCTCTTGCTATGCGAAGATGGAACTTGCATAAAAGAATTGCACTGAGTATTGTTTCCCTTTTTGGAAATCGTCCAGAAAATCTTATTTCAGGTTTTATGGTAGCCACAGCAATACTTTCTATGTGGATATCCAATACGGCTACAACCGATATGATGGTTTCCATTGCCCTTGCTGTTATTAAAAATTATGAAGACTTGTATGAAGTTAACGAGAAGAGTCGTTTATTTGCTTCTGCCTTAATGTTGAGTATTGCTTATTCGGCAACTATAGGGGGAATGGCGACGTTAGTCGGGACTCCACCTAATATCGCTTTTGTCCGTATTTTCTCACTTAGTTTTCCAGAGCTACCAGAGGTGAGTTTTGGTCAATGGATAAGTTTTGGCTTGCCTATGGTTCTACTTATTCTCTGGTTGGCGCAGAAGGTAATTATCAAATTAATGATTAATGGCAAGGGATTAATTGAAATTGATGATGTTGTGATCAGAGCTGAGAAGGAAAAATTGGGAACAATAAAATATGAAGAAAAATGCATTTTCTTTATTTTTACAACACTGGCACTTGCTTGGATTTTCAGAAGTGATCTTAATCTGGGGTTTGTGACGATAAAAGGTTGGTCAAATCTTTTTGAAAAGCCTGACTATATTGATGATGGTGCTGTTGCTATTTTTATGGCCATAACTCTATTTATGATTCCTGCTAAAACAGACCCAGGTAAAAGGAAAATTCTGGAAGCTGGCGCTATTACTGAAATTCCATGGCACACCATTATACTTTTTGGTGGAGGGTTTGCTTTGGCAAAAGGAATTCAGGAGAGTGGACTTTCACTATTTATTGGTCAAAAACTTATTTATCTACAAGATATCAATTCATCTCTTATTATAGTTCTACTCACAACAGGGATGAGTTTTTTAACCGAACTGGCTTCTAATATGGCCAGTACTGAAATGGCCTTACCTATATTAGCTGCTATTGCTAAAGCTACAAACTTAAGCCCATATTCTCTTATGATACCTGCCACCTTGGCTGCTTCATCAGCTTTCATGTTGCCAGCGGCAACCGCACCAAATGCTATTATTTTTGGCAGCGAAAGAGTGAGCATTAAAGATATGGTCAAAGTTGGCTTTTGGATTAATTTAATTAATATAATTGTGATTTCAATTGTGAGTATTTTTATAATACCGTCCCTGCTTTGATAACAGAGACGATATGAATTTTGTTTTAATATTTACTTAAAAACGTCTAGAAGCGAAATTTCACATTACATACTGAAGAAGGCGGGCCTGACATTTTAGCTTGAATTGAGCAAAAACGTTCGGCATCTTCGTCTGATGAAGCTTTAATGTAGTAAGATGTTTTTTTGCTATTACAGTCCCCGCTATGTGAAATACGACACTGGTATGTTAGGGACCTAGGCTTAGCGTAACGAGGAGCTAACTCCGTTTTTTCAATTCTAAAAGTATATAAGTAATAATTTGGATGATGAATACTTTTAGAAGTTTCAGCAATGAAGCGACACGTAGAATTCGCCTCGGTCGCATTGGTGGCCCATAAGTACGATCTAATTGCTATCTGAGTAGTCAAGTTAACATCACATGCAAAAATTGAATTTTCTTCCATTGAATTTTTTACTTTTTCATTATTAATTTCAACCCCGCATACAACTTGAAGTCTTTTGGAAGCTAATTCCAAACAACTTTCTAAAGCATTTACATAACTCTTAGCTGTGATCACTTCAGGATAAAAACCTTTGTTGTTAGGATCTAAAATGTCTCTCTCACACCTATTTCCAATTTGGCAGGTATAGCTTTGTTCAGCTGCAGTGACCATAAAGCTGTTAAAAAGAAATAGCCCTAAAGTCAAAAATAATTTCATATTAACTCCTTGATATTTTTTAAAAATAATCAATAAAACTAAGGTAATATTTCACCAATTGGTAAATCGTAAAGTTAATTTACTGTCTCTGCTTTGATAACAGAGACGGTATTGTATTTAAAAACCTTGAACTTCTTCGTATGTCTTATTTATCTTATGTATATCTGAACGTAATACTTTAAGTGGTAATTTTCCAAACAACGCATTGGTGTAGATACCATTTTTTCTACCAAGAATTGAATTAATTACGCTTTTCTTGTTACCAGCCTTAAGTCTCGGAGAAAGTTCTACTTTATCGCCAATGTCTAAATCGTAATTAGGAAATCTTACAATTGACTGACTTCTATCTTTTCTTTGTGGAATATCAGCCAGAAAGTACTGACCTTTTACTGATTTAAAAGTTAAAGCACAATCAGGAGTTGAGCAATTTTTGTCAAAAGTAACAGACAATTGATTTGTGCTTGCTTTAATAATTCGCCCTTTAATATCAGATGGATAAAGAACCTTATCTCTGCTTTCTGATGTTTCTTCATTGATTCCAATATTCTCAACATCATAAGCCTCTTCAAAAGTTTGCCTGTATTCAATCACCAGATCACGCCCAAGATAGACGTTAAGGTCTTGAAATACGTCTTGTCCTTTAGTGCTAATAATTTTACTAACTTCATTTGTAGTTAAACGAATTTTTTTATGGCCTTGTTTTGCAAATGAGTTACTCAATAATAATACTGACATAAGAGTGAGAATTGAAATTTTGTTCATGATATACCTTCACTTGTTTGAATAAATAATGAGTAATAATATGCTCGATTACGCATTGCGTCAAGCATGGTTGTAATAATTATAGTCTGATTGAAGAGTTGGTGAAGTTATTGATTTGATAGCTTTTTCATAACCCTGGCGGCATTGTAAATATTTAAGTAGCCACCAGAAGCCGATCTCTTAATTAATGTCCCGTCTTTTTGAGAAGAGCGAAGCAAGATTTCTTTTAAAAAAAGCGCAGCTTTATCTGGAGACTCTCGATGGTATCGCGCAAATTTTTCTCCACCGACGCTATGTAGGTAAGCAATGGCGCCAGAAACGTGAGGTGTGGCCATAGAAGTCCCTGAATAAACTGCTTTTTTATTATGGGTAACGGTAGATAAGATATTAGTTCCTTGTGCATAAATATCAACATTTGCTCTACCCCAGGCTCCGTCTGGCATACCAGTTCGTCCGATGTTGCCGACTGCTATAATATAATTACTGGCACATGCACTTGGCACGTCAAAGCCCTCATCCACATCATAATCAGAATTAGAAGTAGCTACTGCGCTTAAAATGCCAGCTTTACCCATTTGATCATACAGGTCGTTCCAAAGTTTGTACTCTTCACTACTGCAATCTGCTCTATCCACTCCAAAACTAGAGTTAGTGGTGACAATATTCGCACCGAATTTTCCACGCGAAGATTGCCATCTTAATTTTTGTTCTAAAACATAACTATAAGCACTGATAACAGTAGAAATAAATGATTGACCAGCGTTGAATGAGTCTGAAGAGTTAGTTGTATCAACACTCATAATTTTTACATTCCAGTTAACTCCGACTAACCCATCTTGCTCGAAGGCTCCAATGATACCGGCTACGTGAGTTCCGTGATTTCCTGGAATAATTTTTCCGTTATTATTAGCAGCGTTCCACCCTATAACATCATCGATATAACCGTTTCCATCGTCATCAATTCCATTACCTGGTATTTCATCGATATTATGCCAAAGGTTTTGTTGTAAGAGAGGGTGTGTATATTCAACACCTTCATTAACAACAGCTACAACAATGTCTGAATCATAAGCATCTTTTCCACCAACTCCAAAATACTCCCATGCCATAGCTGCATTAGTGGAATAACGACCATATTGAGAGACTGGTCCCAAGCTCCATTGCTGTTCATTGATTCCGTTTCTGTAATCTCGACGTTTAACCGTCTGATCAAGCAATGAGTATTTAATAAACTTTGATTTTGCGAGTTCATTTTTTATTTTTAATATTTCTGTTTGACTTCTGACCAGAGGAACTTCGGCTAGCACCAATCCCATTGTTCTTGAAAGTATTTTATAGCGTCCTGTTAGCCCGTGATTTTGTAACAAATGGGCCAGCTCTTGAGAGCTAATTTTTTCCACTTTTAAAATAACGTGAGCAAAAAGATTAGTTGATAAAAATAACAGGGCCAGTATGGCAAATTTTCTCATTCTCTCTCTCCTTAAGGAATAAGTGGT
>CALFYV010000039.1 GCA_937952395.1 uncultured Bacteriovoracaceae bacterium | reverse complement strand
CCTCGGTAAATAACTAAGTAAAACAGTATGAAAAAACACTGCTAGTTTAAGTTAAGTAGTTAATTTTCCGATTAGCAGTGGATGAGTAAAAGCAATTTTCAATTTAAAAAATACGCGGGATTACATTGGCTGCATTGGTTATTTGTTGCTATTTCAGTTTTACTGACAATTAGTGCTTGGCTCTACTCTCGTTCTCAAGCCGATGCAGAGTTACAAGATGATTTTGACAGTGAAGTTTATCGTACCATAGATCTCTTAAAAGAGAGGATGCAAAAATATGAAGATGCTCTACTGGCAGGTGTCTCAAACATTTACTCTCAAGAAAACAAAATCACGCTTAAAGGTTGGCGTAAATTTTCCGAGTCTCTACAAATCAATAAAAAATACCCCGGTATTAACGGCATAGGCGTCATTTATCGTGTAGAGAAAGATCAATTAAATAATTTTGTTGAAAAAGTTCAAAAACAGCAACCAAGTTTTAAAATTTATCCTTTTCATGAGCGAAATGAATACTGGCCCATTACTTATATTGAACCATTAAAAGATAATTTCAAAGCGTTAGGTCTAGATATAGCCTTTGAAAAATATCGCTATCAAGCAGCACTCGAAGCTCGAGATAGTGGCCAGGCCCAGATCACAGGACCGATTATTCTGGTGCAAGACTCGAATAAAGATTCAGGATTTCATCTTTATCTACCATTTTATAAAAAAGGAGAAGTTCCTAAGAGGGAAAAACGAACAAATGATATTGAAGGTTTGGTCTATGCCCCTTTTATTGTGCATAAACTGTTGGACGGCACACTCGATCGTAAAAGTCGAACAGTCAGAATAAAAATTCAAGATGAAAATACAACTATCTACAATGAATTAATAAAAAGCTCTGATGATCCTGATTTTGACTCCACACCTCATTATAAATTTCAAGCACCCGTTTATCTTTATGGCAGAACTTGGCAATTTGAATTTTGGAGTTCAAAAAAATTTACCAGTCCAGGTTACCAGGAACAACCTCTTGTTATTCTTTTTTCGGGTATCTTTATCGATTTATTGCTACTTTTCTTTTTTATCATGCTCTCCAAGTCAAATAACAGAGCCGTCAAATACGCACAAAAACTTTCTAAAAGTTATAGGAAGAAGGCCACCGACTTAGAAATTTTAAATCAACGTTTACAACAAGAAATTGAGATTAGAAAAACGGCTGAGGCCAAAGCTGAAAAAGCTAGTCAGATAAAAAGTGAGTTCTTGGCCAACATGAGTCACGAAATCCGTACACCGATGAATGCCATTATCGGTTTTTCTCAGCTATTGATGCAAGAGACTCATATAGAAGAGCAGCAAAAAGAAAAAATTCAGTTCATTAAAAACTCGGCTGATAATTTGCTTAATCTTGTTAATGCTATTTTAGATTTTTCTAAGATAGAAGCTGGGGAGTATGAAATTGAAGAAAGTGTTTTTGATTTGCGCCATTGTCTAAAGTTTGTGCTTGAATTAGTTTCCCAAGCTGCTCAAAAAAATAATATCAATGTAAAGTATGATTTAGAAAAAAATGTACCCATTTTGATAAAAACAGATGAACTTAAATTAAAACAAATTCTTATCAATCTCGTTTCAAATGCCATTAAATTCACACCAGAAGGAAGCGTTAATATTCAAGTATCAGCTGTTGAACGAAGTGATGGACTCTTGATTTACCATTTTAGTATCATCGACACCGGGATTGGTATTTCAGATGATGCCAAGGGTAAAATATTTCAACCTTTTGCTCAAGCTGATTCTTCTATTACCAGAAAATACGGAGGAACTGGACTTGGCCTCATTATATCAAAAAATCTGACAGAGCTATTAGGCGGGAAAATATGGTTAAAAAATAACCCTGAGGGTGGATCGATTTTCCATTTTACGATTACGACCCAACCGGTTCAAAGCCAAATCAATAGTGCTAAAGAGCAAACAGTTACTGGCCATGAAAAGCTGCTTCATCATTTAAGCAGTAAAATTTTAGTGGTTGAGGATAATGAAATCAATCAGGCCTTAATGAAGCATATGCTCAAAAAAATGGGAGTTACATTTGATATCGCCCTAGACGGGCTTGAAGCCATTAAACTTTTGGAGAAAAATCATTACTCCATTATCTTTATGGATGTGCAAATGCCCAGAATAGATGGTCTGGAAGCTACACATATTATCCGTAAACGATGGCCAACTCTTACGAGTCCTATCATCGGTCTAACAGCTAATGCTATGAAAGGTGACAGAGAAGTTTGTCTTGAGGCCGGTATGAATGATTATTTGGCAAAGCCAATTAAATTTGAAGAACTAAAAAATATCCTCATCAACCATCTCTCCAAAGAAGTTGCCTAAAGCGCTATTGCATTTACAAAGAAGCAAGCAAAAGGTAAATTTAGCTTAGTTCATTGTTATTGGAGTTCATTTGGGCCAATCTTTTCTGGTTAAACTATGTTTAGTCGCCCTATTCACAATAAGTTGCTATGCATCCACTGAATGTAAACGTGATGCTGTATCGTCTAAATTAAAAACTGTTCAAGAAATCCTCACAAATCAATCTAAAGAAATACAAAAAGTGCTTGCAGGTGAAAGGAGTTCATCTCTAGATTTGCTCACTATCTTTGGGAGTGGATTCAAACTAGACGATACTAAAGAGTTTATTAAAAAATTAGAAAAACAGGAAAATTTAAATGCCGGTATTCCTATTGAATATGAAAGTTTACTTAAATGCTTAACTGAACTTAAACAAACTAAAGAAATCGAAAGTTTTAAACTTATAACGAAACAACTTAATCAGGATAAAATTGAACTCCTAAGGAAAAACCTTGAACTGGGTAATTCTATTAAAGAAGATTTTGAATCCCGCAAGGCCATCCCTAATTTAAAATCAGAAATTGAAGAAGAGAAACAAGAGTCTAGGCGTCTAAAAAAAGAAACCGAATCGAGTGCTTTAGAAGCAGATAAAGCTGCCATGTTGGAGTTAAGCCCTGCACGTAAAGACCTTGTTTCTTACAAAAGTATATTGGCCAAAGCCAAAATTGAAATTATTAATAAAAGCCTCGAGTATACTGAAGCTCTTGAACAAAACTTGAAAAATTTTGAAGAAAAATCTAAAGAATTATCACAAACATCCTCAAAGATCGGTCGAGAGAACAATATTCATATTATATCGGATTTTGAAAAAGTTGAGGAAACTTGGAAAACGGTTGTTGACTCGAATTTTGCTCAGATTTTTAATACAGATTTAATTATTGAGCTACCCTTCATACCTAAATTACCAACCAAACCAACTGAAACTCAAGAAGAAGCTTTATACCAAGAAATCATTCAGCAACACAAAGAACTTGAAGCTTTGAAACTTAAGACCATTAAAGAAGTCACCGAGAAAAAAAATAAAGAATTGAAACTACAAAATACATTACTGATTCAAGTTAACGGTCTCAGAAGTCGTATCTATAATGAGCTACCTGGCCATTTTATTTTAAATAAGTCTTTGACCGGTGATTATTGGATTTCATTAAAACGAGAAATTCAAGCTTCTCCCTACCGGATCCTCAGTTTTTTTTACGAAAAATATCTTTATTTTCGTGAAAAAATATCCACTGGTAAACCCGGTTATAAACAATTAAGCTTAGACCTTTTTTATTTTATTTTTTGCTTGGCCCTGATTTATCTAGTTCATTATATTTTAACCATATCTATAAAAGAATTTAATAAACGTATTCTACAATTAACTCGTGTCTACCGTGAATTTAAAATTTTGCAGATAATTTCAACTTACTGGAATAAAATCAAAGATGACTCACTTTATTTTGTTTGGTTGATTTTGATCGAAATCATGAAAGGTGAGGTTTATTTTGAGAAATATCTTCTTATAATCCAAATTGTAGAAGTTTTAGTTCTTTATAAAGTTTTGATTTCTATTGTAACATTATTTTTAGGTAATATCTCAAAAGTGGACTTCAGAAACTTCAAGTCATTTAAACAAAAAGCCGATCTAACTTCAAAATCCATTGGTAAAATTTTTCTTATCTACGCACTTCTCATGATCGTCATTCAAGGTGCTATAGGAAAAGTTTATGTTTACTCACTGATCAATATTATAGCAGTCATTTATACTTTTTATCGCTTAACCAAAGAATCATCCCAATGGAATGATGAGTTCTATCATTATTTAGAAAAGAATTTTTCTGGTATTATTATTTCTAGCCTAGAAAAAATAGCGAAATTTATTCCTCAAAAACTCAAATCTATTTACTACTTAACCGCTATTCTGATTTTAGGAACATTTAATATTTTCATTAAACTAACCGAGAATTTTGAAATTTCTAAGAAGATCTCAGCCAATCTGTTTAAAAAACAAATCGAAAGCCTCGAGACTGATGAAGATGCTTCTGACTCTATTCCTCAATCCTATAAAGATCATTTTGCTCTCAGCTCTCTTGAAGTTGAAAACGAGTATGTCTGTCCAAGCGAAGGTCTCGAAGAAAACCTTTTGAACGAAATCACCGACTGGATTGAATCTAAAACAGATGAACATTCCCTTGTTCTTTATGGTGATAAAGGTGTTGGGAAAACTACTCTAATGAAACATATTGCTGGCCAGATTCAAAATAAGTATCAAGATACCCTCAAATATGTTTATACCAAGATGCCGTCGAAGACTCTGACAGAAATTCAACTCAATACTTTTTTATGTCAAACTCTAGGAATCGTTCCGGTACAGGCTGAAAGGTTCGATTTGTTACAGTTTGATAAAGCACTAAAAAGTAAAATGATTATTTACATCGATGAAGCACAAAACGCTTTCCTGTCACAGGTTGGAGGTTTTGATGCCTATTATGCACTCATCAATATCATCAACCTCACCACTGAGAACATATACTGGATGATGTCTTTTAATAAATACAGTTGGCTCTATCTTGACCGCGCTTTTGGTCGAAGCCAATTTTTTAGAAATGTCTATGAACTTAAAGGTTGGAGTGACACAAAAATTAAAGAACTTATCATGAAGAGACACTCCCAATCTCATTTCTCACTCTCTTACGATATGCTTATAAGTGCCACTAAATCAGAGGAAGAAATAGACCGTTATACATCTATAGAATCCAAATTTTTTAAACTTTTATGGGAACTCTCCAGCGGGAATCCAAGGGCCTCACTTTACCTCTGGCTTAGTGCTCTTTCAAGGAAAAGTAATAAGGTTTTTAATGTCAATATCCCTAAACTGGTGGAGATTGACGATATTCATAGCTCTTCCGATGATGTCCTCTTCGTTATCGCTGATGTACTCAAGCATGAAAACATGACAACTAAAGAAATTGAAAGTACGACGAATCTCCCCTATGGGATTATTAGAAACTCTATAAAAGTTGCATTAGAGCGAGAATATTTTTTTAAAGATGAAAGAGATCGTTACATGATAGAGATTACAACTCAGAATAATATTATTAGGTATTTAAGAGCAAAGAATTTTATCTATGGAAACTGATACAAACGCCACTGCCTCATTATTGCTGGATTTTTTAAAGCTGGATAAAATCTTCTCTTTTATTATGGCGATCCTGGTCATTGTTTTACTGGTGAAATTGGTTACACTTTGGTCGCAAAAATTACAAAAACATTTTTCTGCGAAAAGGCTACTCATTTTACAACTGACGACTATCTTCTCTTTTACAGCCTACCTTTTCGGCTTTGCTGGTTTTTTCTATGTTATTTTTAAACCAACTCGTGAAGTTATGGTTACAGTTGGTGGTTCTGCCGCGGTGGCCTTAGGGTTCGCTTTAAAAGATTTGGTGGGCTCTATTATCGCAGGATTTATTTTACTCTTTGATAGACCATTTCAGGTAGGAGATCGTGTTAGCTTTGCTGATACTTATGGTGAAATTAAAAGTATTGGTTTACGTTCTGTTCGCTTACAAACATTAGATGATAATTTAATTACAATACCTAATTCAAAATTTTTAACTGACTTAGTGGCCAGTGGTAATAGTGGCGCACTTGATATGATGGTAGTGAGTAGTTTTTATATTTCTATTTATGAAGACTTAGAAAAAGTTAAAAAACTTTTGCATGAAATCGTTATTACCAGTCGTTTCGTTTACCTAGAAAAACCTGTCGCCATCACTCTCGAGGAAATCGCCATATCAAATACTTTCGTGATCAAGCTCAATGTGAAAGCCTATGTACTTGATGTCAAATTTGAAAAAGCTTTCTTAAGTGATGTGATTTCTCGTGGCGAGAAAATTTTAAAACAACAAAATATTTTAAGACCTATACAGAGACCTTCATGAACCAAACACAAATCTATCAACAAATAAAATTACTCATATTTGAACCTAATATAAGAAAGCTTTTTGTACTCAGTATCATTACTCTATTCATATTCATCTGTTCAAAAACTTTGACTTCAATTACCTCAAAAAAGATTTCTGATTCTAATTTGCGCTACCGCTTAAGAAAACTTATCAGTTTTGGTGCTATGGTATTTTTTCTTCTCAGCGCCTCTTTTATTTTTAGTAATAAACTTTCTAATTTAACGATGGCCATAGGCTTTGCTGGTGCGGGGCTTGCTTTCGCGCTACAAGAACTTATAGCAAGTGTAGCTGGTTGGCTGGCCATTAGCTTTGCTCATTTTTTTAAAGTTGGTGATAGGGTTCAATTAGGCGGTATCCAAGGCGATGTCATCGATATAGGTGTTCTTCGCACAACTATAATGGAAACTGGTGCTTGGGTTAAGGGTGATCTTTATAATGGCCGTATTGTCAGAGTTTCAAATAGTTTTGTTTTTAAAGATCCAGTTTATAACTATACTAGCGAATTCCCTTTTTTATGGGATGAAATTGAAATTCCCATTAGACACGGCTCTTCAATCCCTAAAACAAAAAAACTTATTCAACAAGTGGCCGTAAATGTTATCGGCAACTATGAAGATGAAGCTAAGAAACACTGGTCCACTCTCGTCAATAAATTTATGATTGAAAATGCTAGGATTGAACATATAGTGACGCTTACTGCGGATGAGAATAGACTTACTTTTACTTTAAGATACGTGGTAGATTATAAAATGAGAAGAGCAACCAAAGACAAGCTTTTTGAAAAAATTATTGAGAATATAAAACTTGAAGAAGATATCCATCTTTCATATCCAACTTTAGAAGTTTCATCTGGGCCTAAGCTTCATGTCAAAATTGACGAAAGGAAATAATGAAAAAAATTATTTTATTAAGTCTAATTTTAACGTTTAATCTTTTTTCTCAAACGCATCCAACGATTAGAACTGGGAGGCCAGGGCAGTCCATAGGTCCTTTTGTCCTCGGAACTAAAATTTTTCAGCTGCAATCTGGAATAGAAAAATCTCATTTTAAAAATAATACCACTCACTCGACTTTCTTAATTAATAACAATGTACTTCGCTACGGCCTCAATGAAAAATTTGAAATTAGCGGCGTGTTTGATTTGAGAGAAGACAAAAATAGAAATAATATTATTACTAAGCAAAACGGTATGGATAATCAACAACTCGGCTTTAGAATTAATCTCATTGATAAGTCTGATGGATTTATCCCTGCTCTTGGATTTCAAACAAGGTTTCGCTTTGAGGGAAGCGGTGATTATGAACGTAACCGTGTCTCACCTATCATTATTCTGGCCACAATGAATAGAACAAGTCAAAATAGTTCTCTGATCACCAACTGGGGCTTCACTCAAAATGGCAATGATTTTGTTTCACAATACAATTACTCAATAAGTTATTCTTATAGCTTAAGTGAGAAATGGGGAACCTTTATAGAGCATTATGGGCGAGAGAGAGATTCAACAACACTCTCTGCCTGGGATGCAGGTGTATCTTATTTACTCAATTCAAATACACAATTTGATACTTCATTTGGTAATGACCTTGAGTCGGGATTCAATGAGCATTTTATTAGTTTGGGTATCTCATGGCGCACTCTTTAGAACAAAAAACAAGATAGACATATCAGTTTCCTATGGCAAAATATCTAAGTGATTCAATTATTTATTCCATTACTTTATTTTATCCACACTGCCCATGGGCTGAGCTTACAACAAGCTTTTGAAGCCTCACTAAAGAATGAAGATGTCCAATCAGCACAACTGAATATCGAGAAAAATAAAATACAAAAGAAACTCGCCATTTCTGCCGTACTGCCTACTTTAGAAATCAGAGGTGTTTACACCAAACAACAAGAGGCTGCTGTTTTTAGTCGTGGTTTTGGGCAATCAAATCAAAGAACCTTGCAACTGAGTCTCTCCCAACCTATCTTCCAAGGTTTTAAAGAGTTCCGTGCATTAGAATTAACTAATATCAATATCGAAACCAGTAAACATCAATTTGAATCAAGTCGTTTAGAAATTTATTTATTAGTTATTCAATCTTATTTCAACATAATTTTTTTAGAAAAGGAAAGCCTTCATCTTGAAAAATTAAAAGAGCTTTATAGCGAAAGAGTTCAGTTTTTAAGAAAACGAGTTAAAATTGGCCGCTCTAGGAAAAGCGAACTTTATAGTGCTCAGTCAAGTCTGGCCAATGTGGAAGTTGAAAGAGAAAATTTAAAGACAGCCTTATCCAACGAAAAAGCTAATCTAAAATATCTAACGAAACTCGATGCCTACCCTACTGCCTCAGAAAGGAATGAGGATATCAAACTCAGTCAGCTGCCTTACTACTTGGGTAAAATTGAGGAACATCCAAAAATTCAGGCACTCAATAAACAGGTACAAGCTTCTGAAAAGTCTATTTCGATTACCAAATCTGATTACTGGCCTAATTTGTCTCTTGGTAGTAATTACTATTTTGAAAGGGGGGGCGCCTTAAGTGAAGTCAAATGGGATGTTTCCGTTAATTTATCTTATCCCATATTTGAAGGTGGCAAAACTAATTATGAATTACAAACAGCCGTTACACAAAAAACCCAGTCCACTTTAGAGTTGCATAAAATTAAAAATGAACTTAGTAAAAATATCAGTTTACTCTATCAAGATATTGAAAATGGCCTCAAAAGAAATTTACTCCAAAAAAAATCAGCTGAAATCAACGAATTAAAACTAAAAGAGTTAAAAAGTGAGTACCAATTATCTCTTGTAACAAATTTAGAGGTATTGCAAGCTCTGAATGACTTTATTCAATCGAAAAGAGATCTCAATAAAATTAAATACGAAAATATTATCAATTATTACTCATTAAAAACGCTTACAGGAGAATGGGATTGAATTTAACGGAATTGGCTATCAAGAAGCCCGTTTTTGCCTGGATGATCATGGCCTCTTTTATTATCTTCGGGGGAATTTCATTCTTTAGTATTGGCATAAGTGAAAGACCTGATATTGATTTTCCCGTCGTCAGTGTGGGAACCAATTGGGAAGGTGCCGCACCCGAAGTCATGGAGTTAGATATTGTTGACCCATTAGAAAGTGCTCTCTTGGGTGTTGACGGAATAAAGTCCATAACCTCTGAATCAAAACGTGGACAGGCCAATATTACTTTGGAATTTGGTCTGGATAAGAATATTGATTTTGCAGTTCAAGAAGTTCAATCAATTTTAGGTCAAGCGCAACGAGGCTTACCTGATGATATTGAACTACCGACTGTAAGAAAATCAAATCCAGAAGACAGACCCATTATGTGGCTCTCTTTAACTTCATCCAAGATGAGTAAGAAAGAACTCATGACTTATGTTAGAGATTACATAAAAGATCGTTTTCAAACCATCAAAGGTGTTTCCGAGGTAACTCTTGGAGGTTATGTAGAGCCAAATTTGAGAGTCTGGGTGTCTAAGCAAAAACTCAGGGCCTATGATCTTACGGCCATCGATTTACTCAATACTATCTCCAGTGAGCACTCTGAAATTCCGGCAGGTATTTTTGAGGATGAAAAAGATCTTTATAATATAAGGATGCTAGGCGAAGCCAGTAGTATAAAAGATTTTTCGATGCTCTCGATTAATCGCAGAGGTGGCTCACCTAATTTTTCCCCCACTCCACTAAAAAATGTCGCTGAAGTTGAAGATGGCCTAGAAGATATCAGAAGAATAAGTCGAGTTAATGGCCAACCTTCCATAGGTCTTGGGATTAGAAAGCAGCGCGGGACAAACTCCGTTGCAGTCGCGGGCCTTATTAAAGAGCGCATGAAAGAAATCCAGCTAACTTTACCCGAAGGTGCCAATCTTGGGATTAATTATGATGGAACTATTTTTGTAGAAGACTCTATAGCTGAACTAGAATTCACTCTAATCTTGTCTGGGCTTATGACAGCATTGGTTGTTTGGTTTTTCCTTGGCTCCTGGACTTCGACTTTAAATATAATTCTCTCCATTCCCACTGCCATCATTGCCACATTTATCGCACTTAAATTTTTAGGCTTCACGCTCAACACTTTTACTATGCTTGGTCTAACTTTGGCCGTCGGTCTTATTGTCGATGATAATATTATGATCTTAGAAAATATTTCTCGTCTTTTTAAAATAAATAAAGATGCTAAAAAAGCTTCTCTTGAAGGCACCCAGGAAATTAAATTTGCTGCCTTAACCGCCTCAATGGCCATTGTGGCGATCTTTCTTCCTATTGGATTTATGGACGGAATTATTGGGAAATACTTTTTTCAATTTGCCCTAACCATCTCTGCTGCCATTGGTTTCTCTTATATTGATGCCATTACTTTAACACCCATGAGAACTTCTTTGTTTTTAAAAAATGAAGATGAAAAAAATAATAACACTCGATGGATTGATAAAAAAATGCTCCTGTGGGAAGAGTTTTATAAAAAAACTTTACAATTTTGCCTCGAAAGCCGTAAAAAAATTCTCATGGCTTCACTTGTTCTCTTAGGAGTGACTTTCGCCATTTACAAATTTATTAACCGAGAATTTGTTCCCGTTCAAGATCAAAGTCGCCTTTTTATGATCATGAAAACTAAACCCGGCTCTTCTCTTGAATTTACCGAAAGCAAAGTTAGTGCCATTGAAAAAATTCTTTTGGAACAAGTCGAAATTGAACGTTATTTCGTGGCCATAGGAGGCTTCAGTGGAGCTGAATCCAATACAGCCGTCTCTTATATAACTCTCAAGAAAATTGATAAACGAGAAAAAAACCCTGAACTTGGAAAAAAATTAACTCAACAACAATTCGCCGATTATTTAAAAACTAAACTCAAAACGGTTGAAGGGATCATGAGTATTATCCAAGATCCGTCCCTTGGTGGCTTCTCAGCAGGACGCAGCTATCCAGTAGAATTCAGTGTTGTAGGAGATGATTGGGAAAAACTTATCACGGAAGCGCAAAACGTGATGAAGAAAATGGAAGAAAGTGGTTTGATGGTAGATGTTGATTCAGACTTCAAAGGTAAAGTCCCCGAAATAAGAATTATTCCAGATAGAGATAAGGCCAACGCTCGTGGTGTGAGTGTCCAAGACATCGGAAAAACACTTCAGGCCATGGTCAGTGGAATTGTTGCAGGAAAATACGCCAAAGGTGGCAGACGTTATGATATCAGGCTTAAAATAAAAGATAACGAACTTGAGTCTATAGATGATATTTCTAAAATTTTAGTTCGAAACAACAGAGGTGAACTTATTGCTCTCTCTGAAGTCACAAATATTGTCACAGACGAAGGCCTACTCTCTATAACTCGAAATGAACGCAAAAGGGCCATTTCAGTTTATTCAAATATTGCCCCTAATATTACCCAAGGCACAGCCGTAGATTATGTCAGAAAAAACATCATGAAGGATTTACCCAAGGGTATCTCCATGATTGAATCTGGTGCCTCCAAGGCCTTCAAAGAATCTTTTGATAGCTTAATCTTAGTTTTTGCTATCGGTATCCTTATTGCTTACATGTTACTGGCTTCCCAATTTAATAGTTTTATTCACCCTATCACAATTCTCTCCGCCCTACCTTTTAGTATTACAGGAGCACTGATAGCTCTCTGGCTTTCAGGCCAAACCCTTAATATCTACAGTATGATCGGCTTAATTTTGTTAATGGGAATTGTAAAAAAGAATTCCATTATTCTGGTAGATTTCACTAATCAAATGAAAGAGCAGGGTCTTAACGCTCGGGAAGCTATCATGCAGGCCTGCTCTATCCGCTTGCCACCTATTTT
>CALFYV010000038.1 GCA_937952395.1 uncultured Bacteriovoracaceae bacterium | reverse complement strand
TGGTAGTATTCTTCATCATGCATGGCCATAGAAAAATGCGTACATAAAAGCGCTGATTTTTTTTTTTTTTTATTGTTCATAATATAATAAATAACATCATTAGTACGTGAAGAGACAATATCCTTCAGAGCTGCCTCACTTACTTCTTCAATATGTTTTGGATCTTCACTAAAAATAATTTCACTCATTTTATTATCACTATCACTATTCCCTTGAGTTAATTTTGTCTGTATATCTGCTTCAACTTTTTCAATAAGATCAGAAGTTATTAGGTTTTCTTTCTGTTTTGGCCCATTGGGAATTTTAAAACCTAAAAAGTGCTCAGACTCAGGATAGAGCGCAAACCCCGTGCCCCCACCAGCACATCGTTCAAAAAATTGCTTTTCATCTTTAAACCTATCAATCCCAATGGCCTTCTGAAACTCAGAGCTTAAAAGGTATTGATTCATATGTGGGTTTTGCATAACCTTGGCAAACTGCGCCTGAATAGTCGCGATACTACCTTTGCCTGGATTATAGACTTCACCACTGGCGCTGATCAGAGAAGTTGAAATTTCCTTGCCGGTGTTAACATCAATAACAGAAGCATTATTTTTTAAATACTTATCGTAGTCTATATTGGCGTCGATCTCCATCAGTTCATCTAAAGTGACGTTATTGCTTTTCACTTTCTTAATATCTACTGAATCTTTTCTCTTTTCTTGAACCTTTGCCAGAACTGACGGCTCAATATTATTTAAAACAATGGCCGTATTAATTCCGTGGCGAAGTTCATTAATTTTCTGATGGTATTGGGCCTTTGCTTCATCGATAAGTTTATAATTAGCAACTCGAGGTGCTTGATAACCACTACCACTAGCTGGACGTAGAGCTTCTGTGCCTTGAGGATAGTATTCATCTTTAATTTTCTTCTCTTCTTCTGCATAGTTTTTACAAAGCTGATTAAATTCATTAATATCCTTATTTAATTCTTCAGCCGCTTGTTTTCTTCGACTGTAATCATCTTCAGTATTGAATAATGCTTTATTTTTTCGAAAATTATCAGCACTACTATTTTTAATTTCATCTAATAGCTCTAAGGCCATATTCTTTTTTGACTCTATTCTCTGTTTTACATCTATTTTCTCTTGCTCTAAATTAACTTTGCTTTTCGAGCTATCCATATAGGTACTTTCATTCACCGCGAGATTTAGTTTTTGAATTTGACTTAATTCATTCTCAGAAACGGGTAATAAATTAGGCTTACATAAACCAGAATTTTCATTAAAGCTTTTTGCTATAAGTTCTAGGTTTCTATAAACGCTGCCTTCAGTATTGGCACCAGCTTTTTTGGTATCACTTAGACATTTATTCCAAATATTTTGAATTCCTACTGCATCTTCCTTTCGTGCCCCAGAATTTTTGGCATGATTAATCGCCTCTTCTTTTCTCTGTTGTAGTTCTTTGGCCAAATCGGCCATTTTATTAACTTGCAAAGCTTTAATAGCGTCAGCTTCTCTTCGTGCCATCAGCTGATTCTTAACTCTATAAGCATTATCCACCATTGAAAAAACCCCATCATGAGTCATGGGTTTGAGTGAATGATATTTATTTTCTTCTACCACTTTTTTAAAACTTTCTTTTTCAGTTTTTGCTCTTTCGATTATTTTCTCTGCCTGATCACATTGAGTTTTATTTTTTTGATAGTCTAGATATGCAGCACAGTAAGCCTGCTCATAAGTTGATGAATCGTAGGCGGCTTGATTAATAAGGGCGACATAGGCACTGACTTCATTTTTATTATTTAAAGGTTTGACAACGTCCTGAAACAAAGCCAGGCTTGTATCATCAGCTTGCCGTTCTTTGATATTTTGCGGAAAATCTTTCATTTGGGATTTAAAATGAGCAAAAACATCTTGAGTTGATTTGGCCTTTTTAAAAACAGGGCTGATATCTGGGTCCTTATAAGTAAACTCTTTAGTCCAAATCTCTAATCTTTTGGCGTAATCTTTTTGATCAAGAACAGACTCTTTTAAAAATTCTTTTAATAGCACTTCATCTTGATTAGAAAAAATAAACTCTTGGCCAAAAACTTGTCCCAGAAAAAAACACTGAATGAGAAAAAAACTGACCACCCTCTTTAACATCACTATTCATTTCGGAAGATTAGAATAAAAAAATAAAAAAAATGCCCAATTTTATTGGGCATTTTTCTATTTATAAAAAGTTTTTCTCTTTTACTGAGGCAAAAACAAAAATGGATTGGTATTTTGCAAGTAAATTATCCGAGCGGATTGGTAATCTTTTTTCGACTCAAAATAGGCTGCAAGCGCACCTTCAGTTTGTGCTTGTCCTCTGTAGAATGACCCTATAACCGTTTCCGCTAAATTCTTGCTCCAACCAGGAAGGGGTAAAAAGTTAAGTGCAACTTCCGCCAGACCTAAGAGCCTACGCTCTGATAAAATTTTATATGGCTTATTAGGATAAAAAGCCGCTGCTGGACGTGTAGTAAAACTATGCCAAGTATGGAATACATGAATGAATTTTTCATCTTCCTCTTCTTTTACTTGAGCAAAAGCATAATCAATTTTTTTAATTGGGCCAGTGTAACGATCTTTGTTGGCACCTAAAGCACGGTTACCAGCTCGTAGTGCGGAGTAAAACTTCGTCCAGCCATATTTGTCCCAATTTTCTTTGGCCTCTTTAGACCCATTAAAATCGCTCCAAGCAAGACGTGACTCATAGATTGAACTCATCGCCTTATCCACTTGTGCCATCTCCATACCTAAGTCTTGTGCCTCAAAATTTTCAAAATAATGCATCAACATATTCTGGGAAAAATTACGCTGCTCTCTTAAGAATTGCTCAACACGTACAACGACGAAAGAAGCAAAATTAAGTAATGGCAACTGGCTAAAACGATCTTTAGCAATATTTAACATGGTCACAATAATTTCATGGGCCACATTTTTTTTAAAAAAATATTTAGGATCTTCCAAGTTCGCTACTACATTTAAACTCATGAGCAGAAGTGCATTTTGAATTTTGGATTCAAATTCTTTGAAAAATTGACTCTTTTCCAGCTCTTTAAAAATATCATCAATATCAAGTTCCTTAATATTTTTAAGAGAATCGGCGATGATTTGTTTTACATCTGATCCTTCTAGTGACATTTCATCAAATTCTAGTCCTTCAACAAAGGCATCAATTTGCTCTTCACGAGAAACCAGTCCTGTCATTTGAAGTCTTTTTTGCTCTTCCTTAAGATCATTTTTTATTTTATCTAAAAAAGGCTTAATAAAAAACTGAGTGATAAGATAACGATCTTTGATAGCAATTAATTTGCCTTCTTTATCTTGAATCAGCTTATAGCGCTTGTGAAATGGCGCGCTTGAAAAGGCCAATGCTGATGAACTGAGCACCAACATCATTAATATGATGAGTAACTTCATGGTATCCTCCTTGATCCACTAAATTAATTTATATGAGTAATGGTAAAAAACTTATCAAGCCTCTAGCAAGTAAAAGGCCGACAAAAAGAGCAGATGTGAGAATTTAAGAGAAATCTTTATCAACTGACAAGAATGCTCAGCTAAAGCTTTTTCATTACTTGTGGTCGCTGAGAAAAAGGCAGACCTGAATCATGATCCATATTCCAGCGATCAATCATCAGCTCTTGGCGTTCTACTCGGTAAAATTTTAACTCTTCATCAGTGGTAGTGAGTTGCTTCATCAGTTTGGCTTGAATATTTAAATTTTCTTTCTTCTTATCTATCAGCCTATCAATGGCCTTACGCTTAAGTTCCAAGAGTTCATTAATTTGTCGATCATAGTCAGCAGTCACTTTGATTTTCTCTTGATCAAAGGACCATAAAAAATGATTGATGCCATTAAGCTGGGTTAAAAAATCATTTTTTTTAAGCATTAAAAGTTCACGCATTTTTGAACCTTCATAAACTCTTTTGGCAAGTACTTCTGATTTAAAATGCAAGAGTGTTCCTCGACGAAAATACTTATCCCCATCACCATAACAAGCACTAAAGTCTTGTACATACATGGTAAAATAAAAATTTTCACTTGAACGCACATATCCCACACAGCGCTGCTTTTCATCCCCAAGATTTAAATAAAATTCCAGGTAGTCCCCTTCGGTAAAAAATTTGGTGTTATTATTTTCTACTTTAATTTTAAGCACTCGACCCGTTTTATCTTTGTCT
>CALFYV010000037.1 GCA_937952395.1 uncultured Bacteriovoracaceae bacterium | reverse complement strand
GGTGACAGCATTAGCATTTATTTGAGCAGTATCGACTCCGTTATTAAGAATATAGACTGCATCAGCTGCCAGTCCTAACCCTGTACCCACATTAATATCTAAAACTACGTTTTGAGCCGTCCCACTATTATTCAATCCGTTACCGGCTGTGACTGAAGTGACTTGCCCAACAGGAGTGACACAAGCAAAATCTCCACTACCTAAAATAGTTAAGAAATCACCGACGGGACAAGTTCCAGGACCAGGGCCCGGGCCTTGTAGTTTTTGTTGAGTAATACTTCCATCAGCAATTAAAGCGTTAGCGGCAACTGCGTAAGTAGCAACCGGTGAAGCGTTAATAGCTTGTTGTGGATATGTGGTTGTTCCGTCAAAAACTTCAATCAAAGGAATCGCACTATTGGTTGAAACAATAGTTGAGAGTACAGAAGCAAAAGGAGTGGCGCCACAGTCAGCAGGTAAAAAATCAACGGTGACGTTAAAAACTCCGTTGGCATCTAATGTTGTGGGAATAGTTTTGGTACAAACAGCCGGAGGTCCGGTTGATGAATCGTAAAGCCTAAAAGTAAGAGTCACCGCACCCGTTTGTGGAGCACCCGTGGCCGTCGCTAAACGTCCACCGTAACTAAAAGCCGTTGGTGCTTGCGCCCAAGCGCTTAAGCTCAACATTAGATAAATAAACAATGTTGCTATCAAAATTTTCATAAGTCCTTATAAAGCTTCAGTTTTCCTATCGGTTTAATTTTAAGTGTATGTAGGCTCTTTTTTATAAGTGGCTGTTTTCTGGTGAACTTTTCCCAAACCCGAGTAATTCTGACCGCTTAACTGCCAACTTTTCTTTGCTTTTCTTACAGGTGCCTGGAGTTTTTACGTAGAGGGGCGAGTCAAAGATAAACCCGTCTGACAGGGTCTTTGAGCATAGTAAGTTCCGGTTTGCGAAGGGCATTCCTGACCGAAAAGATCTCGTTTTCTGATTGCATCTGATTCAGCATGATCAGATTAAATTCATCCTTAAAACCAAAAAGGTCATGAACAGGAATCACAAATCGTTTATGCCTGGTGATGTAGTAAAGCGTGCTATACGGATAATCCTCACAGCGTAAGGTGATCCTAGCGCGCATGGGATTTTGATAAACATATTTATAACAATTATAAAAATATTTTTGAGAATTAATCAGACACCACTTATAACGATTACCAAAAATTCTGTTTTCTCGGTAAGCACGATAACGAACCAGCAGACTGAAATTTTTATTAAACTCATACATGAATTTATCCAAATTCTCATGGGGAGTACGCAAGAGCATATGATAGTGATTGCTCATAAGCACAAATGAAATCAAAGTGATGGGATGCTTTTTATGGGCAATCTCTAACGAGCGAAGAGCGATGTTCCAGACTTCATTCATGGGAAGCTCAAACCACTCCTTATTATTGGAGCGGCAGGTGATGTGGTAAGGTAACTCAGTTGTTCTAATTAATTTTTTTCTACTCATGAGCACTGTCTACAAACTTCAAGGAACTTGTTCAAGAAATAAGCTACAAACATTTTTTTATTTTTCATTTCTGAAACATAACGCAAAACTCTACGTAAAAACTCCAGGCACCTGGTTAAGAAAACTTAACCACGAGGACCAAAACTCAGAAGCTTATGAAATTTTTTCCAACATTCATATTTAAAGCGACTATTTTCAACGCCTTAGCAAAATCTAAAAAACTATCCCCTTGCTAGGTACAAGAATGGATTTTTTCGGTACCAAAATGAATCGTGCTGGAAAAATCCTAATGAAAAGAGAGAATTCCTTTATGGGCAATAATGAAAAAGTTTTTCTGGCGGCTAATCTGAAGAAACTAACCAAAGACAAAAAGATCAAATTCAATTCTCTGGCCAATGAACTCAATATGAATAAAAGCACATTACATAATTACCTCAATGGTTCTATACCTCATAACATTTTG
>CALFYV010000036.1 GCA_937952395.1 uncultured Bacteriovoracaceae bacterium | reverse complement strand
CTGGTTTTAAAAAGGATGAGGTTGTATTCAGGGAATACTTAAGCGCATTGGAGCAAGGATTAGAGGATGTAGATTTACCCAACAAGGAATGGAAGCCAGAGGACTTCTATCACAGCTATGGAGCGGAGAACTCTATGGTAAAAGTTGATGGAAGCTACACTGTCTTCCAGCAAGGTCAACTTCGTCCCACTAAAAATCCGCTGGATCTAGCACTGAACGGAAAAGGATTTTTCGAAGTGCTGACACCAAACGGTATACGTTATAGTAGAAATGGAAATTTTACGCTTTCCAAGGATGGGGAGCTGGTCACAGAGAATGGCTTTAAACTACTCTCTGCAACCAACCAGGCGCCGAATACTCAAGGAGGAGTTGAAAGTGCCTCTTCTCTACCTCAAAATAGAACCATTCGTGTTCCCAATTCAAAAATTGTTGTAACTCCTGACGGTGAAGTCTTTTCAGGTGGAGAGCTTATTTCCAAACTCTCTGTTGTTGAATTTAACGATCCACATGCTTTGAAAAAAGAAGGTAATTCACTTTTCGTTAACAACAAAAAAGATAATCTTGTTGCTGAAAATAAGACAACAGCCGTCTTACAAGGTTTTATGGAAGAATCAAATGTTAATGCGGTTGAAGAAATGTCGGAGCTTATCAAGGCCCACAGACATTTCGAAAGTATACAAAAAGCAATAAATGCTTATGACGGTATTGCCGGTAAAGCAGCAAATGATATTGCTCGTTTTTAATAATGCCCTAGGAGGGGATAATGCTTAAAGCACTCAACACAGCTGCAACAGGAATGGCAGCGCAAGAACAGAATGTAAACACTATCTCCAATAATATTGCCAACATTAATACCGTTGGCTTTAAAAAATCACGAACAGAATTCGAAGATTTATTATATGAAACCATAGAAGAAGCGGGAGGAAGATCATCTGCTACAACACAGTTTTCCGTCGGCACCCAAATTGGAAGTGGAGCAAAGGTTTCTGCCTCTAGAAAAATTCTTTCTCAGGGCGATCCTATTGTTACGGACAATCCATATGATTTAATGCTAAACGGTGACGGCTTCTTCGGAATTATTGACTCTAAAGGACAACTAAAGTTTTCACGCGATGGTGCTTTCAACGTTGATGCTCAAGGGAATATCGTTAATAAGAATGGCAATAAACTTTATCCCGGCTTAACCGTTCCACCCAACACCGCCTATATTAATATTGCAGAAAATGGCGTGGTCGAAGCACAGTTTAAAGAAAATAATCAACCTCAAAACCTAGGACAAATTCCTGTTTTCACTTTCATAAATAGTGCAGGACTACGCTCAGAGGGTAAAAACCTTTACGCAACTACAACTGGTAGTGGCCAACCCATAGAAAACATACCTGGTGAAAGTAATGCAGCTGTTATTCAACAAGGAATGCTTGAAGCCGCAAACGTTAATATTATGAATGAAATGACTAACTTAATTAAAGCGCAACGGGCCTATGAGATGAACTCAAAGGTTATGAGCACTGCAGACCAAATGTTGCAGGTAACAAATAATATTAGGTAAATATGTTTTTAATGCTTTTCTCTCTTTTATTTAATATTTCATTAGCTAGCGATGCTACTACTAAATGCTTTATTAAAAGTTCTCCAGTATTATTATTTATTGAAAATAATATATTTAACTATAAGGATGTTGTTCAAAACTCTGATTGCCCTGAAGAAATCAAGCAGCAGTTTTCAACTTTTGCCTCACAAGCAAGCGGGATCCTGACTGAACAAAAAATAAATCATTATATCCAAAGAAATAATATTTATATCAACCTTATTCCCTCAACGGTGAATATTAAACAAGTCGTTGATCTGCTTCATAAAGATGTTTTAAATGATAATAGCTATTTTCTTCGAAATCTAAAACAGCTTTCTGATAATAAGGTTTTGATGTTAACTCAGGAACACAAGATCAATCTTGAATGTGAAAATTGTAATAATACTGGAACAAAAAATGTTAAGCTTGTTATTTCAAATGGAACTGAAAAAAGGGCTTACTGGTTAACCTTGGAATTATTACGCAAGCGTATTGCTTTACGTGCAAAAGAAACTATATCCCCTTTCACTTCATTATCAAGTCAAAATTTGTTTGAAAAAGTTGAAGTACCCCTTGAAGAAAATGTCGAACTCTTCACAAATGTAGAACAACTTATGTTTTATCAAACTAATAAAACGATCAAGAAAGGACAGTTTCTCACCAACGCCGATCTTAACGCTAATATTCTCGTTAGGGCTGGGCGTAAAGTTCATGTAGAGATTATTAAAAATAAATTACATTTAAAAACTATTGGTGTTTCACATTCTTCAGGAAAAATAAATGAGCTTATTGAAGTTCAAAATCCTGAAACACGAAAAAAATATTTAGCAAAAATAATTGATGAGAATAAAGTTTTATTAGAATTGTAGGTTTTTTATGAAAAAATTATCTTTATTGGCCCTCTTACTCATTTTGCAATCTTGTGCTAGTTATATCGACAAGATTCATAATCAAATTGATTCAGCAGAACGCCAAAGAGCTTTGCAAGCAAGAGGTTCTAGTCCATTTGATGCTTATCACACAGATGCTTACGGCAGAAGAATTGACAAAAGACCTATCAATAATCCCGTTACTTATACTAATCAAACCCCAAGTGAAGTTGATAAAATACCAAGAGTCAAAAGAAATTACAGGCAAGACAGGAGGCGACACACAGCCGATGACCTTGTAGATAATGGCTATGGCGGAAGTTTGTGGGCAGGACAAGATAAAGACAATTACTTATTTTCAGAGAATAAATCTAAAACCCTAGGCGATATTATTATCATAGGTGTTCTAGAAGATATGAGAAACGAAATTGCTAATGAATTAAAAAGGGTTTTTCCAAAGCCAGCTGAAATTAAAAAGCCAGAAAATAAAGATAGTAAGGAAGAAGATAAAAAAGAAACTGATGCCGCAAAACCTGTTGAACCCAGTAAAACAGCCGGCAAAGATGATAAAGATGAGCCTAAGGTTTATGACAAAATTTCAAGTCAAGTAACTGAAATCATAAGTAAGGATTACATGATGATTCGAGGTAAAAAAGAAATTCTTTTTAGAAAAAATAAGCATCTTGTGGATGTCCAGGCCCTTATTTCCAAAAAAGATATTATAAATAATGACACCATCACATCTGACAAAATTCTTGAACAAAGAATTACTGTCTTAAGGTAAAACTATGAAAACTTTATTCTTCACTTTGTTCCTCGCCATGAATCTTTACTCAAGCGAAAATCGCATTAAGGATCTGGTTACCATAAAGGGTGTCCGAGAAAATCCACTGATTGGCTACGGCCTAGTCATTGGTTTAAATGGCACTGGTGACAGCGGAGGGGAAATTACATCAACCTCTTTAAAAAAAATGTTCCAAACCCTTGGATTAAATCCTCAAAGTGAAATTACTTCTGCCAATGTCGCTGCAGTAATTGTGACGGCTAATTTGCCACCCTTTGCT
>CALFYV010000035.1 GCA_937952395.1 uncultured Bacteriovoracaceae bacterium | reverse complement strand
GTGCTTTGTAGGCTAAAAGGACGTGCCTGGGCGTGTTGTAAGATTGTATACTTAAGTTAGGAGGAAGGTCAGAGGAGTTCTCCAAACCCAGGATGGGCCGAGATACTTCTATGCAACACACACACATTTTTTACGGTTTCAGTAACAGGACGTTTAAGAAACAAATTTTTTTGAGAGTTAGAGGTAAGGAGGCCACTATGACTAGAAAGACTAATCTTGCTGTCGCAGTCGAGACCAAAAAGCATCCCAAAAACCAGAGCGATTATCGTGTTTGGTATTTGGAGCTAGACGAATCAGGCAAAGTTCTTGGGGTAGGCGTCAAAAGTAAAGACGAACTCATTAAATAACTTTTTGAGAGCTACAAAAAATTTGGAACATCCAATTGGAGAGCTTTTCTTAAAGGACAAGAGAGTTCAACACAAATTGAAGCGTATGACTTCATTTCTAAAAACATGCATGAAAATACCCACTTTGGTAATCTTCCCAACCTAAGTGAATTTCAGCAGACGCTTGACTCGCTACAAATGAACTTGCAACTTCGCTCAATCGCTTAAAATTCAACGTGTGTTCTTCCGATTATCTAGACGACGGGGACTCCGCAAGGGGTCCCTCATTATAATATAAGTAAGCATTAAATTCATCGATGATTTTTTGTCTCTCTCTACGGTACTTATCTGTATAACGAGGACCAAAACAAATTTCATTCTTCATTTCTGGTAAATGAGTTTTGAGGAGAACTTGTAAATGAGGATTGACAGCTCCTTCTAAACTTTCAATTCGAAAAAGTAATTCTATATTATAGTCAAGCTGACCAATAGAATAACAAGTATCCGGCTTCCAGTTTATTCCTAATGGGCCAACTTCATCTGAATGATAAATAGGCAAACCAAAGACCATTTTTTTGATTTCACTTAAAATTAAAGCTTTGTATAAGGTTCCGGGAGAACTTGATGACTCCTTCAATTTCTTCTTTAATTTATTTTCGTGTCTGACAATTTTTTTATTTTTTCTTAACAATCTTTTAGAGCCATCCCATCTGGTTGCTGCGCGAATGAATCCACCGCCATTAAAGCAACGCCTTGTTCTTAGATTGGATTCTTGCTTCAGGCGTGAGGCAATTTTCTTTACTCGATTTTTACTTGAAAGCTGAATACTGATAGTTGCCAATTCATTGGCCAATTCGTGTAGATAACCGGCGTAATAACAAAGATCTCTTATTGAGTAGACTCCCTGCGCTCTTTTATTTACTAAGTCATTATAAATGAGCTCGTGTTTATGAATAAGTTCGATGGGAGTATGCCCATTTTGAGCAAAAGTATTCACTGATAGTACGAGAATCAAAATGGCAAAAAATCTATTCATAAATCTCTCCTGACTCAATGTGACTCTTTATAACACTAGAATTCAATTGCGCACAACGATATATCGCGATTTTTTTATAAAAAAAAGTTTAAAAGAAAAAAATTCATTTTTATTGCCCCCTACTTCATTAATTTCTATAATGCTCATGTCACAGAATCTTTAAGGAGCCCCCCATGAGTAAACCTTTCATAGTTGTATCAGATGGTATGGATAAAGAGCTTTTCAATATTTTGAAAAATGTCAGCGAGCTTGATGTTTACTCAGAGGCAAAAATGAGCCGGGATAAACTAAAAACCCTTATAGGAAAAACGGAAGGTCTTGTTATCCGCTCAGCTACAAATGTTGATAAAGAACTCATCGATATGGCGCCTAAGCTCAAATATGTGATTCGAGCTGGAGAAGGAACTGATAATATTGATAAAGTCTATTGTAAGCAAAAGGATATAAGAGTCTCTAATACTCCCGGCGCTAACAATAATTCAGCCGCCGAACACGCTATTGCTTTGATGATGACTGTACTTCGAAAAACAGCTTGGGCCAATACTTCTATGAGCAAAGGTGAATGGGAAAAATCAGCTTTTACTGGTTGTGAGTTATGGAAAAAAACAGTAGGAATTGTAGGCTTTGGACGTATTGGACAAATTGTGGCTAAGAGAATTTCCGGTTTTGAAACCAACACTTTGTTTTTTGATCCTCTTGTGACTCAATCTACAAAGCTCGCCAACAAGGTCAATACGTTGGAAGAATTATTTCAAAAATCAGATATCATCACGATTCATGTTCCCCTAATCGAGCAGACAAAAAATTTAATAAATAAAAATTTATTAGAAAAAATGAAAAGTACAGCCATTCTCATAAATGCGGCTCGGGGAAAAATTGTTAACGAGGAAGATTTATTAAATGTCTTAAAAAATAAAAAAATTCGTGGTGCAGGATTCGATGTTTTTGCGCAAGAACCATTAGATAAAAACTCACCTCTTCGAAACCAAGAAAATTTGGTGCTGACTCCACATCTTGGTGCTAGCACTGAAGAAGCCCAATACAGAGTTGGGGAAATGGTTATCAATCAATTAAAAGAATATTTCATTAATAATAAACTTCTGAATGAGGTAAAAGCCTAATGCAATCAGTGGCCATTATTGGAGCTCAGTGGGGAGACGAAGGAAAAGGTAAAATAACTGATTATCTTGGACAGCAAGCTCATATGGTCATCCGTTATCAAGGCGGAAATAACGCCGGTCATACTATCATTGTCGATAAAACAAAAATTGTCCTCCATCTTATCCCCTCTGGTATTTTACATTCTAAATGTGTTTCGGTTGTTGGCCATGGTGTAGTTTTTGATCCCAAAGCTTTTCTAGATGAATTAGCTGAAGTTAAAAAACATGTAGCCATAACACCTGATAATTTAAAAATTTCTCTTAATTGTTCAATTATAACCAGCTATCACAAAATTATCGATGCAGCTCGTGAGGCAAAAACTGATACCAAGATCGGCACTACAGGAAAAGGTATTGGGCCTGCTTATGAAGATAAGGTCGCTCGAACAGGTATTAAATTAAAAGATTTACTTGATAAAAATGAGCTTAAAAAGAAATTGACCAACTCATTAAACGAAAAAGAAGTATTGTTTAAGCACAGATACAATGTCGAATTCCCAAGCGTTGAAGAAGAAGCCAACAGACTCTATGAGTACGGTCAAGAGATAAAACCCTTTATATGTGACACATTCAGTTTAATTGAAAAGGCCCAGCAGCAGAGCAAAAATATTTTGTATGAATTAGAACAATGGATTTTACTATATATTGATTATGGCTCTTATCCTTACGTCACATCTTC
>CALFYV010000034.1 GCA_937952395.1 uncultured Bacteriovoracaceae bacterium | reverse complement strand
CAGCTTCGGGCCCCTTGGCACTGGTTAATCCTAATAATGGTGTAGTCCAGCGCGCTGTTGATATTAAGATTGGTGGGGATCCTATCGTCATCGATAATTTAGTTTATGTGGGCGATTTAAATGGTACTGTTTATGTCTTAAGTTCTGACGGAACAATTCTTAAGAAAAACGAAATGGGTGGTAAAGGCATCAGTGGTATTAATTATTGGAATAAATCAGTGGTGATCTCAACTTATGATGGCTATATTCATATGTTAAATAAAGAGAGTCTTAACATTGAAGATTCTTTTTATTTAGGCACAAGTTCATCGGTTGTTTTTGGCAAGCTTGAAGTCAAAGGCAAATATCTATCTCTGCTTTCATCTCGAAATCGTTTATACGTTTTTAGTCTCTAGTCTTTCATTCCTAATTTTTTTATAATTTCAAATTCGTTGGCCATGACTGGCATAATTGAGAGTCTATTGCCTTTTTGAATGAGTCTCATTTTGGCCAAAGACTTTTGCTTCTTGATCTCTTTAAGGGTCACAGCTTTTTTAAAATTTTGTTTCCATTTAATATCCACCATAAACCAACGGGGAGATTCTAAACTTGATTTTTCATCATAATAATCTGATTTTTTATCCCATGAACTTGGATCAGGGTAGGCTGCTTTTACTACTTCTGCAATCCCGGCCACAGCTGGTTCATCACAACTAGAATGGTAGAAAAGAACCAGATCACCAACCTGCATTTCATCACGCATAAAATTACGGGCCTGGTAATTACGAACACCTTCCCAATTTGTAGTGGAGTTTTTTGCTTTTTTTAAGTCATCAAAAGAAAACACATCAGGTTCACTCTTCATCAGCCAATATTTCATTAATTTCTCCTTTGATAATTCCTTATACGATTAAAAGACTCAGCTAGTCCAGCCTCATGTGTTCACTTTTTTCCCCCTAACTCGTGCCAGCTTAACTTTCACTCTCTTTAGGTCGAAAAATATGATGTGAATTCTCTTTTGTAAGGATGTTTATGAATAGGTTTGTTTCGCTTTTACTTGTTTTAATACTTTTTGGATGTACTACATCTTTTCAACAATTTGCTCCTGGCCTGGATCGGGTTGCTAGTGAAAATGTGAATTCAGGCATGCCTAATTTTTATTTAATGGATTTTGAGTTTCAAAAGCTTAAGCGAGCTCCAGCTTCTCAAAGCAAGGGCCAAAATTCAAAATTAACAAAATTGAATGATAAAAAAATTTATTTTCTAACTCTTTATTCACAGCATTTATGGATGAAGTCATTGGTGGAAGATAAGGAGGACCTAAAAACTTGCCCACAATTTCATCATGAAATGGTAACAATTAACGAAGATATTAAGCGAGTAGAAGAGCTTTATTCCAAGGCCAAATTTAGACAGAAAAATGAATATTCTATCAGTGAGGGGCAACTCCCATACTTTCCAGAACTTTCTTTAGCGGTAACACCTCAAACAAAAGTTCATGATTATTTGTCTAGTAGTTCAAAATCTGCGATTTTAAAGACTGCATTAAGTAATCATTATAAAATTAATAAAGAAGAAATTAAAAGTTTATGTGAATATGGTGGTAGTGATAATTTTTATGTTTTTTCCAATTTAACGAATCATTTTAGAAAGAATCCTGAATTTCATTATTCAACAGAGGCATTCAAAGCTCTATTAAAGACAACGGTCTTTGCTAACATGATGCTTTTTCAGTCTATGTTAGGGGATACTGTGGCACTTCCAACAGTCATAGGCCATTATCCATTCAGCTCATATAATAAGTTTGAGGAAGAATTGATGAGTCGAGTACGAGTTGAATGGGTAAAAGATTATTTTACCACACTAAAAACCAAAAGAGCTGTGGCCGTGGCCCAATATAAGGTTCAGTAATGTTTATAAAGAATTTCATTTTCTTTTGTCTATTATCGCTGCTAGTTGCTTGTGGTGATATCGAGAATAAAGATGGGGGAAGTGCAATTGACCGCATTGGCAGTGCTATCAATACGACGTCAGGAGATCTTTTGGGCCAAGCTCAAGTAGGTTTTCTTAAAAAAGTCTGTGACTCTTTTGAAATTAAGGATGGCTATGTCGAAGGACTCTTTAACGATAAAACATGGGTTTATGATAATTCTTTTATCAAATGTGATTTATCATCAGATACTTCATCAGATGTAAAAATGAAAATTTCAGGTTCAGGTAGTAATAAGAGCTTTGTACTGGATATTATTGCAAGTCCAGGTGGTAAATATTATTTTGGTAGCTATGAATCACATCAACAAGGTTTGCTATCGGAAATTTGTTCAGAAGTAGCTACTTCTAACCAAGTCACTCAAACCCAAAAAGTAAATAATTCACTTTATAAAAAGTTTTATATTTCTAATGGAGATACATGCCATACCAACCCTAATATAATTTGTGTTGATGTTGATCACGCGGTAAAAAATCAGTCGGGACAGTATATCGTAGAGTATATTCACACTCTTCAAGTCAACACTGATTTAATTAATAGTAACCAACAGCGTGGTTTTGTTTATAGCAGAACTCTGACAGAAAAATGCCAATTAGGGGTCAATCCTCAAAATAAACCCATCTACTCAACTACTAAGAAGACTTCAAATTTTAAAAACCTAGAGTAATTTACAAACCCTTAAGAAATAAGACAAAATAAGATATATGAAATTATATCTTATAAAAACTGTGCCTTTTTTATTTCTTCTTATTTTTATTTCAACATGCGGTGATATTAAAAATGAAAAATCTGAAGTCTTGGGTTTAAATATCGGTGCCAAACTTGAATATGAAAAAGAATTTATGAGTAATGAAAAAGGTGAGCTAGATAAGGCTTACCTTATTTGCCAAGCCTTAGAAGAGAAAGAGCGAAATTTTGCTAATAGTTATGTCGGAACTAAATTCAAATTTTCTTCTGAATATGTGGCCAGTGAAAAATGCAAACTTGCTAATGCCGATGCTAGTGCGAACTTTGAAATGAATTTAACATATAATTCTAATCGCTATAAATTTGATCGCAACGATCTTAGCGATGATAACCAACGCGCCCATGCTTTTTTTAGTTTTGAAAGTCGATCCCAAGGAGAACATTATTTAGATAAGTTTTGTGACGCTGTTGAAACAGCTCGCAAAAATAAAGTAAAATTGGATAGAGTCGCTGACACTGGGGCTAAGACTCGCAGTGCCTACTATGTCTATGGTGCTGAAGTCACACGGGTGGCGAATCTTTATGAGGTCAAAGTGGCGAAGGGTAATGAAACTTCAGAATATAGACGGGATCTTTTCTACTCAATTAAAGTTTCCATTCCAGGCAATAATTCAAATGGGATTATTCAAGATTATGCCATGGAAAAATATTGTGATCTGAATGAATATAATTATTATCGTTTGAAGTCTAGTAAGACGAATTAACAACTCCAAGGCAATTTCATAACCAGAGTTTTTTTACTTTTTTCATCCCAGACTTTTCGACAGAAATAGCTTTTATAGATTTTACTTTCTTGAGATTCTTCTTTAGGACATAGCACCTCATCTTGCGAGGCTAAATTACGAGTTTGATCTTTTATGATATCAACCACCTTCCATTCACCGTTAGCATTGATTTCTAATCCGTAATAAACGCCTTCATCTTCTCTGAGTAAAAAGAGCTTATCATCATCCA
>CALFYV010000033.1 GCA_937952395.1 uncultured Bacteriovoracaceae bacterium | reverse complement strand
GAGCTTCAGCTTTATACCATTTGGCCAAATATACCATGTATTCTATGCCAGTTTTGACCAGTGTTGTTTCCAGCTCTCCGGTTAAGCAGTAACTGGCAAAAATATTTCCAATGGTTGAGTCTTCCCAACCGGGGACTACTATAGGTAAATTCTTTTTAGCGGCTTCATAAAGCCAAGAATTTTTTGGATCGATTTCATAATATTTCTCTAATTCACCTGATAATATCAGTCGGTATAAATATTCGTGAGGAAAAAAGCGCTCTTTGTTATTCTTAGCACTATTCCAATGAATGATAAGATGTTTTTGTAGTTTACGAAAAGCTTCTTCTTCTGGGATACAAGTATCGGTGACGCGATTAAATCCTCCTGCCAGTAATTCGGCTTCATCCTGAGGACTTAAATCACGATAGTGTGGGACTCTTTTATAACTATTATGGGCCACCAAATTCATCAAATCTTCTTCTAAGTTAGCACCGGTACAAGAGATCATATGAACCTTGTCTTGCCTAATCATCTCGGCTAGTGAGCGCCCGAGTTCTGCTGTACTCATAGCTCCGGCCAGCGTCACCAACATCTTCCCATCATTATTTAAATGAGTTTTATATCCTTCAGCCGCTTCAATCAAAGCCGCTGCATTAAAGTGACGAAAATGCTCTTTTAAAAAATTTGTGATTTGTCCCATAATTTTCTCAATCCCTGTTCATTTTAATAGAAAATGCGTAGCATAAGTATTAACAACTGAATAAGATTTTGAAAAGATAAAAACAAATGGCACTTAAAAACTATTCCTACTATCTTGACCCGATTTTCTATAGCTTGATGCTCGGAGCAGGTGAGGCTTATTTTTGTGCTTATGGCATTAAACTTGGATATGACGGATTACAAGCAGGGTTTATTGCAACTATACCTGTGGCCATAGGTGGAATTTTTCAACTTCTTGCACCCTTTGGAATTAACAAACTACAATCTTATAAAAACTGGGTAGTTATTGGTGCTATTATTCAGGCTTTTATTTTTCTTGTTATTTCCTTGAGCTCCCACTTATTGCAAGAGCATTATTATATATTTTTCTTTTTAGTGACTCTCTACTGGATTTTAAATCTCTCAATTACTCCAGCTTGGAATGCTTGGATTGCCAAGATTATACCAGTAGAAGAGATGAAAAAGTTCTTTTCTGTTCGAAATCTTTTAACAGCCTCAGGTAATGTTATAGGTCTAGCAGCAACGGGTTATTTACTCTTTTTGGCCAAAGATATTGATAAGCAATTATTGGTGTTTAAATATGTTTTTATAGTTTGTTTTGTTGCCAGGTTATTGTCGGCTTTTAGTTTATCAGCTCATGCTCGTTCTCACGACAAAGAAGACATGAATACTTTTTCTTTCAAAAAGCTTTTGCAAGCAAATGAGTATGATTATGCGCTCAAGATGGTTAATTTTATCTGTTTGTTTAAGTTAGGTGTTTATTTTTCCGCTTCTTTTTTTACGCCTTATATGCTCAAGTTCTTGAATTTTAATTTCTTAGAGTATATGCAAATTTTGGTATCGGCTTTTGTTGGACGTATACTCTTTTTAAGACTCTTTAGAAAATTCTTTGTTGATATTGATATCGGTAAGCTTTTACTTATATCAACTCTTGGTGTGAGTATTGTTCCTTTTTTATGGACACTATCAGTTTCTCACTCATATTTACTCTACCTCGAAATTTTGACAGGTATAGCTTGGGGGGGAGTTGAGTTGGCTTTTTTGCTTTATTGTTTTGAGTTAGTACCGGCTAACGTTCAACCTTATTTTATGAGCTATCATAATTTTGTTCATACAGTAACAATAGGAATAGGAAGTGTTTTGGGCGCTTTAACTTTTTATTATTTCAAAGAACTGCCAAATGTTTATTATATTGTTTTTTACTCATCGGCGTGTTTACGTTTACTCTCTTTTGCCTTCTTCCCGAAAATTGTTGGTCAAAGAGCACTGACATATTTTTCTATTTTTTATAAATTATTAGCTGTGCGACCCAATATGGGAATTGTCAGTCGTCCCTTAGGCTCTGTAGTAAGAAAAATTAAAAAAATGGAGAATAAGTAGTGGAACACAAACAATTTAAAACTGAAATTAAGAGAATTAATGGTTATCTTAAAGAAGTTATCACTTTTTTTGATTCTAGTGGTAAGCCTATTAGTCATATCATTAATCCTTTGATGGTGGAACTACGTCCACGAGACGTTTTACAGATTTTTATCGGTGCTCTACTTATGGGGACACCACTGTGCTTTACTGAAGAAGTTTGGGTTTTGAGCTCTTCTCTTAAGATTTTTAATATATCATTAATACTTTTTATTTCATTATCTTCAGTAAGCTGTTTTGTTTATTTTAATTTTTATCGTAATAACATTAAAGGTCATATTATCGAGTTTTTTAAAAGAATTGTAGCGACTTATGTCATCTCAATATTAAGTATTGTTGTCTTGCTTTTTCTCATAGACAAATTTCCGATTTTGGAAAATCCCATTATTGCGCTCAAGAGAATTATTATTATTGGTTTCCCTGCAGTCTTTGCAGGAACTTTGAGTGACTCACTAAAGTGATCAATAATTAGACTCTTTTAATTTTTGATTGAGTTTATTCAAGTTGTTTTTCCAAGTAGTGTCATCTTGCTCATCTCGTTCTGTGTGTACAGAAGAAGGTTGGTCGTTATTTTGAGTTTTAGAATCACCAAAATAAAATTTATAAATATTTGATTTTTTCTTGGCCTTTTGTGGGTCATAAAAAGCTAAGAAAGGTTTAAAATCTTTAGCTTCATCTGAATCAACTGATTGTAGGTATTTTAAATTTTCCGAACTCAAAGACTCCCTATCGTTAGCAGATTTATTTGAACGGCTGTCATGGACTGTGGTAATGCGCTGTGATTCTTTAATTTCGTGCTCACTTAATTTATCATCAAAAACAACAGCATGACCTGAGAGTAAAACAAAATCTGAAATTTGTTTAAAATCTTTTTCCTGATAGTTAAGTAAGATTTCCGTTCCTCTAATCCCCATGGCCGCAGATTTAGTTTTGATAGTTAAGTCACCTTCCTCAGCCTTGTTTTTGAAGTGACCACGCAATTGTCCTTTGATAAAAGAATAGACAGCCTTCCGGTCCGTTTTATCTACGAATTCAAATTGGCTAAAATTAAGTTCCGAATTGGGACCTAGAGAGATAACTGTATCATCAACTACTTTTATTTTTGCAAAAGATTTATCCTTGGTTTTGATCATATCATTTTGAAAGAAACGGGTTCCTACTTGAGTTTTTTCCTCTTTCCCATTTTTAGAAACTTTGATTACCTCTCCACGAAAAAGTGTGATTTCACCCACAAAATTTGGAATGGACTTACCTTGTTCTTTATCAAAAGAAAAATCTTGGGCAAATAAGTGAAGTACGATTAAGCATAGTAATATAACAAATTTCATAATTCTTATTGAATAGGATAAGAGATGTAATTTTCAGATTCTTTTAAGATTCTGTCCAGTCCACTATAGAGCTGTTCTTTAGCCAATTCATTTTGAAAAGATTGCTCTTGAGTATCGCTTTCGATTTGAAAGCGCTGATTTTTATAAATGAAGCGCTCAGTTTGTTTTTTGAATTCGACTAAAAACTCCAAAACTTCTGCGTGAGTCATGGCCTGATGAGTTTTTATTTTTATTACTTTATTAGTTTGATCAACATTAATGCTTGGTTTCATGACGACCTCCTTGTCTTCATTGGCTTATTTATTATCTCAGCTTCCTAAAAAATTGCAAAAAAAAAGGGCCTCGTATGAAGCCCTTTCTTCTATTATCAGCCTATTGGCAAACTTTATTCTTTTCTTTGAAATCTTTAATGCTCCTATAGGTTTCGTCGGTCCATTTCGAGTTTCCTTCTTCTTTACCTTTTACTTTTAAAACATAACCACGGTAAGAAATAGCGAAAACCACATAAGAGCTATAGCTTTTGCCTTTTGCCCCAAAGCAATTATTGTGTGAGTAATCTTCGATATTCTCTGCACTAACTAAAGGTTGTCCCTCATTCGGCCAGCCATGAAAAGTACCATAGCGATTAAGTGCAAAGTTCACGACATCAGTTTTGGTTGAAGAAGTAACACTGTATTTTGTTACGTTTTGAAAAAAGTTTTTTGTATTAGCTTTTGGACAAGGTCTTTCTTTATCGGCGTTGGCCAAGAAATATAAATCACCATATTTTTCATAATAAACCATGGCAACATCCCCTGGATGTTGAGAGACTTTGTAGCTATCCACATTGCTGGTGATTTGACATTTATTACCATCGACGTAACGAAAAAAATCACCAATCTGACCCTTCTCTTTTACCTTGCCATCAATACGAACATATTTGTCTGCTTGATCGTTACTGCGGGCCTGTTTTTCTTGGGCAAAAACTGAAAGACTACATAGGACTAATAAAAAACAAAAAAACTTCATAAATTCCCCCTTTGGATTTTATCTCTGCTATAAAACTAATGCTGGTAATGTATAATAATGACAATTAAACACGAATAAATTGTTCTATTGCGTGAAGCCATTGCTAGCCTAGGAGCGTTAACATGATTGTTAGTTTTGCTATTTCTATCTTTATTTCTCAAGCACTGCTTTCTGCTGAGGTTGTTTACATCAAAGGTAGAGTGACAAGAAGCGCTAAACAATTAAACATTGGTGATAAAATAAAAGATGGCAGCATTATCGAAACTGAGAAAGATTCTTTGGCCATTATCTCGATTGATTTTTCCAAAGTTAAAATTGGGCCGGGGAGTCAATTCAAGATCCTCCATAGTGATAAAAAGAAAACTCAATTAGAACTAACTGCTGGTAGCACATTTATTCAATTAGTAAAAAATGAAATGAATAAAGATCATAAGCTAACTTTAAAAACGAAAACTGCTTCGATGGGGGTGCGTGGCACCCAGTTTTTTACTTCTTATGGAAAAGCTGATGCACAAGATGTCTGGATGTGTGTCAATGAGGGGGCTGTTGAAGTAAAATCCAGTGAAGATAAAAAACCAGTTCTTGTAAAAAAAGGTGAGGGGATTCGTGTCACCAAAAACCAAACCAGCAATCCCAGGTTTTTACCTTGGACAGCAAAACTAAATTGGAATTTTGATCCCAAAACTGATGTTATCAATAAGGTCAATATAGAGGAGGCTTATCATGATCTTTTGGATCAAGATTACGATTAGTCTTCTTCTACCTTTATCACTCTTTGCTCAAAATACTCCCCAAGAAACGACTCGCGGAGAAGATTACGCATTTAACTCAAGATTTTTCTATCAAAGAGATAAAACAACTTGGCTCGTAGAAACTCATTATCGCAATCAAGATTTTGGCGATGATCAAAAAGATTTTACTATTGGTGTCCGTTACCGTTTTCATTCTAATTGGAAGTTTGGACTCTTCGCTGCTAAAAGATATGGTATCCGCTATGATGATGACTGGGTTAAAGACGGCATTGTTTGGCGCTGGAAGGATAAAAGTTCAATAGCAGAAGATATCTTTTATCCAGAACTTACTTACAGAACCCTTATCTCAGATCTTGTG
>CALFYV010000032.1 GCA_937952395.1 uncultured Bacteriovoracaceae bacterium | reverse complement strand
TAGGCTCTCCAGACGCGCGTGAACTGATGCAGATTGCGGCTTGTGTGGGACTTGCACAAAATTTTGCTGCCATTCGCTCTCTGGTGACCACAGGAATTCAGAAGGGACATATGAAGATGCATTTGTTAAATATTCTTAACCAACTTGAAGCGTCGCGCAGTGAAATTGAGTCTTCGAAGCGTTACTTTTCTGATAAGACAATTTCATTCACAGCGGTGAGAAATTTTTTAAATTCGATAAGAATGTCTCAGTAGGGAGAATGGGTTTGAGCGGACAAAGAGAACAGTTCTTTTTTGGACATGGCAAAGTTTTGCTAACTTCAGAATATTTTGTTTTAGATGGTGCCGAAGCTTTGGCCCTTCCCACAACTCTTGGTCAGACACTCACTATTCGTTACAAAAATTCATTTACTCCAAAATTAACATGGAAGAGTTATGATTCGGATGGAAAGATTTGGTTTGATGCTAGTTTTGAACTTTGGCGTTTCAAATGTTTAAATCCTGAAAAAACTGCCGAAATGGATGTGCTTCAAAAAATATTAAATGTAGCGCGTGAACTTAATCCCCATTTTTTACGTGAAGAAGTGGAGATTATTGTCGAAACAAAACTAGATTTTCCCAATCCTTGGGGCCTAGGAAGTAGTTCTTCACTAATTTATAATATTGCTCAATGGGCCTATGTGAGTCCTTTTGAATTAGCTTCAAGAACTTTTGGTGGATCTGGTTATGATATTGCTTGCGCTGGCTCTATGGGGCCAATAGTTTATCAAAAGAAAAAGAGTGGCCCTTCTTGGAAGCAAGTTAATTTTGCTCCTCATTTTTATAACCAGCTTTATTTTATTTATCTGGGTAAAAAAGTAGCGACAAAAAATGCTATTGAGTACTATCAAGGGCTCAAATTAGAAAATAAATCACGGACCATAAATGAGTTGAGCCATTTAACTGAAGAAATTCTTAATGTGGTTGAGTTAAAAGAGTTTGAATCTTTAATTTTAACTCATGAAAATATTATATCCCGCGCCCTTAATTTAAACCGAATTCAAGATGAATATTTTAGTGATTATGATGGAGTGATTAAATCTTTAGGTGCTTGGGGTGGAGATTTTGCTTTGGCGACTTCACATCATTCACAAGAAGAGACCAAGGCTTATTTTGAAAGCAAAGGGCTTGATACGGTTTTAGGTTTTGATGAGTTGATTTGTCGCAATTATCAATCGATGGGTGAGCTTAAAATCGAAGAGGCCTCTGCTCATGAAACTCTTTCTCAGTAATCTTAAAAGCCAAGTCAAAAAGAAAAATGGAATCATTAAATGGTCTTCTCCTTCCAATATTGCGCTTGTCAAATACTGGGGAAAAAAATCTTATCAACTTCCCGCCAATCCTTCTTTAAGTTTTTCACTAGAAAAATGTTTAACTCAAACAACCATTGAATTTGATTACTCACAAGACAGACAAAAACTTGAATTCATTTTAAAAGATAGTGAGATAAAACAAGATCAAAAATTAACTCATTATTTAAATAAAATTACAGAGCTCAATCCTTTTTTTCATAGACTTAAAATAGTCATGAAAACCGAAAATACTTTCCCTCATAGTGCTGGTGTTGCTTCCTCAGCTTCTGCGTTCAGTGCTTTGGCTTTATGTTTGCTTGAGATGGAGTTGGAGCTCTTAGGAGAGAGCCGAGATGTCGATTTTATGAAGCGCGTGAGTTCATTGGCCCGTTTAGGTTCTGGCAGCGCGGCTCGTTCTGTCTATGGAAGCTTTGCCCTGTGGGGAGAATGTGGTGTAGCTAATTCAAATGATTCTTATGCCATACCTGTGACTGGGATTCATCAGGATTTTAAAAATATTCATAATCTTATCTGCATAGTGGATTCTCAAAAAAAATCTGTCAGTAGTTCAGAAGGTCACGCCTTAATGGACAATCATCCCAAAAAAGAACAGCGATATGCTCAGGCCAGAGAGAATACTAATAAACTCATTGAGGTTATCAAAACTGGTGATTGGAAAAAATTTCAAATGATTGTGGAAGAGGAAAGTATAACGTTGCATCAACTGATGCAGACTTCGACTCCCTCAATTGTCTTAATGAACTCCAAAAGTCAGCAGGTTATTGATGTGGTTAAAGAGTTTCAGAAAAAATCCCAGCATATAACTTATACACTGGACGCAGGCCCAAATGTTCATATACTTTACCATCCGCTTAAATTTGAGTATTTTGAAGAACTTAAACAGAAATTAGCTCCTCTTTGTCAAAAAATGATTGAAGATAAGGTGGATAAAGGTACTTCGGTATGTCTCTAAAAAAAGATGTTTTTTATTCCAAGGTCATATTTTTT
>CALFYV010000031.1 GCA_937952395.1 uncultured Bacteriovoracaceae bacterium | reverse complement strand
TAGCATCGATAATTTTATCGGCAGAGTCTTCAATTTTGCTTCCCATTTTTATTATCTTCTTGGATTCAATCAAAACTGAAACTGGTACGAACTCATCTTTTGAATCCAAGTACTGTCCTAAAGTTTTGGCATTTTTAATTAAAATTTTCATCAAGAAAAACTCTCACTAACTTCCCAACTACGTGCACTTCCATCATGAAGCTCTATTCCTAGATCGAGCAATTTGTTTTTTACTTCATCAACCTTGGCCCAATTCTTACTATTTCGAGCTTCTTCTCTTTGCTTAATTAAATCAAGCACCGTGCTTCTTTCTATTCCTCTTTCTCGTAATAAAATATTATCTAAATTATCGAGAGTGCTGCTGGGTTCTTCAAAGAAGAGAGCACTCATTTTTCCATATTTTTTCATCCAATTTAAAAAAGCTTCTGCTGTAGCTTTATGAACTGGCTTTCTTTTAGTGGCGATTTTAAGAGCATTAAAAGCTCTGGTGGCTTCAAAAATGTGAGAAATGAATTCTGCCGTATTAAAATCGTCATTAAGGGATTTTTTGATCTTACTACTTAAATTATCTAGTATCTTTACAAAACCACTATCCGGCTTATCAGTACCTTCGACTTCATTAACGATTGTTTGTGCAATTTCTAAAGCTGAATAAATACGCTTAAGTGCACCAATCGTTTGTTTTATTTTTTCATCTGTAACCGAGAGTTGAGAACGGTAATGAGCTGATAAAAATAAATATTTTAAAATTTCAGGGTGATATTTTTGCATAAAATCTCTGGCCTTAACAGTATTGCCTAAAGATTTACTCATCTTTTCATCACCAAAATTAATAAAATTATTATGCACCCAATAATTACAATACTTACAACCTGTCGCTCCTTCACCTTGAGCAATTTCATTTTCATGATGAGGGAAAATCAGATCAATTCCACCACCGTGAATATCTATGGAGTCACCCAAAATCGCGTTTATCATCGCTGAACACTCGATATGCCAACCAGGCCGACCTTTTCCCCATGGCGAATCCCAAGCTGGCTCTCCAGCTTTAGAGGGTTTCCATAAAACAAAATCAAAAGGGGATTGTTTTTTGGCATCCACTTCAACTCGTTGACCGGCTTCTAATTCATCTAATTTCTTTTTGGATAATTGGCCATAATTTTTATAAGCATCAATACTGTAAAAAACTTCACCATCGATCACGTATGCTTTTTTATTGTTAATAATCTTCTCTACAAGTCCAATGATCTGAGGCATATAATCTGTGACTTTGGGATTATGATCATGCTTGCGTAAACCAAGAGTTTGAAAATCTTTTTCAAATTCTTCAATAAAGCGCTCACTAATAACGTGAGATTCAACTCCTTCTTCATTAGCACGCTTAATAATTTTATCATCTACGTCTGTATAGTTATAAACAAAAGTCACCTGGTAACCCAGCTCTTCTAACCAGTGGCGAATAAGATTAAAAGTAATGGCCCCGCGGAAATTTCCAATATGCAGGAAATCATAAACGGTAGGACCACATAAATAGATTTTAACCTTTCCCTCTTCAAGAGGTTTGAAAACTTCCTTTGTCTGACTGAGTGTGTTGTAAAGCTTGAGTCCCATGAAAGTAACTTAACATGAAGGTGAATAATTGAAAATGTCTAAAAAAAGCGATTACAGCTTTTGGGAATAAACTGAGGTTTAATAATTACCATTTTTGCAGGTAATTTCTTTATCGTTTGAGCTAAATCAACGCTCTTCTTTTTCATCCAGGTGCGAGCATTCATAAAAAGCCCGTAATGACTCTGAAAATTAGCGTTGATTTTTTCAAGTTTTAATTTTGCTTCATTGGTTAATGAACGATTTTTTTCTAATTTTTTAATTTTATGGTCAACATAGTACTTGGCGAGCGCTACACCAGAAAACTGAGTGAAAGCAAACGCACCCAAGGTGACTAAAGGCTTATAATTATCAGGCATAACACTCGAAGCTCCGATGGCCAAGGAGCCTGCTTCAACCATTCGAATACCATAAGAAGTCGCCGCTTCCTGAAAATCAGAAAGCTTATAATTTTTAATCTCTTTACCAAAAAGTTTTATATTATCATTATTTAAACGAGCACTTCGTAAAAAATCATTAATAGACTTCCAAGGCAATTTAACAATATTCTTTCCCATTACAGTGGTTAACATGTTGGCATAAAGCATAGGCTCGAACATATTGGCATCACTAAAATATGAAAACAGCAGGTAGTAAGGAATTGATTTTAGAGTTTCAATTTTCCAGATATTAGGTGCTAATCCGCCCCCGCCATATTTAAGTTCTTGATCAAACTTGGAAAAAATTGACCAAAACAAATAATGAGCTGAA
>CALFYV010000030.1 GCA_937952395.1 uncultured Bacteriovoracaceae bacterium | reverse complement strand
CTATTAAATGAACATACCAAATTGACAAAAGTGGTGAACTTATAGTACACTTATTAAAAAGTTTCTTTAAAAAAAAAAAAAAAAAAAGAATTCAAATTCCGGTTTCAGACAAAGCCTATAAAGAATTAGAACGACTGGCCAAACATAGAGGCTTATCGTTATCCTCTCTCAGCCATGAACTTTTAGAACAAGCACTTGAACTGCAAGAAGATAGTTATTTTTCACGCACTGGTGATGAAGCTTTAAAATCCATGAATGAAGATGAACTGATATCCCATGATGATGCTTGGTCATAAAAAATGCATCAAATTACCTATTTACCCGAAGTTGTAAAAAAACAAATTCCTAAGCTGACTCTGCCTGTAAAACGCAGAATTAAAAAGGCCATTGAAAAAAAATTGGCCATCGACCCTATCGCTTTTGGTAAACCATTGAGATATTCTTTGAAAGGACTTAGAAGTCTTAGAGTAGATGATTACAGAATTATCTACAAAGTGGATGAGTCTGACCTTAAAGTCATTATTGTCAAAATAGCACACCGTAAAGAAGTTTATGAGGACTAATTAGTCACCTGTTTCAATAATGAAAAATCCTCAAAAAAAGTTTTAAAAAAAATCTCTAATCATGTTAGAGGTTTTTGACATTAAGTATTTCATTCCTAAGATACGGAGGAAGGTGAAAGCCTTCCCTTTTTTCGATTATGGTTGAACAAGATGAGCGAAAATGCTAAAAATTTCACTTATGGAAAAAAGATGCACCTTCGCTATCATCTCTCACCCCGATGCGGGTAAGACCACAGTCACAGAAAAACTTTTATGGTTTGGTGGCGTGGTTCATACTCAAGATGGGATGGTCAAATCCAAGTCTGGTAATTACGCCAAGTCAGACTGGATGGAACTAGAACAACAACGCGGAATCTCCATCACTTCATCTGTCATGAGTTTTCATTATCGTGATCGTTATATGCATCTACTTGATACTCCAGGACATAAAGATTTCTCAGAAGACACTTATCGAACATTAACGGCTGTTGAATCAGTTCTCATGATGATTGACTCGGCTAAAGGGGTTGAGACTCAAACGCAAAAATTAATGGAAGTCTGCCGTTTGCGTGACACTCCTATCATCACTTTCATGAATAAGTTTGATAGAGATTCCATGGATCCCTTTGACTTAATTGATAATATCGAGAAATTACTCTCCATTCAGTGCATCCCTATGACCTGGCCCATTGGTCACGGAGTGGATTTTAAAGGTGTCTATGATCTAAAAACTAAGATCATACGAAGTTTTAAAAATGCTAAAGACCCACTAAGGCCCATTGAAATTGATGCGAGTGATTTGGAAGCAGAACATGTCAAAAAATTTATGGGGGAAGAGTTACTAGAGAAATTTAAAAATGATTTAGAAATGTTAGAGACTTTGATTCCTCCATTAAATCAAGCAGAATACTTAGCAGGGATTCAAACTCCCGTTTTTTTTGGTTCGGCTTTATTTAATTTTGGTGTCAAAGAAGTCTTAGATATGTTCGCTGTGGCAGCTCCTACTCCACGAGCAAGAGTAGCAAAATTACCTCCCTTTGATTCAACGGCTAAAACTCAGGTTATTAAACCCGATCATGATAAATTCAGTGGTTTTATTTTTAAAATTCAGGCTAACATGGATAAGAAGCATCGAGATCGTATGGCCTTTATGCGTATTTGCTCAGGAAAATTCACAAGGAATGCTAAAATTTTTCATGTCAGAAGTGAGAAAGAAATTAAAATAGCAACGCCTGTTATTTTCCAGGCCAAAGATCGTGATATTGTAGAAGAAGCTTACGCAGGAGATATTATCGGTCTTCATGACACCGGTAAATTTCAAATTGGCGATACATTCACTGAAGGTGAAAAATTTCAGTACACTGGGATTCCCTCTTTTGCTCCTGAAATTTTCATGCGTCCGGTTCTTAAATATCCTCTTAAAGGCAAGCACTTAGAAAAAGGCTTACAGCAACTTTCTGAAGAAGGGGCCACTCAACTCTTCACTCGCCTTAATTCTAATGAAAAGATGCTTGGAGCTGTTGGAGCGCTTCAATTTGATGTAGTAAAGTTCCGCTTAGCAGATGAATATAATGTGAAAGCCGATTATGAATCGGCTCCTTATACCGGAGTAAGATGGCTTAAGTTTGAAAATACTAAGGATGAAGCTAAATTCTGTGATGATTATTCTAATTATATAATGTTAGATGGCAAAGGCCGTTTATGCTTTGCTCTTAGAAGTGAATGGGATTTGCGTCTAGCGATGGAGAAGAATCCCAAAGTTAAATTCTTCATGAATTCTGACTATATTGAAGCCCATCACTAGATTTTTAATGCTTTAACCTGAAATTTTCTAACTGAAATACCTAGAATAATAAGCGCGCAACCAATAAGTGATTTCATTAAATCTTTATTAAGTTCTAAAAAATAATCCATAAGAACACTGCCCACCATCTGACCAGCTATAATAAGAATAATGGAGCGGTAAGCGCCAATTTTGGGGATGAGAAAACTACTCAAAGTCACAAAACACGCCCCCATGACTCCACCCAAAGAATAGTACCAA
>CALFYV010000029.1 GCA_937952395.1 uncultured Bacteriovoracaceae bacterium | reverse complement strand
ATGATTTTCAAGAAATGGTTATCATAAATTCCAGTTTCAAAAACCTCTCTCCCCTTTATGAGCGAGTTAAACCACGCAGTATTTTGACTTTTTTCAGAGTCATGCTAACTGCTAATAAGGAAAAACGCGAAGAGATCATTGTCAAAATGGTCTCAAATGATAAAAGCAAACACCCTCGTATCACTCAGGAGTGGATTGATATCGCCCGTGCTCATCCGGTTTCAAGTCGCAATGGTTTGCGCCAATTATGGGCGGCAGCTCATTTTTCAACTAAGCTCTCTGCCCCCAAAGCACGAGTTCTCGTTATGGCCTCCCCTAAAGACAGGCTTTCTAATTCACGCTGCTCAGAGAAGCTTGCAAAAAAATGGCAAAGCGATATTCTTTTTCATGATTGGGCCGGTCATAGCTTAACTGAAGATGACCCTCAGTGGTGTGCTGATCAAATAAAAAAATGGACTCAGCTTTGAAGAGTGCCCCCAAAAATTACCAAATCATCCAAACAGAGGATGGCTCTCAAACACTTTATAGTGAAGCTTTCAATGAAAACTGCCACTCCACTTCTGGTGCGGTTGAAGAAACCAAGTTACATTACTTGCAAGGATGTAAAGTTTTAGAAAAAGCAAGAGCGCAAAAAGAAATTTATATCCTGGAAGTTGGCTTTGGCCTCGGTATCGGCTGGCAAACTACTTATGAAGCACTCAGGGATATTGATTGCCAAATTCATTTTGTCTCTCTTGAAATTGACAAAGAACTGGGTTTAAAAACCCAAGGGCTGACTCTTCTTATAGGAGACGCTCGCCAAAGATTACCTCACTACTTAAAAGAAAATCCCCATATCAAATTTGATTGTATCTACCAAGATGCGTTTTCCCCCAGAAGAAATCCAGAATTGTGGACCCAAGAGTGGTTTAGCCTACTTAAGTCGTGTTCTCATGAGAAGACTTTAATCTCGACTTACTCAGCATCAAACTCTATCAGAAAAAGCATGCTGGCCGCAGGTTGGAGCTTGAAAGAGGGTGAGAAGTTTGGTCCTAAAAGAGCGGCCACTCGTGCTGATTTGTCAGGGGAGAGTGATGCCAGTATCTTAGAAAAACTGGCCCGCTCCACT
>CALFYV010000028.1 GCA_937952395.1 uncultured Bacteriovoracaceae bacterium | reverse complement strand
CAATGTGGTGGTGGTGGATGATAAGGGTAATAGCGCTGTTTCCGACCCTAATGGCATTTTTCACCTCTATACCTCCCGACAGGAAAAATTCATCCGCGTTTCGGTTGATCTCAACACTCCTCCGGCTGGGTCAGTCCTAACCACTGCTTCTGAGTATTTTGTGAATCTTGAAACAGGGCAATTATCCCAACTGAGTTTCGGCATGACATATCCTGAAGAAGCCACTGTCTTTGGAACACCAGAACATGAACGCTATAATTATTTTTTTACCACCAAAGAAACCATTACTCACAATTTTGAACTCAAAGAAGATGGAATCTATTTTAATAATCATCTTTGGAATCAAACAACTGGTCATGATGAAAAACGTCAATTTAAACTTATCTACAATCCTATCACTTTAAGTTTTGATTCTAATCAAATCAAAGATTACAAACGCTTTATGGATAATAATCATCACTTAATTAGAGTCGTGAATCTTTTTTTACCTGATAATAAAGACCGTGAAGTCAAACTCATGAACGATCAACTGCGGGTTGAAACTTTAAAAACCAAATTAGATAACTCAAAAATTAATATACAAATAACCAATCGTAATTCGGGAGAAAAATTCATTCAAGTTGAAGTTCTTCTGCACAAAAGAGATTTGGCCAGAGACGCCTGTCGTTTAAAAATTGCTGACACAGATGAAGATGTTGGTTTTGGGCAGAGTATCCAATTTGAACTCTCACCTTGGCAACAATACAAAGGTCTCTTGCAATGCCGAGACTATGAATATGAATTTATTGTACCTAAGATAGTTATTAAAAAGGCCAAGCATGGTTTAAACTCTCTGGCCGATTTCGTTTACTATAAGGATAAGGAAGCGGTTCAACTGGATTTTGAAACAACCACCGGGACAGAAATTTATTATAAAAATCGCCAATTAAATGCCTCTCGTTTTATTGCAGATATGGAAGAGCTCGGCTCCCATTTTGTTTTTTTGGTTCAGGGACCTGATGGCTATAAATATAATTATGATTTAGATGTTGGAATCCCCGAGCTACTAAAAACTGATCTTTCTAGTACTAAGCAACTAAAAGAATACTTAGTACTCTATGAACCCAAGTACTTAAAAGAAAGCCGGGACCACTTACTTTATTTCCGCTTCGAAGGCCATGAACTGCACTCTGTTAGCGTGAATGGCAAGGAATATAAAGGAGCTGAAACTAAGCATATTGGTTTTAATTTTCACGGAACCCGCGAGGATGAGCATAATTTTATTAAGGTAGGATATAAAAGCAAATCAGGACGCTATGGAAAATTTCGTTATGATTTTCCCGTGCTCTATGATCCACAATACACTTTTCAACTAGATTATGGTGTTTACAATTGGGATAGAGATTCCAGCAATCTTTTTGCTGTTAACTCTAAGGCCAGTAATATTCGTTTTGCCAATGTTCAAATCCGTTATTTTCCTGTGCGCCGTTGGGGTCTAGGTTTTCAATACAATTGGGATTTAGACAAGATTCGCCTAGATTGGCTGGTTGATCCCAATGTAAAAATCTCAGCACGCCATAACCATATTCGCTTTCATGTCTTAAGAAGTTTTTACGGTAACGATGAAGTTTTTGATACCACTCGCTTTACTCTAATGACGG
>CALFYV010000027.1 GCA_937952395.1 uncultured Bacteriovoracaceae bacterium | reverse complement strand
ATGAGCTGTTTTGTAATAATAAATGTCCATCGCATTTTTCATAGGGGCGTTGTAGCACGAGGAGTTTTCAAGTCAATTTTCTTGAATCCAAAGGTGATCAATTTTGAGCCGGGCTATAAAAAATACATAAAAAAACCCCCGGGAAAATCCCAGGGGCGCTTTCGAGAGTGGAGAGAGAAAAACCGTCTGCCCTCAGGCAGCGGCAAGCTTGTAGATAAGATTTATTCTTTGAGCAGTTTGTTCATCAGTGAAGCATTGCTCTAGTTCATTATGATTAAAATCCATAAAGTCGCTACTAGTGGCATCATACTGGCAAATTGAAAAATGATTTCCATAAAGTCCCCCTTGTACCAACTCACACTTTTCGAATTTTGAAGATTGGAAAGTGCAATTTTTGATATGTGTAAAAACGAAGCTGCAATTTTTAAAATGGCATCCTATAAACTTACAAGTCTCAAAACTTGTGGCGTAAAAGACACAATCCGAGAAGGTGCAATTTTGGAAGGCTACCTGAACCAAGCGAGCGCCGGATATTGTCTGTCCACATACATCACTAGAGTTAACAACTTGGTTTTCCATAACCACGTATGATCCTGAAATCATTAAGCCTTCCATGTTAATTGTTGTTGTTTTCATGATGCACCCCCTCGTTGTGCTCTACCTATATCATAATGCAATTGACTAATTGCGTCAAGAAATATAATTTCATAATGAAAATAAATTTCAATCCGATAAGCAATACAAGGCCTTAAGGAGGTTGATTATGATGAAATTCAATAAGGATTATTTAGATGATTTTTTGGGTGTTTTACGTAAGTATATGCAAATGCGTGGGGGGCTTTCTCAGAAGGATTTGGCAGAGCTCACTAACTCCAGCGTATCGACTATGAGTCGGTTTTTGAACAAGAAGACCCAGGAGGTGGATGAGCAGATGATAGCGCAAATTGTAGCCAAATTAGGCATACCTCTGCATGAAATTATCGATTTTGTGGATGAGGACTCAACTGATAAGTTTAAAAAGCTAGTTAGCTTTTATAAAGATGCTGAAAATGCCGATAAAGAAGAGCCTGCAGGAGCTGGAACGGCCAAAAAGAATACTTCTGCTAGTGTTTCAGCAGGTGGAAAGAAGGTGAATATTCCTTTTGGGCTTGAGGGGGATCAAGGGATTCGCGAAAGGCTCGAGAGTTTGAGTCCAAGACAAAAAGCTTATTTGAAGGATTTTTTGGACTTAGATTTAGAGGGACGAGATTTGATGGTAGATATCGGAAATTCACTTTTTCGCTATTTTAAGCAAAGAGGTGTGGAATTTTAGGCGCAATAGAAAGGGTTATTTTTATTTTCATTCTTGTAGGTCTGCCATACCTGCGAGCTTTCGCTATACCGGATGAGCTAGAAATCTGGTTTCTCTCTCGTCCTGATATCAAGGAACCCTCAAAAGAAGAAACCACTCTCTACCAACCCTTGATTAAAGATAAAATCATCTTCTCCAAAGTAACCGCACAGAATTATAAATGTATTCCCATGGGGGAACATTGTTTTGATCCGCAAATTGGCCTTTATGAGAAAGATAAGGAAATGGAAGCTGCTCCAACGGCCATTGAAGAAGATAAAAATGTTCTGCCTTCTGCTACAAGCTTAGATAGAAATATGATCGAGTGTAAAAAGAAGCAGAGCCAGTTTGATATTTTCTGTGGAAAAGCAAAAGATCAAAAAAATGTCTCTAAAAAACTTCAGATTTGGGTTGATACCAGCTCCAGTATGAGTCAGATTGACGGGAGTGACGCTCAAGGTGATTGTTTTAGGAAGAGTTTGGTCAAGAGGTTGAGAGATAAATGTGCTAGTTCAGAAGATTTGGATTTTTATGTGTTTGATACGAGTAAAAAACAATTAGGCAGCTTCGATTCACTTTGCTTAAATGTAGGACTAAATGATTCAAAGAAATTAATTCAATGGATTAAAGAAGCTGAAGTTAAAAAATTAATCGTTATCACCGATATCTATGAACTTTCAAAAAACTTAGCCGATTTCATTGAAATGAACGGTGGTTTGATGGCCGGAGATCAAGTTGGTAGGGCGATTAATGCTGAAAAGATGTTAGAATTTGTCCCCAAGGTTGCCAAATCTTGCCAAAAGAAATAAATCCCTTACATGAATAAAGAATTGATTAAGTGGTCAGAGCAATTTAAGCAACTACCTTGGCGTAAAAAGAGAACTTTATATTCCACATTAGTCTCTGAAATCATGCTTCAGCAAACCACTGTGGGAACAGTCTTAAATCATTTCGACAAATTCATGAACGAATACCCAACTATTTTTAAGCTGGCAGAAGCCAGTGAAGAGCAATTGACCATTAGTTGGAAGGGTCTGGGTTATTATAGGAGGGCCAGAAATCTCAAGAAAGCATGCGAGTTTATTGTTGAAGAATTTCAGGGTGAAATTCCTTTGGATTATGATTTACTCATAACTATTCCCGGAATTGGCCCTTACACTGCGAGCGCTATTATTGCTATCGGTGCTAACAAACCTGCCTTGGCAGTGGATGCTAATCTAGAGCGAGTTTTGGCCAGGTTTTATGCTCTAGATGCACGGAAAGGTCCTTCACTTCAGAAGGCCATCTATCAGCGTTTTCAAGAAGAGCAAATAGCAAATGAAATTCATACTCTTGGGCCAAGAAAACTCAATGAAGCCTTGATGGATTTGGGACGAAATATTTGTAAAAGTAAGCGTGCCAGTTGTGAATTATGCCCACTCTCTTCAAATTGCCAGGCTGCCAATCTAAATAAAGCTCTTGAATATCCCAAACAAAATGCAAAGTCTAAAAAGGCTTATAGTTTTGAGTTAGAGTTAGTGCGCTTAATTGTAAAAAAGAATAATCAAATTTTAGTCTATCAAAAAAATGAAAAAGAATGGCTTTCAGGTCAATGGGAAACACCTACTTTTATTTTAAAAAGTCAGGATAAGGATCTAAAACAATATCCACTTTTAAAAAAGAAGATTTCTTTGAAAAAAAGTAAGAGTGTTAAGACAGGAATTACAAAATATAAAATTACCAACCACGTGATCGAAATGAGTTACGCCGAATTTCAAAAGAATTTTAAATCAAGTAAATATCAGTTTAAAACAATGAGCTCTAAGAGTAATTTGAGTTCGAGTTTGGCGAAGTTTATATAAACAGAGAGAGGAAAAACCCTCTCTCTGACCTTAGCTTAGCAAATCATAAAGTGCAATTAAGGCACTAATTAGTGATAAAACCAAGCTAAGGATTTTAAAGTGTGAGTCTTCCATGACCTTCCTCCTTTGAAAGGACGTAAAACCATCCGGGTTTTACGGGAAGGAATGTGAACTCACAACTTAACTATTTGATTTATTTATGTTTGTATAATCCTTTGGTTTTTATGTTACAATAATTTATCCTCTGACCTTGAAGAGGATTTTAAAGTGTGAGTCATCCAAAACCTCTCTTTATTGAGAGGTTTTTTTTTGTCTTAAATATCTCTATCCATAATACAAATCAAATATCAAAATTGGGTTTTTCATTTCTGAAAAATACCAAGAGCTGAATGTAAACTTTTCCCTCCCATCTTTATTTTCACCATCCCGATTCGTTTTCAGAGTATATTGCCCGACATAAGGAATCATTATGTTTATTCTGATTATAGTTGCTTGCATTTGGGGAACCTCATTCTTATTGGCAAAGGATCTCATTGCGGTGGTTGGTGCTAATACAGGTGCATTCCCGAGAGTATTCTGGGGTGCTTTTATTTGTTTGATTATTGCCGCAATTTCAGAAAAATGGGTTTTTGATAAAAAGAAAATTGCCAAGGCTTTTATCTATGGGCCCTTATCGATTGGGCTACCTTTTTATTTCTTATTTAAAGGCTTGGTTTATGTTCCTTCAAGCATGGGAGCACTTTTAAATGGTTTAATGCCAACCTTTGCTATTGTGATGGTGGTACTTAAGGGCAGAAAAATCAACATGCCTTTGGCCATCATGGGGAATTTAATAGCTATAGCTGGTGTCTTTATCTTGGTTGGCGATGTGAATTCCTTTTCAAAATTGGTGATTGGAAAGGAGCTATTTTTAGGGATAACTTTCTTAATGTTAATGAATATCTGTTACGCTGCTGGAAATGCTTTTTACGATGAGCTTCATCCTAAGCTTCCTATGTTTCAGTCACTGTTTTGGATCTTATTTAGTTCCAGCCTTTGTTTGTTTTTACTAGATGGTGCCAATCTTAAGATGCTCACTTTAATTCATTCTAAAACCATCAATGCCGTTGTTTTGGGAGTGGTGAATACCGCCATTGCCTTTAAGCTGTATTATTATATTATCGAAAAGCATGGAGCTATCATGGCTTCTCAAGCGCCACTAATTGCTCCCTTTGCTGCTACAACAGTTTCTCTGGCTTTTGGAGAAATCACATTTTCTTATTCTTATATGTTGGCGTTACTCTTTATTGTGACCGCCATTAAGTTTTCACAGATGGCTTTACGGGCGAAGCCAACTCGTTTTTTTAAGCGCTTCCGCATCAAAGTCTTGAGATTTATCAGCCTGATTTTTTAAAAAAGTCGAGAAAAGAAGTAAGCCGGATTCTGTTCTTGTTATCATTCGTCTGGGATAATTGTTACCAATTACCTCT
>CALFYV010000026.1 GCA_937952395.1 uncultured Bacteriovoracaceae bacterium | reverse complement strand
TCCTAGAATATTATCAAGAAAATGGTCGTTGGTTTCTAAGTTCTCTTCATCAAGTCAAAGACGAAGATTCAGTTGATAGCGATGAAGCTATTGCTCAGTGGATAAAAAAATATAGTCTTAAAGAACTTATCGTTGATTTTCCACTATCTCGTCCGGTATGTGATTCTTGTCAACTTGAATGTCCTGGAACCAAAAATTGTCATCAATCAGATGTTGTGGCCATTAAAAAGCAAATGGCCAGCTTGTTGTTGGAAGATTCAAAGCTTATTGCAAAGAATCCAAAAGCTTACGAAGAGGCAAGAGTTGAAGATAACTTAGTTCATTACTCTCGAGATATATATAGTAAAGCACCAGACAAATCTCTGCTATCTAAATCCTTTAAAAGAAAATTAAAAAAAGGGTTTATTCCTTACTGGAATAGACCTTTAGATTTTTGGATTTGGAAAAATTATTATGATTATCTTCTCAATCTTTTTAATATTTCTTACGATTCTTTTAATAATGTTTCCACCATGCTTTTATCAAAGTTTAAATATCTTCTTCGCCATTTACCGAAGGACTTAACGATGTTTGAATCTCAAAGTCATATTTGTTTGATTGAATTACACAGAGCTGGAATTATTACAACCAAACATATATTAAATTTGAATGATCTTGATCAATGTGTTTTGGCTAGACTTGATATTATTAGAGCAATTGAAAAAAAATGCGAAGTTTTTATTTATGATCACGATTTAGAATTAATTGTAAAAAATCCCAAGGCGTTTGATTCATTCTTGTTAGCACTAGTGGGCAAGCAATTTTTAGAAAAATCTCAAAGGAAAATTAACAACTGGGCATTGCCAAATGAAGCTAGGTTTATTGTTCCGAATTTTTTAGATCAGGAAAATAAATAAATCCCAACCAAATATAAATATAGAAGATAAGTTGTAACAAATTAAAAAGTGTCCAAATATCGGGTTGAAGCATTTCTTTTAAAAGTGATAAAAAAGTGAAAAGAGCAGATGTAATGACCAAAAATTTAGTATAACTAATCCCCCATTTTAACCGCCGCCAATACATGAAATAAAAAATAGCATTGATGATGACAAAGACGAACAGGATGGACCAAAGAGTCATATATAAAACGCCTTCTCCTTCAGCAATGTCTTGAGCCGATAGTGTCGTCGGATCAATTTGATTTACCATTAAAAGCTTTATAAAGATGATATGAAAAGCTGATGGGCTAAGCCAAACCTTTTTAGCATAAAAAATTTGCATGAGATCACTTGTCAAGCAAAGTGCAAAGGAAGAAAGTAAAAAGTTTTTTAGTCCGATTTGATTTTGATAGATTGTTTTGAGTTTGTTCATACTTCATACTAGAATAGAGTTTATGCTTATTGAAGTCTTTTTGTTGCTTTCATCACTTGTCTTACTTTATATCGGGGCTGAATTAGCTTTGAATAGTTCAGAGCAAATTGGCTTAAGATTAGGTCTTTCACCTCTGGCCATTGGTATGGTTTTAGTGGGAATGGGAACTTCTTTGCCTGAGCTTTTTGTTTCCCACATCGCAACTATTCAAGATAGTTATCAAATCGCTTTAGGTAATATTATTGGCTCAAATATCGCCAACACTTTTTTTATTTTGGCCATCGCTTCTTTAATTATTCCTTTAAAACTTGAAGACAAAAGTTTAAGAGAAAATCTTATTTTTCACTTCATTCTTTCATTATTAATAATTTTTAATTTTTGGTTTCATCAAAAGCTAGATATTTTTTCTTTGTCCTATTTGTTTTTATTTTTCGTTATTTATTTGTATTTTGTGTACCGAGATATGAAAAAAGAAAAAGTCGTAGAACAAGTACAAGAAGAGCAAACTGAAAATGGAAAATTTACCGATAAAACACCTGTTTTAACTTTTTTCATGTTGTCTGGTTTTGCTCTTCTTTATTCCGGAGGAGAGTTACTGGTTAGTTCAGGTACCTTAGTTTGTCAGTACTTTGGAATTTCTGAGTATGTGATTTCTGTTATTTTGGTTTCTATTGGAACGTCGTTGCCAGAATTAATCACATCCGTAGTTTCTGCACTAAAAGGAAAGCATACGGATATTGTTGTTGGGAATATCATCGGTTCAAATATTTTTAACGTGGCTTTTGTTCTGGGTAGCTTAGGTATTTATGATATAACATTTGAGCAGCCTTACTTGTATGAGATCGCAGCTCTTATAACTGTTTCCCTCTTTTTATTGAGCATGTCATACTTTAAGAAAACTTTGAATAGATTAAGTGGATTGGTTTTCTTGGGTATCTATGCTGCTTTTATTTATTACTGGCTTAAGGTGATGAATTAATCTTCGTATTTTCCTTGGCGAATCTTTCTTTCTACATCACGTTTAGCTTCAGTTTGTCTTTTATCATGAAGTTTTTTTCCTTTGGCCAAAGCGATTTCAATTTTCACTAAAGACTTCTTGAAGTAAATGATAGTTGGAACAACGGAGAGTCCTTTTTGAGCAATAGCCTTTTGTAACTCAAAAATTTCTTTTTCATTTAAGAGTAGTTTTCTTTTTCTTGTCTCTTCATGATTAAAACGATTTCCATGGTCATAGTGTGAAATAAGCATATTGTGAACCCAAACTTCGTTGCGATCATCAACCGTAACAAAAGCTTCATTGAGTTGAACTTTACCATTACGGACGCTTTTCACTTCTGTTCCGACCAAAACAATACCTGCTTCAAATTTATTTTCTAAATAGTAGTCGTATCCAGCTCTTTTATTTTTAGCGACAATTTTAATCCCCATTTTTAACCTCTAGCATGTCACATAATCCCAAAACTTGTTTATGGTCAAGGGCCTCGGCGCGGCTGGTGGCTGGAATTTGCATTTTTTCTAGTACTTTCAAGTAATCAGGGTATTTTTGCCTGAGAAGATTCCCTATTTGTTTGCGTTTTTGAGAATAGAGATGCCGCAAGAAGTTTTCCAATTGAGAAAACTGACTTAACTCAAAATGACTTTGTTTTTTTCTCACTCCGCTAATTACTAATGAGTCAACTTTTGGGGGAGGAGCAAAGCATCCCGGAGGAACCTTCTTTAAAACTTTAATATCAAAGTAATTTTGGCCCAAGATCGCCAAAGAACCAGAAGTATTTTTTTTGTCTTTAGGAGGAATAATTTTCTCTGCCACTTCTTTTTGAAACATTAAGGTGAAATATTTAATAGGTTCAATTTGTAAAAATAAGACAAAAAGCTGTGAGCTTATTTGATAGGGAAGATTTGAAACCATCCAAATTTTTTTATCTAATAACCTTTTTTCTTCTAGAAAATCATTCCATTCAAAATGAAGAGCATCAGTAAAAAAAAGCTTACCGTCTTCTACATGTCCTTTAAGTATTTCCTTAAATCTTTTATCTAATTCAAAAGCGTAAAATGGTTTACCAATCTTAGCTAGCTTTTCCGTGAGAACACCTGGTCCTGGTCCTACCTCTATAATCACTTCTGCTTCCTGGGCAAAATCAGAAGTGATGGCCTCAATGACATTCTTATCTTTAAGAAAATGTTGTCCCAGAGTTTTATTTGCTTTTGGAAACATGTTTTTCCTTATCTAGAAAACGGCTACGGGCATCGATAGTTAAGCATTGAGGAAATGGTGTTGCCTCATTGGCATTTAAAAGTGCGTAGTTAGCAATCATGGCGGCATTATCCGTACAGAACTGCGGCTCAACAAAATAAACAGATTTAAATTTTTCTTTAAAATGCTTTCTTAGATAACTATTACAGGCCACTCCGCCTCCGACCACGATCGGAAGATAATTTAAATTATTTACTTCGATGGCCTTTTCTAATTTAAAACTTAAACTTTCAATTATAGTTTTTTGGTAACTGGCACAAACATTATAAAAGTCTTGAGAGTTAACTTCTTTTTCTATGAATTGTGTTGGCGCCTGAATTTGTGGGTTGTTATCAAGAAAAATTCTTAAGGAAGTTTTAAGTCCAGAGAAACTCATCCTAGCATCTTGAGAATTTCTTAGACCGATAGGAAAGTCCACAGAAATAGAATCAGAAAATTTCGCCATTTGATCAACGATATGACCGGCTGGATAACCGAGTCCCAACATTTTGCCACCCTTATCAAAGGCTTCACCAGCGGCGTCGTCTATAGTCTGGGCGATTAATTCAAATTTATCCGGAGAGGTCACATAAAAAAAAGCACTATGACCACCACTGACCAAAATGCCAAGGTAGGGATAGGTTATTTTTTGACTTAGATGAATCGCTTCCAAATGAGCATATAAATGGTTTACTGCTACTATTGGTGTTTGTTCAATTAAACTTATACTTTTGGCAGCATTTATTCCTGTGAGCAGTGGTCCTAACAACCCAGGAAAAGCAGTTACTCCAATAATATCTACTTGAGAAGTTTTCAGCTTTGCATTTTCAAAGCATTTACTAAGTAGAGGTGTAATTTTTTTTAAATGGTTTCTTGCAGCTAACTCTGGCACTACGCCACCCCAGTCTGAAAAAAATTCTTCCTGACTATCTCTTAAATGAGAAAGAATTTTAGTTTCTTTTTGAGTTTTTTGTAACAAGCAGACTGATGTATCATCACAGCTCGTTTCAATACCAAGAACAATCATTATTCACCTTTGGGACAGGATACTTTCTTT
>CALFYV010000025.1 GCA_937952395.1 uncultured Bacteriovoracaceae bacterium | reverse complement strand
TAGACAGAAAAAACGAGGTTTTTACCAAATTAATACTTTGGCCTGTGAAGATTGTCGGGCTTGTGTCGAAATGACTGGCTGCCCTGGATTATCCCAAAGTTTTGATGCTTACGGGACAAAAGTTATGATCGATCCGCAGATATGCGTCAGTGATAGTTATTGTACCAAAATTAAAGCTTGTCCAAGTTTTGAATTGGTCGAAGTAGCTAATTATCATCCGACCAAATATCAACAAAAAAATAATGAGATCTCAGATGTAGACTTGCCGAGACCACATATAAATAAAACATTAGAACAAATTGCAGCTGGAGATGATTTTAATGTGGTGGTTATTGGTGTAGGAGGTTCGGGGGTCACGACTATTTCTCGTGTGTTAGCAGAGGCTGCTGGTAATATGCAAGGTAGAGAAGATCTTAATTTTAAGTTTGTTGATCAAAAGGGATTGGCCCAGAGAAATGGTAGCGTGACATCTCATTTATCAATATTTTCTCACGGAAAGTCACATTCTCAAACTACAGTTATGGGGAGCGCGGATTTAGTGCTCTCTCCTGATTTGCTAGAGGGAGCACGTGCCATTAATTACTTAAAAAAAGATGGTTTGTTGGTTATAGACAGTGAATATCAGATTCCATTATCGGTACTACTTGATGATGGTGTTAAAGAGAATCCTTTGACCAAAAAACAACTGCAATCGGAGTTGATTAGTAAATTTAATAAAAATATCTTTATGGCCAATATGAAAGAACGTAGTTTTGAAACTTTTCAAAAATCCGTATATTCTTCGGCGATGCTTTTAGGAATGGTTTTTCAGGCCGGTAGATTGCCTTTTGAATTAGAATCGATGCACCAAGCTTTTCAGAAATCAGTGCCCAAGACAGAATTTGAAAATAATTGGCAAGCCTTTCAAATGGGAAGGAAAATTATTATCGATAAAGATTATAATCATTATCCAGAAGACGGACACTCATTCTTAAATAAAGAGGATTTTATCCAAAGTGTTAAAGAGGCTGCTTACCCTTGGCAGTCAAAAAGCAAATTAATTAATAAATTCGAAAAGGATTTAGCGAAATTAAAAGAAGGAATGTTTCCCTTGGAACATAATCACCTCACACAATACCTTCATGATTTATATGTTTTTGATCATGGAGAAAACGTTACGCGCCTACATCAAGATGGAGTTCACTTAAAAAGCCTATTTCCAGATGATGAGTTATACAGAATTGCTTTTCGAATTTTAGTTAAAACATATTGGATAAAAGATGAAGTTTTTGTGGCCCATCAATTAAGTGGGCACTTAAAAATGAAATATGACCAGAAAACCTATAAAAATATAGGAACAAGTTATGAGGTAAAGCATATCAACCGACCACATTTTGAAATTTTTGGCAAAATAATAGAATTTGATATTCATACTAGAGATTGGATGCTCAAAATTTTCAAGCATTTACGAATTCTGAGAAAGCTTATGTCTGAATGGCATTCGAAGGAAAGGCGCATAAGTGGTTTGATCAGAACTGAAGTTTTAAACAAAATACCAAGCCTTCCTCTTGATTCACAACTTAGCCGACTCAAAGAAATTGATAATATCAAAGGTTACAGAGAAGTTCGTTATCAAAAAGCACAAAAATATTTAAAAGAGTTTCAGTATGAGTAAAATTATTGATGCTGTTTCACTCGTTTTAGTTTATCAGGATGAAGTTTTTGTTATCAAAAGACAAAATAACTTAAGGGCTTTTCCCGGTTATTGGGCCTTTCCTGGTGGCAAAGTAGATGCCGATGATGGTGCTTATGAGTTCACTCATCAAGTATTTCAAAAATATCCCTCTCAGCTCATGAGTGCATTAGTACGTGAAGCACAAGAAGAGCTAGGTATAGATCTCGTAAGCTTGGCGACACAAGGCAAAGTTGAAAGTTTACACCATTTAGGCTTGGCCATTACGCCAGATTTCAACCCATACCGCTATGCCACTTATTTTTATAAACTAACTTTAAAAGAGAAGCCCCAAATGAAAGTTGATAATAATGAAGCGGCTTTTGTAGGTTGGATGAGTGGTCAAGAAGTTATTGAGAATTATAATGAAGGTAAAATACTAGCAGTGCCTCCGGTCTTAAAAGCATATCAAAGACTAGGTGAAAATCCAGGATTGACAGAAATAATGGATTTAGACTTTATTTTTGATAAGGAAAATCATGTACCTATGATTGAATCTGTTGTCGGTATAAGACAGCTCATGCCATTGTCTAATACACTTCCTCCGGCAAATAGAACTAACTGCTTTATTATCGGGGATGAAGGGAGTGAGCAATTAATAGTGGATCCCTCTCCTAAAGATAAAAATGAGTATAAAAAACTGGTAAATGTAATTGAAAAATTTGAACCTACTAAGATTTTTATTACTCACCATCATAAAGATCATAATGAATTTGCCGATGTGTTGGCCCGAGATTTAAAACTTCCGATGATCATGAGTGCGTTTACCTACGATACTTTACTCAAAAAGCGTGGAAAAGACTTTTTCGATAAAATTGAAACAGAAATAGTTCACGAGGGCGATAAAGTTTGCAAGTGGCTTGGTAAAGATATTTTTATTTTCGAGGTTCCTGGTCACGATCGAGGTCAATTAGCAATTGCTCCTAAAAGTATGGAATGGTTTTTGGCCGGTGATTTATTTCAAGGAGTTGGCACAGTCGTTGTTGGTGGAGAAGAAGGTGACATGGCCGAGTATTTCACAACACTGAAAAAAGTTATCTCACTCAAGCCAGCAGTTGTATTTCCTTCTCACGGAATTGGCCTCGGTGGAACTCATATTTTAGAAAAAACCCTTGAACATAGGCAGCACAGGGAAGATCAGGTTTTAGAATTTTATAACAATGGCGTATCACCAGAGCAAATGCTGGAGAAAATTTATTTTGATATCCCCCAAGGATTAAAACCGTATGCTATGGCGAATATTACTTCCCACTTACAAAAACTTAAAAATGAACGTAAAATTTCCTAAAGGTATGTATGCTCGAATCGTTATTCAAAAATTTATTTGATTCTCAAAAAACTATTGCGCCTCAATGTCCATGGTATGACTGGCAAGAAGCTTATGGTGCTCCTAATATTAAGTGGTGTGAAGAAACTCTCTGTCAGTATATTACCGAGCCGGCTAACTCTTGGAGTAATTTAGCTTATCTTTTAGTCGCTTTTTTTATTTTTAAACATGGTGTTAAGCATTCTCATAAGACCGCTATTTGGCTTGCACCGGCTATTGTTATTACGGGTTATTTTTCTTTTTTATACCACGCCACAAATAATGCTTGGACTCAGTTCTTAGATTTTTTTGGAATGTATTTTTATGTCGGGTTCATGTTAAGTATAAATCTTGTCCGCTTAGAAGTTGTTAAATATTCAAATGTTCAATGGTTAATGATTTCTATTGTGCTTTTCTACTCAGGTCTTTTTTTCTTGTTCCCCAAAATAGGACTAGCCGTTCAACTTATTATTGTCTTGGCTTCTGTTCTTATCATTGTAAGTGAATATATCCTTTACCGTTATCGGAGTGAAGGAGTGGATTATTTTCACGTAGTCTGGTCTGGTATTCTAATTGTGATAGCAGAAAGCTTTTCACTTTTGGATGCTCATAGAGTTTTATGCCAACCAAGCAATCATTTCTTTCAAGGTCATGCTCTTTGGCATGTTATTAGCGCTTTTTCAATGTGGTTTGCTTACAAATTTTATTCTCAATTTGAACTTGAAGATTAAATAAAAGGGAGCTTTAGCTCCCTTTTATTAATTGATAGAATTTTCGTTAATGTAGAGGCGATAAATTTTATCGCGTGTCCTTCTAATAGCAAAATTCCCAGATTCTTTTTGCTCAATTAAGAACTCATAGAAATTAGGAGTAGTATCAGAAATTTCAAGAACCGACTTACCTTCGTGCTCACCAAAATCAATAACAACATGTTCTTCAGCTAGTATGCCAGTAACTGGACTTAAATCTTGATTCGCCATTGAATTCCCTCCTTAGAACTTTGTGGCCTGGAAGGGTTCACTCCATGTAACCCTTATTCACAAATTGTTTCATGAGAGGGTGATGTTTGAAAAGAATTTTATGATAATTTTGTAAAAAAGTGTCGTAAGTAATTCACAAGAGCTTTAAATTCTGTAGGGTAATCATCGGGCATTACATTGCTGATTAATTCAAGTGATTGAAATAACGATCTCCAT
>CALFYV010000024.1 GCA_937952395.1 uncultured Bacteriovoracaceae bacterium | reverse complement strand
CGCTTGCCATGGACATTCAGTTTTCACTTTTTGCCAAACAGCCTTGCCTTCTTTCATTGATTGTTGGCAGAAGGCTTTGAAGTTTTCTAAAGTGGCGTGGGTTGAATTAATAGCATTAGCCAAGGTTGTTCCTTGAGCTTCTTGGCGAGCTAAATACATTGTATTTAAGATTACATCGCCATCAATTTTATTGGCAGGAATCTCATTAATTTTCATGGCGAAAAGCTTAACTGATTTTACTTGAGTAGCACCAACTTCTGCTATGGTAAAATTCTCACAAGCTTCTTTAACTAGTAGAGGTTGACCAGTTTTACGAGATGTATAAGCAAGGTTTAGTGCTAACTCAGTAGCTTGATTTTCAGATAAACCAGCTTTGGAATAATTTCTTACAGTCGCCCCAACTTCTTCTATTAGTTCAGGGTGATTAGCAAGGATTCCTTCAAACTCAGCTGAAGCTCTGCGAGCAGCGTCTGAATTACTAAGACCCAAATTAACTAGTTTTGGATTTGTTTTGTAATGTGAAAGAGCTTTTGCAGTATCAGCGTAGATGGCGTCTTGAGAAACTTTTGCAGCAGCATTATAAGCTTTTGCAATTATGTTTCCTTCTACGTTTAAAGTTTCAAGAGCCTTAGTCACAAGCATTTTTTCAAGGATAGGGTTTTGCGCTATCTTTGCAGCTAATTGACCTTCCTTAATCCCCATCGCTTCTGCAGCTCTGATTATGTTTTTTCCGAAAAGTTCAGCAGATTTACCTGCTTCTTTTTCAATTAGTGCAGCCACAGCTTTAATCGCTGGAGTGGTTACCCCATTGGCCATCGCATTTAGCGAAAGCGCCATACTTAAAATTACCAATAATCTAGTCATACAAGTCTCCTTAACGTTTTTGTTTTCGATCACTTATGAGAGTGATGCCAATATACCTTAAACTCGGTGCAATAAAAGTTGAAAATCAATACCTTGAAAATTTTTCTCAGCTGTTATTAACCTGTCAGGGTGTCTTTTAAATAAGCTTATTTGGGCCAGTTCACAGTATGTAAAAAATACCCTCTTACTGAGCAAAAAATCTGGTACAACTATTCTTAAATTTCTGAAATTTATCTGTAATGATATAAGAGGATTCTTGCCACATCAGGCGAGCACCTCTTAGAACTCCACCACCACCTAAAATAGAGTAAGCTGCGACAGTTCCTGCTTGAATATTTAACATCTGTAAAACCAGTGCCACTGACCAAGTCATAGATCCAAAAACAAATGCGGCATCGGCTTTAAACATGGCTTTGGCTAGGGCGAGCTCCCGTTGGTAAGTAAGTTCTTTGACTTCATCCATTGTTAAATTATCAAAATCAACATGAAATTTGGGGTCATTAATAATTTTTTTAGTATCTTTTCTTAACGCCGTTTCAGCCGCTATTTCCCATGGTCCTTGACTAAGAAGTTCCAGGGCCGTGGCGATGGCTATCGTTTCATGTGTCATATTCAACACTGCCATCTCAGGGTAAAATGAAGAAACGATTGTTGTTACACCTTGAACACCCCAAATAAAAACATAACCAAAGCCACCCCATTTTATAAATTTTGAGATCATACTAGAAGGGATCATTCCGGTATAAATTAAACCTGGTAATTGACCATATTTTTCTATCGCTTTTTCTGCTTTTGCAGCTGTCATCTTGCTGTCAAGCTTTGAGGCGATAACTTTCAGTTTTTCGAGAAGATAATTCTTAGGTTTTTTATAAAATTTATCTGTTCCAATTAAATCAGCAAAATGGTTAGAGAAAAACGATATAGAGCCTGACATGAGCCCAACACTTGTGGCCCACATAACAACAGCTTCGACCGGCAGACCTTGAGCTAAAAGACTAAAGCCTTGAGCACTTCCGTTCACAACAACACGAGCTATGGCCAGAGTTCCTCTTCTCACATTTGGATTAAGTAAGTATTTGTGGAAAGCTTTTTTCCAAATACTTTGAGCTATTTGTTTATTTGAAAGTTGTGCATCTTCAACCTGGCCAGGAAATCTACCACCAAAAGCAGCAGAGAAAATTCCTTCATCAAGTCTTTGATCACCAATTTCAAGTTTATTATGAAGATCATATTTTTCTAGATATTCGTTATCATTTAGATTTTCTAGATCGTAAATTTTTTGAATGGACTCTGGAGCGTTAGCACGCAAATGATAAAATGGAGTTCCTAAAGATTTATTTTTATCATATTCTTTACTTAGTTCAGAATAAGCAGTGTCCATTTGCTCATCACTTGTAATTTGAGTGAGCTTTATATCAATTGATATTTCGGCAGACTTACCAGTCTCAGGATCAGTAAAAGTAAAATTTCCAGTTTTAAAACTGTAAAATGGGGTGATTGTCACAGATTCAGATGAATCAGTATAATCCTGGGCCCAGCCAGTCGTTGGTAAACTCATTTGAATTGATGTGATAAGGACAAAGAAAAAATTCAAAACGCGCACTGTATCTACTCCGGTTCAGCAAAAAAGCATTTTAGGCAATTTCTTACTGCTATGGCCCAAAAATCACTTTCTA
>CALFYV010000023.1 GCA_937952395.1 uncultured Bacteriovoracaceae bacterium | reverse complement strand
ACTAAGAAAGGGAACAGGACTTGTGCTCTCAACAGTTTATGGAATAGTTAAAGCAGCAAATGCAAGTATATGGGTTTACAGTGAGCCAAGTAAAGGAAGCATTTTTAAAATCTACATTCCTATTGCTGATGGACAGGAATTTAATCATGCTGAAGTAGAAGAAGAATCAAGCAAGGTAAATCTTAATAACTTAACAATCTTAATTGTGGAGGATGATGACAATTTACGCAATCTCTACCTTGCCGTTCTGGAAGAAAGAGAACACAAGGTTTATGTTGCTGAAAATGGTGAAGAGGGATTTGAGCTAATGAAAGCAAACTCTTCCAAGATAGATTTACTTATTACTGATGTTATTATGCCAGGAATGGGAGGTGTGGAGCTTGCCGAAAAAGCTTTGGAGATAAAAGCAGATCTCAAAATTCTCTATATGTCTGGATATACTGATCAGGCTATAAATATAAGTCCCGAACAATCAGGGCAAGTCGATTTCATTCAAAAGCCTTTCAATGCTAGCGAGCTTATTAAAAAAATTGCCAGCTTATTTTAATACTCCCCAATGGACCCAACCCTATTTTTTGTTCCAAAACTTGAGTGCTAGACTGCACTTATGATAAGATATGGCTGACTCATAAGAAGAGTGAATGTTAAAGGCGCAGAAAGAAGGTAGAAATTGGTATAGCTCTTTGAAGAATATTGAAGATTATAAAAAATTTCGCCTACGAAAGAGAAGCTAACTAAAATTTTCAAGAACTACAGACGCAAATCAAGTTTTTAAAAAATCGAAGGTGGAGAAAAACTATGTGATGAAAGCCATTGTTTCTTAGAGAAGATACTAAGTTTAGTTCAAGTAAATATACGTTTTTACAAAACACAATCAATGGTTAAATTTTCGGATTCTTCTTTAACTGGAACATTAAGACTAACTTTAATAGGCGCTTTTTCCTTCAGTCCATAAACTTCGGTACCACCTAAGTTTGAATCATTGGCATCAACTAAAGAAACCTGCAGGCGATCTTTAAAAAATTGAATTCGAGCCCCCCTGTCCTTACCTGCTATTTTATTCATCTCGCCTGGTTTTAAATTTTTAACAGTGAAAACCTTAGGTCCTTTTCCGCCAAACTCTGCAGTTGACTCATAAGTCGCATTACATGTCGGGGTAGCGAAGCACTTCAATGAAAAAAAACTTAGAACGACAAACCTAGTAAGGTTTTTAAATAATAAAAAATACATTTAATTTGCCTTTAGAAAATAGAGTGAATTACCACCACTGCTATAGCTTAGCTCCTGAACAACTACCTGCTCATGGCTTAGTGCTACAGCATTATAATTTAGTAGAGCTTCATTATCTACCTCTTGCTTACAAAATGAAGACCATTTTTGTGATGATACATTGTAGAATACCACGCATTTATTATCATTAATGCTTGAATAAAATAGAAAATCACTATTTTTAATTGGGATACCTTCTTGTAGAACTGGAGTCGATTTAGCTGCAGCGAAACTTCCCATATTAACCATTCTGTTGCCAGAGAGCCTACAGTAACTAGAATTACTGTAATCTTTTAAAAAGATATAACTACCTCTTATATCTGCGTTCATTTTACAACCTCTATCAAATTGAATTTTTACTGGCTTAACTGAAGGGTTTTTCCAAATATAGGAAACGTCATGACCTATGCCATAGTCATTTCTTTGGGTTGAACTAATAATTTTTGTTTTTCCATTTATCACGTATAAACTTTGAAAACTGTATTCATTTTCGCTTTCACTCTTAGAATCAATTTTCACACCTTTATAATTATAGTGTTCTACTTGACCTGAAAATCCGATGTTTTTATGATCGCGCCAAACCGCAAATAATCCACCCACTCCATCTTTTCCCATACTTGAAATTTCAAGCCTGCCTGAAACTTTCTTGCGTCCTATTTTTTTACCCTTGCTATTGAAAAAGAATAATGCTCCTTGATTTTTTACAAAAACTTCGCTGCCTTTATCTGCAACAAAAACGGCAATATGTCCGTTATCTAAACAATAAACTTTATGTCTACTCCATTCACTATAATCCAAAGGAATTTTGCGAAAAATATTAACAAGTGGTTCAATCGTCTCATTCACTTGTTCTGTTGTAATTTTATAAACTTTTAAAAAGGCCCTCTTATTGCTCTTACTTAGGCTCATCGCTAAAACACTTTCATCAGAGCACTGATCAAATGCTTTAAAATTGCTTTTTTCATTTAATATGCTTTTTTCTGCTACAATATTTCCACTTTCATCCAAAATATCTACGTGCTTACTGCTCACTACCATTAATTTTTTATTTTTCTCTATGGCGAACATTTTTTCTATATATTTGTTGTATGGAACTTTACTGATAGTGAATTCCTCGTATCCAAACGCCTGGGTGCAGATTAAAACAGCCAAAAATATAAAACTTCTCATGTCCTCTCCTTAATTAACAATATAAAATTGAATCGTGTATCTTTACTTTTTCTTGGTACAATAACTTGCCATTGAATTGTAATAGCAGCCTTTATCATCACCACCTCTTAAACCCTGGAGGTGAAAAGAACCTGGCTCTTGAGGCTCATCATCATGAATAGATGGAGACCAGTTGATATACATAGGACAACCATTCACCATTCCACCTACTTCATAAACAATAACTTTTTCAACAACATTTCCAAAAAATGAAACAAAACACTCTTCAAATATATCTGTTGCAACAGGGCCAGCAAAACAATTCAAATTTACTAATAAAATAAGTAGGCTAAAAATTTTCATTAACGCTCTCCAGGTATTTATTTATTGTAGATAATTTATAAAAGATAATGAGAAAGGTAAATAAATAATATCAATCTTGTTTGCATTGAAGGTGCTTGGCCAGACAACTGTAGCCGACTGCCAAAGCCAGAGCAAAAAGAAATTGGCTTGCAAGCATAACCAGTATATTACATTCTAACCCAGGGCGCCAAACCGACATGGTCGCTTCATACATTCCTTTCATAAGAAAGCCATGCCATAAAAATTCAAAACCAAAAACTACCACAAATGCCGCTAGTGCAGCCAATACAATTTTCTTCATATTCATATAAACCCTCTGTTTTAAATTCAAATACTTTATTATGATTGATGTCTTTATTTTTTCAATCACACAATAATGAAATCTACTCACCGCACAACCTGTAATTATCACTTTGTCTTGTGCTAAGAATTGCCTCAATGCTCTTGCCTTGATAACAAAATAAACACAAATAATAATCGCTCGGAGGTAGCACATGAAATTTTTTAGTTTATTAGTTCTTGCAAGTCTTATGATCTCATCAGCTTTTGCCGCTGTTACAATTAAATGTACAAAACAAGGCCGTGGAGTTGTTAAGGCTGTTGTTCAAGGAATTAAGCAAAGAAATGGCAGAGATAGTGATGTTAATTTTTACGTTCAATATGTTGATTATAATGGCAAGGCTGAAAAAGCTTCTTTTGATAATCAGGTAAGATCAAAATCTGGAACCGCAGTTAATACAATGAACCTTAATTATGAGAGAGATCAAGTTATGGCCAAAGTTCTTAATTATAATGGAAACGGAAATCACGAAAAAGTTGTTTGTCCTATCTACAAAAATCTTTAAACTAAATTAATTTTTATAATTAAAAGCCTACTGAAAAGTAGGCTTTTTTATTATGATAAGATCATGATGATCAACAAAGCCCATCAGTTTCTAGATAAAATATTCGCTCAATTAAAAGCAAACCAAATTGAATTGGTTGATTGGCCAATTGATCACTTGTGTTACCGCACCTCGAGCTTGGACAATTATAAAGAGATGAAAAAAGTTTTTTCTCAACTTGGCGTGAAGTTGGTTGAAAGTGATGTGAACGGGAGAGCGATTGCCACTTACAAGTTGCATAAGCCCATCAATTATAAAAATTATGTAATTCCTCTGATTGAAGTACCTGCTCCAAAAGCGGGCAGGTTTACAGCTGAAGGTTTTGAACATATTGAAGTTGTTATTGATATTGATTTTCCTGAGCTCATGAGACTCTATCCTCATTGCCAATTTGAAAAAAAGGCCCTGAACAAAAAACTAAACCCTGAATTAGAAATTGAATTTGGAGATTGTGCAGTCAAATTTCATCACCAATCACTTGAGGAAATCATTCGGATTGAGCAATCTTTAAAGTAAGAAGTTGAAATCACGTTGTGTTGACAAGAATGACGATTCGGTTTCTACTTATTGAGGAAAAACCAATTGGAATGGAGAACAATTATGACTAAATTTCTTTTAATCGGACTACTTGCGTTAAGCTCCTTTGCCAAAGCTGGCTGCTTAGATACTCACTTCTCGGAAAATATCAAAATTCCTAATCAAAAATTAAGATCGATCGGATACGTAACGATGGGACTGGTCGGGGTAGGAATAGCTGCCGCTTACACTGGTGGAGCCGCTGCTTTTACTCCTATTTTTGGTGGTACTTCGGTCATTATTTTATCTGGGGTTAAATTTGTTTCAAATGATGGTAAAGTGAAAGCTTTGCGCTTAGTCAGCGCAGCTAATAACCAAAATGATTATTACTACAATAGGGTTCCAAATTTTGGAGATAAGCAAGTTATCGATAAATCACACTACTTCACACCTGAGATGAATAATAATCAATTTGATAAAGCCTATCGAAAAATAAATCGTCAGTATGAAAGAAAAAAAGGAAAAACACTTTCGGCTTCTGAGTTTAGAGATATTGTTATCGCAGGTAATGAATCTATGGCCTACTGCTCTGATGCAAAATCTTTTAAGTATAGAAATATATTAAAATATGTTCGTGCTGAACTAAAGATTTAATTTATGCTTACCATTGTTGTTTTATTTTTTCTTCAATTTAGTTATGCTGACGTGAATAGCTGCTCAGGAGGAAAATCCTTTGAGATAAAATCGGATAAACATGGTTCTGGTTTTCATTTTGCTTTTGTCTCAGGTAAAAGTTTTAAATTTTCTGCTTGCTTTGATCAAAGTGCAAAATATGATTTAGGCAATATCAATCAGCTCGATGCTAATAAACTTCTAGGCCATTCCGACTGCACTTCTTTCCATCATAAAAATAGTGCTCGCTTTGGCTGGCGCTGGAATGAAAAAACAAATAAAATTGAAATTTTAGCTTATTCTTATGCTGACAAAGTTCGCTCAATTGAGTTTATGGGTGAAATGAATCTTTTTGAAAAAGCTAACTTTGAAATTTTAACCAGAGAAAATGATTATTTATTTAAATTCAAGAATCAAGTTGTTGTTATGAACCGTGGCTGTGAACAAAAAAATCCCATTCGTTACAAACTCTACCCTTATTTTGGGGGAGACGAAGTTGCTCCCCATAACATCAACGTTTTTATTTGGCAGTAATCTCAATTTAAATTTTAACCATCCCTTTTTTTAAGGCCATTTGTCTAGGGAAGGGAAGGATTGTGTTATCATTATAGATGGCATTAACAAACTTAGCTTGATTGCATAATGCATGCTCCATATCAGCGTCTGTCAAATCAGCATATTTTAGATTTGCCCTTCTTAAATCTGCCCATTTCAAATTGGAGGCTGATAGATCTGCACCAATTAAATTAGCCTCGTGAAGATCAGCGCATTCCAAATCACTTAAGTTTAAATCAGATTCACCTAAGTCTGCGTTAGTGAAGTTACTAAAGCGCAGATTCGAATTTTCAAGATTGGCCCCGTGCAAATTACTCTTTTTGAAGTTGACTGCTTCAAGCCTTTTATTAGCCAGTTCTGCATTTTCTAAATCAGCTCCGCCGAAAAATGTGCGTTTTCCATAATCTGTAAAAACTTTCTCCATATTGTTTCGTGAAGGTGATTCAATTTTTTTTTGTTTTCTAGCTTCTTCGAATTCTTCACCAAAGATTTGTGCTGCTCTATAGCGCATCCATGCAACTTGATATTTAAACATAAAACCTCCTTTAAATAAGATTAATACTTACCATCTATAATAAATGATATTAATAAAATAAAAATGTCCGATTTAGTTATGAACGATGAACGTCATATTTATATAAAAATTAATATCTACTGAAATAATCCATGGCGTCTTTTTTTAAAGACTTTGAGAGCAACCAGATCGCTAGTAGGTTAGGAAAAATCATCAAGCCTGTCATGATATCAGAAAAATCTAATACGGGTTTAATTGACCATACTGAGCCCACAATGGCGACTAAACAAAATGTTACTTGATATAAACGAATATGCTTCTTACCGGAAAGATAATAGAGAGCTGACTCACCGTAGAAGTACCAAGCAATCATAGTTGAGAAAGCAAAAAGAAAAGCTGCGATTGGAATAAAATATGTACCGAAACCCAAAATCACTGTATCAAAGGCCAAAGCAGTCAAGGGAACACCGACAAGATCTGAAGTCTGCCAGACGTTGGTTGCTAAGATTACAAGGGCACTTAAAGTGCAAATAACCATAGTATCAATAAAGGGTCCCATCGCGGCAACAGCACCTTCGCGAATGGGTTCACTGGTGGCTGCTGCTGAGTGAGCTATTGCGGCTGAACCCAAGCCAGCCTCATTTGAAAAACATGCTCTGCGCACACCTTGAATCATAGCCATTTGTACACTCATAAAGGCACCACCAGCTATAGCGCTTCCTGAAAAAGCATCATGAAGAATGAGCATGATTAGTGAGGGTAATTTTTCATAATGATAAGCCAGTACAATTAAACAGCCTAATACATAAGTCACAGCCATAAACGGAACGAGATAAGAAGTCACTCGCCCAATTCTTTTAATTCCACCGATAATAACGAGGGCAGTTAAAATCGCAATAAAAATTCCTGTCGCCAAATGGGGTATAAGAAAATTTTGATTAAATATTTCTGCAGCTTGATTGCTTTGAAATAAATTTGAAATGCCAAAACTTCCAATGGTAATGGCCAGTGCGTAGAAAATTCCTAAAGCTTTAAATTTTGGACCTAATCCTTTTTCAATATAATACATGGGCCCACCATGAGATTTTCCTTCGCTATCGATATGACGGAACTTCTGGGCCAGAGAAGCTTCACAAAACTTTGTTGCCATTCCAAAAAAACCAGTCAATATCATCCAAAAAATGGCTCCTGGCCCACCAAGCTTGATAATAATAGCGACAATTCCAATATTACCTAAACCTACTGTTGCCGATAGTGCTGTTGTTAAAGCTTGAAAGTGGGAAATTTCACCAGGATCATCTGCTTTATCAAATTTTCCTCGCACCACTTGAAAGGCATGGAAGAAAACACGAAACTGAATAAAGCCCAAGGGCCATCCAATATAAAGTGTAAGCATAATTCCACTCAAGACCAGCAAAAATACCGTGGGCAGTCCCCAAACATAATCGACTAGTTCTTTTAAAATACCTTCAACATAATTAAAATTCATAATCTCATCATAGTAATTAAGCACCTATCATATGTCTAAGAAGGTGCGTCAATTGATTGTCTAATATTACCTCTTTGCAAAGGGTCATCTTGATGAATAATATAGTGAAAAAAAGGATAATTATGTTATTGAAACAAACACTTTTGTTGACTCTCATTTTACTGAATTCTTTTACCATTAGTGCCCAAGATATTTCAGCAATTGATGCTCTTTATGCTAAAAGAGGAGAAGATCTTAAATTTGCCATAGAAGCAGCGGAGCAATATTCAGAACTTGAAAAACAAACTGAAAACAAAAGACTCAAATCATTTTTAAATTCAAAAGTAGGTTTGGCTTGGTTTTTTGTTGGCGATCGCAGCGAATCCAAAGAAGAACAACTTTTTTATTTTGAAAAATCCCATCAAGTTGGATTTGAAGCCATTAAAAATATTGTTACTGATCCTGATACAATCAACAAAGATGAATTAGATGAAGAAGAAAAGGATCTTCTGGCAGAAGCCCTTTATATTTACGGCATTGGTTTGTCAAAATGGGCACAGACAATGCATTTTACTAAAATTGTTAAGGAATGGCCTAAGGTAAGAAATAGCATGGAGCAAATACGTAAAATCGATCGGAGTGAAAGCAATAGCTATGGAGCTTTACGTACGCTAGGAATTGCCAATACCAAAATGCCCTCTCCTTTAGGCAGCAAAAAAGATGCGATGTTTTTTTTAAAAACAGCTTTTACTAAAACTCTCACTCGTTTTAATATCAGTTCACACAGCTATAACAATCTTGCCTACGCTGAAATACTTTTTCATTTTAAACAAAATCAAGAAGCATGTAATATTTTACAAATACAAGCTAACTTAACCGAAGAAGATATCAAAGAACTTGATCCAACAAGAATACCTGAAACAACCAAAGAAGTTGATTTAGCTTACCAAATGTTCATAAAAGAAAACTGTTAATGCTTTTAATTTTTCCTTTTTTAGTGTTGTATGCTCTGGATTTATCAGCAGGAATGTTGCCCCCTGCTCTCAACTTCCAAACAGCACAACTATTACCACCTAAGGTTTTCTCTCTGATCTATCAGCAAGCAAATGGAAATCTCGCTCATTCCTATGATGAATTTGGCCAAAAGAAACCTCTCGCCAATGATTTAAACAAGTCCATAAATTATTATGATGTTTTAAAAGAACAAAAAACAGAAGAAGAAAAAAATATTACTCAAGCGGCTCTCAGCGCTTATGGCATAACTGATTTTAATGATGAAGCTGGTCAGATCACTGGTGATATTAGGGTCCAGTTAAAAACTCAAGTACCGGTACTTGCTTATGGAGTAACCACTAAATGGATGAGTGCAATCGCTATTCCTATTGTTACAGCAAAAGTACAAATCGACTCTGGTTTTAAAAAATCTGAAAGTTTACAAAATATATCTGAGGCTATCTACGCAGAAGGTGGTCATTCTCAGGTTACTGAAATTCAATTACAAACTCAAAATGCAATAGAAACTAAGCTAAATGATTATAACTATGAGCCACTCAGAAACAACGAAGAAACATTACTTGGAGATATACAACTTTTAAATCGATATCAAGTACAAAATAGTGCAGACAATATTCTAACTCTCACCTCCACAATCTCCTTACCTACGGGCAAAAAGAAAAATCCTCATGATTTAATGAGCGTTGAATCGGGTGATGGACAATTAGACTTAGGCTTTGGTGCTATTTATGAAAAACCTCTGCCTTATAAATGGAGTCTTATATTAAGTGGCGACTATACTTATCAATTCGCTGATCGCACGGGCGTACGAGTACCGCAAGATCAAGACGATCCAGTAACACCAGATTTCGATCCGGCAGCGAAAAGAAAACTGGGAGACATGTGGCAAGCTCAATTAGGCACTAAATGGGTTTTTTATCCCGCATGGAGTTTTTATACCGCTTACTCTTATCAGTTCAAGAGAGAGGATAAAATAGATGGTGGCTTGTTTGCGAGAGAGCGTTATGACTGGCTAACTCAAAACACTCAACAACAAAGAGAAACTCTTCTCCTGGGCATTGAATTTAATAGTATTCAAAAGTTTATTACAAATAATTTCCCCGTTCCATTATATTCGAGACTGATTTATTCAAAACCAGTTAATGGCAAAAACGTCATTGAAGATTCATTAATAGGAGTAGAAGTTGCTTTCTTTTATAAGTAATACTATTTTATTTTTGCTACTACTGTCTTGCAAACAAGAAACTCCTCAAGCTGCAAAAGACTATGTTGAAGTTAAAGAGATAAAACAGCAAGAACTAAAAACTCAAGAGGCAAACTCTCCTGATATTTTTATTGCCTATTTTTGGCCAGACCAAAAGTATTATAAAAAATTGAACAACCAAGCAAATGATACAGACTTTAAGCAATGGTTTGTTGAAGTCGGGCAACTGGTTATTGAACAAGCTAGAGTTATTACCGCCACAGGCGTTGAAAAATACCAAGAACAAAAAATATTGGATTATGATAAATTTTGCTTTCAATGCAACTGCAACCTCTATGATGTCTGCGTGAATGGAGAAGTTCCCAACCAAAAATCAAAAGAAATTTGTGAAAAAATCCAAGAAGAACAAATGAACCTAGATTTAAATACCTCATTAAAAACTTATGATGCCATCTCCTCTATGATCTCTTCTCTTGATCCACTGGATCCTGTTCAAACCACCAATTGGTTTGAAACAGGCTTATCTTATCCAGAAGAAGAGAGGGCCATATTTGATTTAAAAAATAAATTTATAGTGCTGCCTGTTTGGGGCAAGAAAACCAACTCTTTTAATGGAGATGAGCATCTCTTTTCGTACTCAACCCTTGAAGATGAAATTATCAATCTTAAATATTTCAAAGATAAACTCGGTGATCGATTGTTTTTTGATATAAAAGAAAAAGACTTTGATTTTGAAAATAACCAAGAATATTTTACAGGAAGGTTTTTTCATTTAAAACTCGATCTCTCTAATTATGTTAATAAAATACGAATGCTGGGTACAATCGAACTTATTGAAAATGAGAATATTGCAAGACGAGGCCAGGTTTATCTAGAAATTCCAATCAATACAGATGCAGAACCACGTTATGAATGTAAATAGTAATTTTACTCTCATGGTATTAACTTTTAGCTTTTTTATTGCTTTAAGGTATCTCTTCGTCGCTTCAATTTTCCATTTAGTTTTTCGCTATTTTTTATCAGAAAGAATAAGGCAACGTATTGTTTATCCAATTCATTATCAATTAAGGCAATTTAAATCTGAAGTAAAATATTCATTACTAACCTGCTTTGTTTTTGGCTTTTCATTTTCACTACTTTTTTTTATGTGGCAGAAAGGTTATACCCGTATTTATCTTGAAATAAGCGATTACCCTATTTGGTATTTACCAGTAAGTCTGGTTGTCATTTTACTTATTCACGAAACATATTATTACTGGTTACATCGATTGATGCATAAACCACTTTTTTATAAAGTCATTCATAAGATTCATCATGACTCACTTGTAACATCAGCCTGGACCTCTTTCTCTTTTCATCCTCTTGAAAGTTTATTACAAGTTTTTATTTTTTTCCCTATCGTATACCTACTTCCTCTTCATCCGATTGTGATTATTATTCATCTCACTATTATGTCTGTAACTTCAGTCATTAATCACATCAATATCGAACTATACCCCAAGCATATTCTTTCTGGATTTTTCAATTTATGGATCGGAGCGACCCACCATGCTTTACATCATAAGCAATTTAAAACGAACTATGGCTTATACTTTCGCTTTTGGGATGTTTTTTGTGCTACAGAGTCTCATGATTTTAAAAACTTATATGATATAAAAAGAGGCAATTAATTTATGTTCTTATTCATCTGCTTATCACTGGCCATTCATGCAGAAGAACTTACTCTTGAGCTAAAAAACGTAAACTCTGATAAAGGAGAAATGCTTATCGCCATCCATAATCGAGCAGAAACATTTTTAAAAAATGAACAAAAACCTTTTAGGCAGTCAATCAACAAACTCCCCATTCAAAATAATCAAATAATATTTGAAGTTCCGAAAGGCGAATATTCAATAACTCTTTTCCATGATCTTAATTCAAATCAAAAGCTCGATAAAAATTTTTTGGGTATACCTACAGAACCTTTCGGTTTTTCAAAAAATCCTAGATTGTTTTTTGGTCCACCAAGTTATGAGGAAAGCTTGATACCCATTCATCAAAACAAAAAAGTTGTTATTGAATTAAAAAGCATACTCTAAGTATGATTAAATTTTTGTTTGTGGAAAAGTGATTATAAATGAAGTGCCAGTTTTTTCTTTTGATTCTATTTGAACATCCCAATTATAAATTTTAGTAATAGAAAAGACCCAGGCCAATCCAAGTCCGTGCCCCTTGTGATCTTTGGTAATATCATGCTTATTAAAAGGTTCACCCATTTTCTTTTTGACAACTTCTGGAATGCCAGGACCATGATCAATAATCATGACCTTGAAATCAAATTGTTTAATCTCTACAAGGTCTGCTTTCGATGAGTACTTAAGAGCATTGGTAATTAAATTGGTAAATAGTTGTTCCAGATGTGCTGGGTCCGCAAAAATATAAAAGTCATTCAAAAGAGAAAGTTTTAATCTTTTAGGGTATTGATGTTCAAGACGATTGCAGATCTCTTGAATAATTTTGCTAGCTTTATTGGCATGAACAATATTAGCGGCTTGGCGACTCTCAACCTCTGCCCAATTCAAAAATGAGTTTATAGTTTCTGTCATTCTGAGCAATTCTGATTTAATAGATTTGTAAGCATGGCCCGACATTGATTTTTCTTCTTTATCTTTTTCACATTCAATATCTATGATAGCTATCGGCGTTTTTAATTCATGAGCCATTTGATGGGACCAGAGTTTTAATATTTTATTGCCTCGATTAATTTTCTGAATAAAATCATCTAAGCAAGATATCAAACTAATAAATTCATCTTTATACTTCTTATTCTCTTTTAGTTTTAAACCTAGCTGTTTTGAAATGAGAGGAAGTTCAAGTTGAGATGAGGCTTTGTGTCCTATTTCGATAACTTCATTTGAAAGTTTAGTAATTGGACTTGCTAGTAAAAAACTTAAAAACCAAGCAATAAGCAAACCTATTGATGTAATAGAGATGAAAAATATAAAACTATTCTTTGAAAAATAATCTGGTGTTAAAAGACTTGAATCCAAAACCACTCCGACCTGTAGAGTACGTCCAGAAATTCGAGGCAGAGTAAGATTCAGTACGCGAATAAAGTAACTACCTTCATCAATATCTATCCACTGGGGAGATTGAGGGATTTCATCCAAAGGCAGTAGTTGGGCGGTTGAACTTTCAAATATGGCTTCCCCCAACTCATTTCTAATAATAAAAAATTTACCTATTCGAGTTTCCCCTAATTCTTCTGAAATAATTCTTTCAACTTTATCAATATCTAATTTTCGCAAATCTCCTAATTCTGAATCAATGAGCGTCAGCGCCGTATTTCGCACTTGTTGGTCGATGAGGAAAATTTTCTCTTTTCTTAAAAAGGATGTATGAACCCATAAGGTAATCAATGTAATGGCAAAAAGAACAATAGACGAAAGAATAAAAAATCTATTCCTCAAGCCAATAGCCAGCATTGCGCATGTTCCTTATTTCTAGATTGGATTTTAATGAAACTAAACGTTTCCTGAGATTAGCAATTGTAGATTCAACAACGTTTGTATCTACTGCAAAGCTCGCACCCCAGACAATATCGAGCAGATCGTTCTTATTCCAAACTCGTCCAGGGTTTTGGGCAAGAGTGGATAAAAGTAAAAATTCCTTCGCCGGGACGATTTCAGTATTCTCTTCAACACTAATAGAACGTTTATTAGTATCAATTAAGGTGTTACCCATTTTAATAAAATAAGAATGTGCTTGATTGGTTCTACGGAGTAAAGCCTTCACTCGCGCCATAAGCTCTTGTATAGAAAATGGCTTTCCTAAATAATCATCTACTCCTAAATTAAGCAGTTCAGCTTTTTCATGAGGAGTGTTAATCGCTGAAACAATGATAATAGGACACTGAGATGCTAGTTTCTTTATCAATGATATTTTTTCCTTGATATCTGTTTTACCAATTAACCTATCTAGAATCATTAACTTCACCTTGGAATCAAGACTGTTTTCAAACTCATCAAAATTTGTTGTGAGAGTGGTCTCATAACCATTGGTTTTGAGGTAATTTAAAAGATAAGTCCCTAATTTTTCATCATCTTCCAAAACTAGGATTTCACTCAAGTTTGCACCTCATGGCTTGAAAATAAAAAAAATTTTATCTTCATCTCATACTACTTTTTCTGACAGGTCTAATATTACCTTAATGGAGGTCATTATGAACAAAATTATTTTATCATTATTGATTGTTAGTACTGTTCTTGTTTCTAGCTGTAGTTTATTTAATAAGAAAAAAACTGCTCAGGCTGCCCCAGCCCCTGCAACAACTCAAATAGTTAACAATATTGATGATGTTGCGCCAAACAAAGTGAGTAAAAAGAAGCCTGTTAAGAAAAAAGCAGCGAAAAACACAAAAGCTTTAAAAGCTACCAACAAAAGCAAAAAACTGTAAGAAATTAATACAGTTAAACCAAGAGAGGAACTATGAAAAATTTTATGATGATTATGTTCTGTGTAATGATGGGCGTGAGTTCACTAAGCTTTGCCAAAGCACCAAAGAAGAAAGCTGCAAGCAAAAGCGAAGTGACCTATAATCAAGCTAAGAAAACTTGCTTAAAAGAGAAACCAAAACTTCTAGGCAAAGAGTTGAGAAAATGTATTAAAAAATCGATGAAAGAATCATCTAAGTCATAGAAAGAAGGGCCGCAAGGCCCTTTTTTTTATTTCAATATAATATTACCACAGCCAATTACAAGCCGCGTTATCAATTGTAAATCATCCCCAATCTATCCTTGGGTTTAAGTTTTCGTATAGGACGTTAAAACTTGTGCTATAAAGGGCCATGTCATTTTCCATTGATAACAAACAACTTATTGAGGCTCTTGTTGAAAAATCTTGGTTTATTCCTGATCAATTTTTACCAATCGAAATAACCCAAGAACTACTAAAAATGCTGCGACAATTATATGCCGACGAAAATTTTAAAAAGGCTGGAATCGGTCGAGGTTTAGAACAAAAAATAGCTCCTCAAATCAGAAAAAGCGAAATATTTTGGATTAACGATTGGACGACATCACCTGCTCTGATTCAATACTCAAATTTTTTAAGTGAGTTAATGATTTACTTGAATCAAAATCTATTTCTTTCCCTCAAGCGCTATGAATCACAATTTGCTCATTACTCACCCGGGGGCTTTTATAAAAAACACATAGATCAACATAAGAAAACTCAACACAGAAAAATATCAGTCATTCTCTATCTTAATCAGGTGAAAGCGGGAGGAGAACTGATTTTATACAAGAAGGGTAATCGAAATACTGTAGAAGCTAAGATTATTCCAGAACCTGGTAAACTCGTTTTTCTTGTAAGCAAGGATATCTTTCATGAAGTTCTTTCTTGTGAGAGTGAAAGATGTTCTTTAACTACATGGATGCGTGATGATGAACTTCTGCCATTTGTTCATCAATCATCGTAGTCTTGAGTTTTTCTATAATGAAGAAGTTTAGCTGAGCCGACTTGAGAGACTAGAGTGCAGATTCCACCCTGAACCGGATTCATAAAATCAATGCCTATTCCATCCAAATCTTGAGTTGTTGAAGGTGGTGAGTTGATTTGATAGGTTATGGGAGCAATCGTATTTCCAGTAGTTTGATCCCACATAATAATATCAAAAATAATATTACAATTTGCAATTGATTTATCAATAATGTTAATTCTAAAAAAACCAACACTATTATTATTTCCAGTGAAGGCTATAATATCTCCATTTTCCATATCTGAATAGGAAATGGAATCAAGAGCTATTAAGTTTTTAATATAAAGAGCACATTCTGAACCAAGTCCTTCAAAATTGCTCACACAGTAAATACTATTATCAATATCATTATCTGTTCCCAAGGGATTACAAGAAATGAATAAGAATATTGAGCAAGAAACGAGAAGTTTTTTCATAACAAATATTATCACCGATCTTTTTTTGAATACTAGATTACATGCACAATAAAAGCTTTTTGCTCTGTTATGTAATTTTCTGAGAAGAAAAATTCCAATGATTAGATGTTTTATTTTAAAATAAAACTAATTTATGAAGCATCTATTTTTTATGACAGTTTTTCTCTGCTCATGCAGCACTATGAAGAACGTATTAGAACCCTATAGAGCCAATATAGGATTCGCTGGTTATGCCACTGAATTTAAAGATAAAAACACTAAAAGAAAAATATGCGTGGAAGACTCTCCTAATCCCGATGGAAGCAAAGATGCTTGCTCGGGCGGTGGCTTTAAAAGCTACCGAGATAGAACCAATATTGATGTTGGTTATGAAACACGCCCCTATTATTTTTCCGAACGACTGGGTTGGTTTTCGGATCTTTTCGGAGCCAGTTTTTTTCTTACCTATAACAGTATTGGGACAACGTTATTAGATTATCCCTTCAATGGAGAAAAAACCAATGTGCGGGTTTCGCGCTACGCTGTTAACCCCTTTGTTTATATGAATTTTGGTGACAAATATTTTATTAAAAATAAAGGTCGTAATTTTCGCTTTGGTATTGGGCTCTCAGCAAACTATCTCAACACACTTGAAGTCACCAGACAAAGCACAATGGAGAAGGTCGAAAAAGACAATGCCATTGAGCTGGGCTATTCAGTCTTTGCTGAGTTTAATTGGAATTGGTTCTACTTCAGACTCAGCAATAGTAATATAAATGCAAAAATCAGTAGTTTTAATGGTGTGGCAGACAATAATGAACTTGAAATAAATGAAACCACTGCTGCTATTGGAATTGCTTATTATTTTGAAGAGCAAGATTGGTATAATGCTTTATGGAAACCTTTCATTTAATTTAAGCTATTTCTTCTTCTAATTCATATGAGTAAGGATCTCGATTGGCTTCTTCTTCCGGAAAACGAAACTTTTCCTTTTTTTCTGGAATAGAAGACGGAGAGCGATTATTTTGCTGACAAGAATAAAGAACTAAAAATAGAAGTATCAAAACTAAACGCATTTTAAGCCTCAGAAGGCTTTTCGGTTACCTGAGCGAATAACTTAAGTATTATTTACAAGCTTAAGACCTAAAGGCATAATGCCAGCAATAGCACTATAAACAGGGTGATTCATAT
>CALFYV010000022.1 GCA_937952395.1 uncultured Bacteriovoracaceae bacterium | reverse complement strand
TCAAGCTAACCTCTCTCTGCTTTTGGGCTATGAGTTTGATCAACAAAGTTTCAACATCCATCATTTGCTCATTAATAGCGTCAAAGAATTAAAGCCATTACATACGGCTATTTCTCTTCCGGAGCTCATTGAAACTTGTGGTGAAGATAAGGCCATTGATTATATTCCCGCAGGCCAAGAGTTATCTGGATTTGAACTCAGTATGTCCGCTATTTCCGCACCAAGACAATTGATTCTTAATCGCTTTTTAGCTCAAAGCCATTTAAAAGAGCATTACGATTATATTGTTATTGATGGGCCACCAACTTTAGGTCTGTTAGTTGTTAATATTCTTTGTGCCAGTGACGGCGTGATTATTCCTTTTCAACCAGACCAGTTCTCGCGTAAGGGCCTAGAGCATTTCCACCAAGTTTTAGATGATGTAGCTGATATGGGGATAAGCAAAGTTCCAAAAGTTTTAGGCTATATCCCTAATTTGGTTGATAACAGACGTAAGCAAGTTCATAAAGATTTTGACGTAATAAAAAATGAATTAGGCTCAGTTCCCATGCATGAGAGTTTTGCTAACAAAGTTCAATTAGTCAGGGCCTGCGCTCAAAATAAGAGCGTTTTTGATTACAAGGCCAAAGAATTTCTACCTATTCAAGAACAGTTTTTGAATCTGGCCCAAAGTGTAGGAGAGCAATTATTATGAATACAAAAAAAACAAAAAAAGTAAGAAAGAAAAATCCACTTTATGTGGTGAAGAAAGATAGGCAAGGTAAGGTCATTGAAGAGGCCAAAAATATCTTAGATTTAATTATTAAAAAGTTTAATTTAGCACCTTTTTTTGAAACTCTTATGCAATTAATGGCGATACTTTTGGAGAATATTCAAAGCTATCCTGCCTTTCTAGCAGTCAAAGAATATTTTGATTTAGTATTAAGTACGGTAGAGCAATTTTTAGGTTCAAAACAAACAGCTACTGAGTAATTTCAGTTTTTGGCCCTTCAGGTTGAGCTTCCAAAATTTCAGGTTTTTCGGCTTCAGTGTCAAAACGGCTTCTTCGGCGGATAGCTGCGGAATTAGTTTCTACTTCATCTAAGTACTCTTTTGAATTCAAATCCAAAATCTCCTCATTTGAGACTTCGGTAGTTAAAAATTGTTCCTCGTTTTCATTTAAAGTTTCAGGATTCATCTCTTGGGCTTGATAAACATCAATATCATTATAACTGTTTTCCAAGTACTCCATTTCTTCAATAAGTTCTTGGTCATAGGCTTCAGCCAGGGCCAAGTTTGATACGAGAAGACTAGTTATAAGAATAAAAATTTTCATGAAATAACTCCTTCGCCTGTCTATCTAGGCAGCTAAGTTATTCTATGATACGTAGTGTCCATATGACAAGAGTGAGTGCAAATTTAACAGACTTAAAACGTGAAGCTTATTTTTATCATCTTCCGAGCGAATTAATTGCTGATAGACCTGTCCCAGAGAGAGATAAATCTCGTTTAATGATTTATTCTAAAAAAAATAATGAGATTATTCACACTCATTTCTACAAGATTGCGGATTTTCTGCCTTCTAAGACAACTTTGGTGATGAATGATTCTAAAGTTTTTCCTTGCCGTCTTTTGGGTCAGAAAAAGAGTGGAGGGAAAATCGAGGTTTTTTTTCTCTCACTTATTACTCAAGATGGACTTTACCCGGTACTCATCAAATCAAGTAATCGTAAGAATATTGCAGATGAGTTTGAATTTGGTGAACTAAAAATTAAAATTGAAGCGAAAAATGAAGATTATAGTTTTTTAGTTTCTGTTAATTTATCGCCAAAACAATTAGAAGACTTTTTAAATAAAGAGGCCCTTGTTCCTATTCCGCCCTATATTCGTCAGGGCCAGTCTGATGAAAAAGATAAAGTGGATTATCAAACTGTCTATGCTCAATCGGTTGGTTCGGTCGCTGCACCAACAGCCGGGTTACATTTTACTCAAGACGTTTTTGATTCATTAAAAAACAAAGGAATTGAAAAAGCTTTTGTGACCTTGCACGTAGGAGCGGGTACTTTTTTACCAGTTAAGAGCGATGATATAACTGAGCATCAAATGCATTCAGAATATTATTCAATTAATAAAGAGGAATTAAGGAAAATTCAAAAAGGTAATCTTATTGCGGTTGGAACGACAAGTTTACGCGTACTGGAAAGTGCTTGGGACGGTCAAAAGGTCGACTTTGATGGTGGCTTGCAATCGACAAATATTTTTTTATATTCTGGTAAGGAAATTCATTCAGTGAAAGGCTTGATAACTAATTTTCATTTACCAGAATCATCTTTAATTATGCTCGTCAGTGCGCTCATTGGCAGAGAGAAAACTCTTGAGCTTTACCAAGAAGCCATTACTCATAAATACCGTTTCTTCTCGTATGGAGACGCTATGTTGATTCTACTGGACTAAGGCTGAACTCTTGGGTAGTTAGCTAGTCATGTTCAAACTGATTAAACAAGATGGCCAGGCCCGAGCTGGTATTGTGACCACAGAGCATGGCCAAATTCAGACACCCGTTTTTATGCCCGTAGGAACTCGAGGCAGTGTGAAATCCATGACCATGGAAGATATGACGGATTTGGGTGCGGAAATTATCTTAGGTAATACCTATCATCTTTATCTGAGACCGGGCCATGAACTCACCCAAAAAATGGGGGGCTTACATAAGTTTACGACTTGG
>CALFYV010000021.1 GCA_937952395.1 uncultured Bacteriovoracaceae bacterium | reverse complement strand
AATAGTAATAAGTGAATCAACACATTCTTCTAGGGCAGCGATTCCCACACTGGCTTGTCTCATTCTTCTTTTACCTTCAAACATAAAGGGTTTGGTCACAACACCAACAGTAAGAGCTCCTAGCTCTTTAGCAAGTTTTGCAATTACCGGCCCTGCGCCTGTTCCCGTGCCTCCGCCCATTCCAGCAGTCACAAAAACCATGTCCGCGCCTTCTATCACTTCGCTTAGTTTCTCATAATCATCAAGTGCTGCCTTTCTACCCACTTCTGGATTTGCTCCAGCCCCAAGGCCCTTAGTTACTTCAGAACCTAATTGAATTTTTATAGATGCTAAACTAGCATTTAATGCCTGCGCATCTGTATTAGCAACAATATATTCAACTCCGGTCAGTCCTGCTTTAATCATTGTGTTGACAGCATTGCAGCCACCACCACCGACTCCAATAACTTTAATTTTTGCTCCTGCACCAAGTTCATTTTTATCGGCAATATCAAACATAAAATCCTCCATTAAAAGATTTCTTTAAATACATTTTTTAAAGATTTACCAAATTTGTGTAAAATATCAAAACTAGGGTTTTCATTTTTAACAGAAAACTCTTTCGATAATTGTGATTCAAGTAAAAGTCCTAACACTGTTGAAAACTTTGGATTTTGCATAATATTTGTCATGCCACCAAATGGCTTAGGATAACCAACTTTTACTGGGCGTTCGAGAATGTATTCTCCTAATTCAGGAAGACCCTTAATCAAAGAACCTCCTCCAGTAACCACATAACCGCCGTGAATTTCACTAGAGAGATTTCTCTCATCCATTATATCTTTAATAAGATTGAATAATTCCTCTGCTCTAGCACCAAGAACATCAGCGACAACACTTAATTGTATTTCACTTGCTCTAGCACCAGCTAAACCTTGAACCGTTATATGGGCTGATTGATTTAAACTTTCAGCCAGGACAGAACCGTGATGAATTTTAACTCTTTCACTTTCATTATGTGGAATTTTTAAGGCAACCGCTAAATCGTTGGTAAAATGATTACCACCGATCGGTATAATTTCCGAATGAATAAGTGAGCTATTTTTCCAGACAGCAATATCAGTAGTACCACCACCTATATCAACAAGAACAACCCCAACATCTTTCTCTTCCTCACTTAAAATTGAACGGGAAGAGGCAATGGGTTGAAGAATAATATCATTAACTTTAATACCAGCAAACTCTACACATTTGACTAGGTTTTGAATTAAAGGAATCAGTCCCGTTACAATATGAACATTAACTTCCAGTCGCACACCATGCATGCCAATTGGATCTTTAATGCCTTCAGTATTATCAACTTTAAACTCTTGTGGAATAACATGTAATACTTCTCTATCAGAAGGAATGACCACTGCTTTTGCAGCTTCAATAACTTGCTCTATATCACTTTCAGTTATTTCTTTATTTTTTACAGGAACAGCTCCTGAACTATTAAAACAATATATATGACCACCAGCTATTCCAATAGTAGCAGATTCGAGATTAGAAATTCCTGCCATCATTTTGGCTTCTTCGACAGAGCAACGGATAGAACGAACTGTTTTATCAATATTGATAACAGATCCCTTTTTTAAACCGTAACTGGGATGTGTTCCTACTCCAATAATTTCTAATTCTTGATTTCGATAATGGGCAATGATTGTACAAACTTTGGTTGTTCCGATATCCAGAGCAACAACTAATTGTTTATCATTCATATGAGATTCCTTTCTCGCTTACCTTACGTCCTGTCAAGGCCAGACTCATTCTGTTGTAGGAAAAATATTCCCTACTATTAAATGCTAGATGGTGTCAGAGAACTTGACAACAACTTTTTTAATATTAGTAATATTTATAACCACTGGAATTTTTTTATTTTTTTCCATGTAATTAATAATCTTTTGCAATTTACTCAACTTTCCATCCCACAATTCCGTGCCCATAAAAACACTTACTGGTCTATCTGAAACTGACAAAATAAGTGTGATATTGCGTTTTTCATCTAGAATAATTTCTGATATTTTTTTTCTAAAATCTAAATTGAGTGAGCTAATAAGTTTGGCCAGATCTTTTTGGGCACGTTTATCAATTTCTTCAACTGGTAGTGCAAGTGATGGTAATTGATGGGTTAATTTGTGATCACTACGCAGTAAAACTTCATAATTGGGGTCATAAAGCTCGCCGCCTTCAACTAGTATTGCGGCATATGATTTATCATCATTCTGTTTATAAATTTGAACACTAACCAAAGGCTCAGGACATTCATATGAAAACTTGATAAATCCCGTCAAGGGATTATGTTCAATTTCATAGTTTGATAAATAATATTTTTCACTTGCTTTGATTTCAACTAAGTAGTTTTTAATATCTTTTAAGGAACCACCCTCTTCAAATAACTTAACTAGTTTTAATGTTAAAGATCCAACAACTTTGGTCGGACATTTGCCAAAATAAGTTTTATAGCGAATTTTATTAAGATTTAAAGGCCTAGCAAATAACGTTAATGGAATCAGTAAGAAAACTAGTAATTTCATATTAAAATTGTATTAAATTTTTACTTCTAATTCAAACTCAATCGCATAGTAGCGCTCTAACATTTGTGAAACGAATTCAATTAGATCTAAAAAGTCACTTGTTTTAGCCTCATTAGTGTTTTCGAAAAAATTACCGTGAACTTTGCTAATTTCAATTCCTTTATAAGTAAAACCTTTAAGTCCAAGCAGCTCTATGGCCTTACCTGCTGCAAAATCAGGATAGGGATTTTTAAATACACAACCACAGGTTTTTTTGCTTATAGGTTGTGTTTTATGCCTTAATTCAGAATAATCTTGGATTATCTTTGTAATATTATTATTAATTCCTTTGTGAAAAACTTTGGCTGAGATAATAACCTCTCCATCTTTCACAAAATTATTTTTTCTATAACTAAATGATGAGGAATTAATAACTTCATCTCTTAACTCACCCTTAATGTTCATTACCTTCACACTTTTAATCAATTCTCCAATTTCTCCCAGGCGTGTTCCGGCATTCATATAAATGGCACCACCAAGAGTCGCGGGAATTCCTGTAAAAACTTCCCAGCCACTTAAGCCAAATTTCTTTGCATGACCACTCATTATGTTTAAAGGAAGCGAGGCTGGTAAATCATAAATGTCTCTCACTTTATCAAAATAGGCATTTTTAAAAACGAATGATAGTTGAAGATAAACCCATGATGCTTGATCAGTGATAATTTGATTCGCTCCCCAGCCAAGAACTCTGTAGGGAATTTTATTCTTATTAAGAAAGATAAGTGTTTCTTTTAAGCCTGCGAGACTTGAACATGTAATTAATGTACCTATCGCACGTAGTCTCATTGTGCTATATTTACTTAAATCAACTGAGTGCTTTACACTTACCTCAGGATGGATAAGTGAATTTAACTGCTCAAACTTCATGTTTAATAAACTCTCTTAATTTTTGACTTATGTCCCCTGCACCCATCGATATAATAACCCCAGACGAAGACATACTTTTTTTCATCTGTAAGTAAAAATCACGACAATATTCTATTTTTAAGTTTTTGTTTTTTAACTTTATGGCATTGACTAAAGACTCAGTATTAACACCATCGATCGGTGCTTCAGAAGAGGCATAGATATCCAAAAGAAAAACTTGATCAGCTGATTGAAAGCAATCTAAATACTGTGCCCAGCAATCTCTAGTTCTAGTGAAGCGATGGGGCTGAAAATAAACGATGATATTCTTTGTTGTATTTAATCTAACTCCCTTAATCGTGGCCGTTATTTCTGTTGGATGGTGAGCATAATCATCTAAGACCTGAAGCTGTTCATTTTCAAACACGATGTCTTGACGGCGCTTTATTCCTTGAAACTCTTTTAAACTTTTAGAAATAGATTCAATATCAATTCCTAGAGAATGAGCGACACTAATTGAAGCTAATATATTTTCTGTATTATGTATTCCTTTTAACTTTGTTTCAAACTGGTAATCCTTATCAAAAATTTTTACTTCTAATTTAGTTAATCTTTCATGAGGCTTAATGGATATAATTTTTACCTGACATGGGTTTGTTCGACCGTATCTTATTATATTTGTAAAGCGTGTTAGATTTAAACTATTTAAGCCAACATCATCATTATTTATTATAATAAGTGTTTTTGAGTCGATTTTGTCTAAGTAGTTTTGAAAGTAGACAACTAAGTTTTTAAAGTTTTTATAAAAATCTAAATGATCATTATCAAGATTGGTTAAAACTAAAATTTCTGGAGCATAGTGACTAAAGCTACCATCTGATTCATCCGCTTCGTAAACAATATAGTTTCCGCTGTTTAGCTTTACATGTGTATTATAGTTTTTTAAAAAACCACCCACAATAAATGAACTTGCAACATGAGAGTCTTGAAGCATATGAGCAATTAATCCTGAGGTGGTGGTTTTACCATGACTTCCAACAATAGAAATTCCCTTATAACGCTGAATGATTTTACCTAGTAATTCTGATCTTTTTATAATTGGGATGCGAAGATTTTGTATTTCAATTAGCTCTGAATTAGAATGTGAGATAGCTGACGTGACAACACACAAATCAATTTTTTTGTTTAAACTAATTTGAGATGATGTGTTGATTTTTATACCTAATTGGCTTAAATCTTCGGTTATATAATTTGCTTGAGCATCACTGCCTGTAACTAAATGCCCTGATTCAAATAAAATTTTGGCCAAAGCACTCATCCCAATGCCACCGATACCAATAAAATGAACCGAAGGAAATTCAGGCAATATCAATTTTGATTTCATCTATTATAACTTTTGCGCTATCGTGTATAAATAATGTTTGGCCATTTGACACCGGGCTGTGGTCGTTGACAAGATCTATAATAATATTTTTTAATTTGCTACAATTTGTTTCAATGGAATCTTCTTGTCCTAATAAGTATACAGGAAAGGCAACTTCTTCCTTTAAGTTTAATGCGTTATAATATTGATGATTATCTGTTGCATGAGGAAAAGGTATTAAAATACTTGCTCGTTGTACAATTCTTAATTCAGAAATAGTCGATGCTCCTGCGCGAGAAACAATAAGATTACACCAATCGTAATAATCTTGCATGTTGTCTAAATACTCATGTTGCTCATACTTAATATTTTTTCCAACTCTTTGCTCAAATTTATTACCCTTTCCCACTTGGTGAATAATATGCAAAGAGACATCACTATCACTCTTTATAAGCTCACCAATTATGCGATTTACTTGCAAAGCTCCTAGGCTGCCACCAAAAACAAGTACATTATAAGTTTTACCTTTCTTTTCGGTGGAATATTTAATACTTTGTCTGGTGGGATTACCAGAAATAATAATTTTCCCTTTCATAAAAGGTTTTAGTCCTTTGGTATTTTTAAAATGAAGAAAAATTTTATTAGCTGTATAGCTTAATAATTTATTAGTTAAGCCCATAACCGCATTTTGCTCTACAATATAAAATGGAATTCGTAATAAATAAGCAGCCATTAAAGTTGGGCCGCAAACATACCCTCCACATCCAATAACAAAAGCAGGCCTTTGCTTGATAAAATTAATTATTAAATTGAAAAAAACCGCTAAATTAAAGACCAGACTTTTTAAAATTTTCAAAGGATTTTTATAGCGCAAAGGCATCGTATTTAAATGAATACAATTGGTGTTCTTAAATAAGGCATAATCTAAGTGACGAGTTCCGGTTATAAAAAGTACATCGTATTTTTCAACTGATAAACATTCGCCTAGAGATAAAGCAGCATTGATATGACCACCAGTTCCCCCTGCAACAATAACTGCTTTTATTTTCATTTTTTAACTTTTATTTAGATTCGATGTCGGCATAACACTCATGTCTAGACTGTTTCTATACAAACAAGAATATATTAATCCAATGCCCCAAAAATTCGCCAGCATTGATGAACCACCATAGCTGATCATAGGAAGATTTAAGCCTTTTGTCGGTAATAATCCCAAAACAACACCCATATTAAAAAAAACTTGAATTCCTATCATGAAGACAACTGAACTGCTTATTAAGATTAGAGTTTTATCCTTTAAGCTAATGCTTAGTTTCAAGCCAAGGAAAATAAATGCAATGAAGAGCAAAACAACAACTAACACTCCCAGAAATCCAAGCTCTTCCCCAATAACGCTAAAAATAAAATCATTGTAAGCTTCCGGAAGATAAAATAGTTTTTCATTGGAATTTCCTAAGCCTTGTCCCATAATCGCGCCGTTAGCAAAAGCTAAATAAGATTGAATAATTTGAAAACCACTGCTTTGTGGATCACTCCACGGATCAAGGAAACTTAATAATCTTTTTACTCGATAAGGTTTTGAAACAAGAATGAATCCCATACTTACTAAGCTTAGAAAAAAAATTGAATAAAAATATTTTCTTGGAAATTCACTTAAAAAACCAACAAAGCCAATGATAAAAACACAAATTGAAAAAGTTCCAAAATCAGGTTGAGATATAAAGAAAATCAGCGGGAAAATTAAATGTAGTGAATTCAACAACTTCGCCTTAGTCGAGTACTTCTCAAACTCAGTAAAGTATTTTACAGAAGCAAGCATTATGCTTATTTTAACAAATTCACCGGGCTGGAATTTAACACCTGACAAAACTATCCAGCGTGATGAGCCATTAACCGAAAGACCGGAAAAATCAAATAGTGTACAAAAAAGAAAAATTGTTAATATCCCATTAAAAAAATAAGCACTTTTAATCCAAAACAATGTTTTGGTACGGCTTACAATATAGGCCAAGCTTGACGCGAGAATAACAAAAAGTATTTGCTTAAAAAAAAAATGAGTTGAACTACCAACAACTTCCTTAGCATATATGTAACTGGAAGAGTACACCATTATTATGCCAATAATTAATAACGTTGAAATGTTTATCAAGAAATAGTGCGAGTATTTCTGATTATATGTATCATTCATGTTTTTATTATAAACTGATAAGAAAGTGATAAAAAGAATTTCTTACTAGAGTTGAAAGATCAACTTTTTATAATAATTGCCTTTTTCCTCAAAATCTCTAAAAACATCTGAACCATCATTACCTGGGCATAAAACAATGGTATCTCCTGTTCTGGATTTTTGATAAGCCAAAAGTATTGATTCATCAAAGGACCCAACCAGGAAAGTCTGTGTTGCGTCTCCGATAGCTCTATTCATATTTTCCTTGCTTTCACCAACAAGAACCATAATTCGGGCACGCTCATTGATAACTTTTGCGTATTTCTCATATTCTTGCTCAGAATCTTTTCCTCCTGCAATGAGAATTACAGGATCTTTGAAGGCTTCTAAAGATTTTCTTAAATCCTCCATTTTTTCTGATTTGGAATCATTGTAAAATTTCACACCATTTTTTTCAGTCACAAATTCTAAACGGTTTGGGATACCAGGAAATTTTTGAATACAAGCTTGGATAGAAGTATCTGAAACCTTGAGGGCCTTACAAGCAGTTATTGCTGCTAATAAATTCTCACGACTTTGAACTCCCACTATCCTCATTTGATTAACTTTAAACTCTGAATAATAGTGAATATTTGAATGAATTCTTTTCTCATGAAAGTGAGTTCCTTGAATTTCGTTAATAACACCCATGTTTACAAAAGATTTTCTTGAATACCAAAATGTCTGAGTGTCGGCATTTCTAAGTACAGAATTTCCAGATAACTTATCAAAATTAACTACTAAAAAATCGTCATGAGTTAAATTTTTTATAACGCTTAATGCTGTTTCAAAATATTCACCTGCTGACTTAAATCTTCCTGGAGTAAATCTTTCATCCAAGTTAGGGAAAACGACCAACATAGGATGAAAACCTTCAACGGTTTGTAATTGAAAAGGTGACACTTCTACAACCACATAATCAATTTCATCTTTGTTTGGAAGTGCTAGAAAATTAATAAATGGTTCATCACTTGTTCCACCAATAAAAATATTTTTCTTATCAACTTTTAGCGTATAGCCAATCATATGAGCAATTGTTGTACGCCCCATAGAACCACAAATAGCAATAACTGGCTTTGTGCAGTTTTTATAGGCAAAAGCAAACTCACTGAAAACTTCTTTTCCGTGTTGTCTTGCTAATTGAATTTGTGGCAAATTGGGATCAACTGAGGAGCTATAAATAATCAAGTCAGATTGAATAAAATCATCATCCCTATGCTCACCTAAAGTCATGGCAGGATTAGGTTGAATTTTCTTAAGTCTCTTAACTTGTTTGTTAAGATCAAAAATGGGTTTTATATCGGTAACTTTAATCTCACAACCTAAATTGTTAAAAAAGTGAATGAGTGCAAACCCGGTTTTACCAAGGCCAACAATAAGAACTTTTTTGCCTTTATATTTTTCAGTTAAAGACATAATACCTTACCTCTTTATCGCAATTTCAATGTTGCAATTGCTAGTATTGCTAAAATTATACTTATAAGCCAAAACCGAACAATAACCTTGGGCTCGGCCCAACCCAATAATTCAAAATGGTGATGAATTGGCGCCATTTTAAAGATTCGCTTCTTTCTTATTTTGAATGAAGTTACTTGTATAATCACTGATAACGCTTCTATAACAAATATTCCACCAATGACAACAAAAAGAAACTCATTCTTAGTAAACACAGCCGCCATTCCAAGTACACCACCAAGGGATAACGAACCACTATCTCCCATAAAAACCTGAGCCGGATAAGTGTTATACCACAAAAAACCAACACAAGCGCCTACAATTGCCGCCATAAGCACGACAAGCACTCCTGCTGAATCAACGAAAGGAA
>CALFYV010000020.1 GCA_937952395.1 uncultured Bacteriovoracaceae bacterium | reverse complement strand
TTGATTCACCATCCAGCGCCAGAAGTGGTAGAATGGACATTAAGAGTTATCGATGAATGTGGAACGCAAGGAGTGTTTTTCTACAAGGATGTCGGGGCACTCAGGCCCAAGTTTTCTTGGATTTTTAATAAACACCGCCGTGCCATTGTTCAAATGATTGCTATGTTTCACAAGAGGTGGAAAAATCATGCAACTCAAGAACTTAAGAAATCCTAGAACCACAGCAGAAGAGCTCAAGAAACTCATTAGGGAACTAGATAATTTAGCTGGACTAGCAGCTTATGATCTATCAAATCCTCAAGATTATAAACTCTCCCTGATTGCTGATGAAGAAATCAAACCCGCAAAGTTTAAGTTAGATATTAAAACAAATCGCTACCGCGCTCATCCCAGAACTATTGAAGCCTTAAAAAAAAATATTTTATTAGCGGGAGATGACTTAGATGAGTTAAGCATTGCCTATGAATGTTACAGCTGTAAAGAATCACTCGACATTCAATTTTGGCATTTCTGCCCTCATTGTGGTGGACAGTTCAAAGATGTGGGAGATCAATGAAATTAAGCTATAACGATATTTTAGAAGTTGTGACAGCATTTTATGCTAAGGCCAGCAAAGATATTCTTATTGGCTTTCATTTTAGAAATATTGAAGATTTCGATACTCATATTCCTCGAATTGCGCATTTTTGGGAGATTCAAATTTTAGGCAAAACCAGTGTTGAAATTGTTCCGCCCTTTGATCTCATCAAAGTGCATATGCCTTTAAAAATTAATCCCGGACAACTCAATCGTTGGATCTTTCTCTTTGAAGAAACCATTGCGGAATTTAGAACACGTGATGGCCATCATGTTGAAGATTATCTTATTTGGAAGCAGAAGCTGCATCTGTTTCGCCAGAAGTTTCTTTCCCATCCAGCTCTGTTTTCTCATTCGGATTAATTGCACCAATCACTTGCTTAAAAAATTTCTCAAGTGGGGGCTCACCTGCGGTATCATCAATTAACCAATTGCGTGCATACAATTGTTCTAAACGAATGGCTTCATTACGAGCGTCATTCTCGGTTTCAAACTCCACAAAAATAACATCATAGCCTAAGATATTTCCAATAAGACCTCGAATACAGCCAGGGCCATAATCGGCGCATTTAACCCCGCTATTCATATCCTTAGGTAAAATTTCACGAGCATTAGGATCAGCTTTCTTAATCATGATCATAAGTTCTAATTTGCCATAAGTTGCACTGGGCTCCTCATCTTGAGAACAAGAGCAAGCTTGAAGAAAAAAGGAAATGAATAAAAAAGCACATATCTTTTGCATAACTTACTTAAAAGTGAAATCGAAAATTAATGGCGTAAATATCAGCAAGCTTTACACCAAAATCATCTTTTTCTTTATGAGCAGACTTAAGTGTTCCTTCGATATCAATTATTCCTAATTGAAGTCTAGGAGTCAAAGTCACATACTCTGGGTCATACATTCCAAGGGCAGCAAAATGGAAGGCCTTCCAACCAAAAACAAATTTTAGACCACCATAAACCCCATCCCCTGCTTCATACTGCTCACGGTAATGAGCTCCAGCAAAAGGAATTAAATCAAAAAGAAACAGATCATCAAAACGTCGCTCAATATGCACTCGATAAACTGGACTACCAGAACCCATAAACAAGGCCCTATATTCTTTTGAAGGCTCATCTTGTTTATTATCCACATGATCTTTAATAGTAGAGAGCTTTAATTCACTGACCCCAGCAAAAATTCTGGTGGTGCCATCATTAAATCCGATATGCAAGTCAGCGTTAGCGGTAACTGTTTCAGTTAATTCTGGCTTGAGTTCAATTTCATCAGCAGTGCCAGTTGCCGCATCGGCTGCATTAAAAGCTTGAACCGCATCATAACGAGTCATTCCGTAAATAAAAGTATCAACAGTCCATTTCTCATCATATTTGAAATCTAAATTCAAACCACCTTTACCTGTTCCAACAGCATAAGCTTCCATAAAAAGAGAACCCACGGTAATCGTACTCCCCTGACAGTACTCAGCTGGAATATTATTTTCCGCACAAAAGTCAGCTCCAAAACTAGCATCAGCTGTTCTGTTGGTAATTAAAGCCCCCACAGAAGCTTCAGCACGAATTGAAGGCAGTACATCAGTGTTCCACATATTCCAACCTGGCAACCAAACTCCAAATCCCACATCCGCTTTTAAAAAATGTTCTGTATTTTCATGTTTTTGAACGAAGGCATTAAAATCAGCAGGAGTTGCACTCTCTAAAGCTGTTTCCACATCTTTATTAAAATCATCAAAACCTTTTGACATCGCTGCATCGATATTAATCCGAACATAATCCCTCTTGTAAGGCCGCATGAGATCATCCGTGTCCATACGATCGTTCATCAACCAAAAACGATTTAAACTTCTGATGTTGGACTTGTTGCCAGCAAAAGCCGTAGCAACTAAAAAACTTAGTAATAAAAATTTCATCTGAACTCCCTGTAAATAAATCTATTCACTTTCTATTCTATGAAATTTAGTGAGAGAGTCGACCCGGCCGTTTTTGCTCTTGACGGTAATGGTAAGGATTCACCATGCCAAGAGTATTCCAAATTCCTTTTTCCTGATTGAAGGCTTGATAGTACTGTTGGTAGAAAATTTCTTTTTGAAATCGAGAGGAAAACTGAGAGAAAGGGTAAACAATAGCAAACCCTGCCTGAATTAAACTTAAATTAATAAGTTCGTTATTCAGACGAATCTCTCCTATCATGCGCTGATATTTATCTGTAGCGAGTTTTTTAAGCATAATGCTTTTGCCTTGAATTTTTTGCACTAAGAAATCTCGTGCCCAAAGTCCAATCGGCTCTTTATTTTCAATATCTTTCTGAGAAATCTCAGGGGCATCAACATAGGCCAGGCGCACC
>CALFYV010000019.1 GCA_937952395.1 uncultured Bacteriovoracaceae bacterium | reverse complement strand
TACAAAATAAATTCAGTTCACGCTTGAAGAATATTGAAGAAGAAAAAGTAGCTAAAGTTGAAGAAGTTCAATTGGCCCCAGGCGAAGAAATCGTCGCTCTCTTTAAGCGTCCGGATGATACCGCCAAAGAAGAGAAGAAAGAGTTATCAAAAGAAGAGTTGGCCAAACTGGAAGAAGAGAAGAAGTTGAAAGAGGCGATGCAAACAGAATATGTTTTTAACACAAATGAAAAGAGAAGATCCCCTGCTCTTGAAGAGAGTTACCTAACTCAAGAGACCGATATTTTTGAAAATATCAGTAAACGCTATCAAAATATATACCGCTAATATCTTCTAATTTCATCCCAATTTGATTTTTTAAGGACTCAATATCAGTTTCAATTAATAAACCCTTACGACTCTTGATCACCCCTTGAGAAAGTCTGCATTCAAAATAAGGAGTCTCTCCCATCACCCACTCCCAAGAGCGCAAGCGAGCAGCTTCTACTTCTATTGTCTTATTGATGGTGAGAGTTTCAAATTTATCACAAAAAGAATCAATCAACTTTTTCATAGTTAGATTTGCATTAAGGCTTTTCAAATTCATGCTCTTGCTTCGAACAGAATCAATAGACTTAGAAGTTATCTGATAATCTTTAGGCTTCAATGCCCGTTTTAATTTTTCAATATCTGTATCAACTAAAAGGGTGCCGTGGTGAAATGAGCGATCTCGTTTTTGCTTAAAAGCGCTTCCCGAAATTTTGCGCTCTCCTTCACTACTCATAACCCACAAGTTATTGCGATCTCCTATAAAGGCTTTTATATCCAGCTTCTGCAGGATCTTAATGATATACTCATTATTGGCCTTCTTACCCAATTCACGATTGGATTCAATAAAAGAAAAATTGAGATTACCTTCATCATGATAAACACAGCCTCCACCACTTTGGCGCCTGACTAGATGAATCCCCTCTTGCTTTAGATACTCCAAATTGGCCTCAAGCCACGGGTTTTGAAAGCGCCCCATGACCACGCTAGGCCCATTAATATAAAGCAGCAGCACTCTTGAATCAGGCTTCAAATTAATTAAGAGCTCATTTTCAATGGCAAGATTGATATAGGGATCACTAAATGGCGAAAGGTAGAATGAATCAATCATAAATCCTTATAATTATATACTTTAATATAAATCTTAAACTAATGGCCATAGAAATTGATTCCAAACCTTGACATAACCTATAAGTTATATTACTATTAAGTAATGTGGTCGATACAAATCGCCAAATCTGCTGATAAGGCATTAAGAAAAGCTCCGATAGAGATAAAAAATGCCTTTGATGCCTGGAAGAATATTATTCAACTCCAAGGCGTAAGTGGGTTACAAGCGATCAATGGATACCGAGATCACTCTCTAAAAGGTGATTGGGAAGGTGCCAGGTCCTCATCGCTAAATTCTCAATGGCGCGTTATTTATTATGTTTCTGACAAAGAGATTAAAATCTTTGTTTTAGAGGTAACACCTCATGACTATAGGAGAAAACTATGAAGCTTGGAAAAAATGTAAAAAATGCTTTAAATCAAGATTTTATTTCTGATAAGCGCTATGGTGATCTTACTCCTGGCAAAGCATTAAAAATTTATCGTGAGCTTAACTCCTTTTCACAAAATGAGCTGGCCGAATTAACTGGACTTAAGCAGGCGACTATCTCTTCATTGGAAAATGATCGTATTACCATGGGAATTGAGAGGGCCAAAAGTTTGGCCCTAGTTTTAAATGTTCATCCAGGTCTATTGGCCTTTGCTGATTGGGATATCAAAAAATCCGTCGCTTAATCTTAAATACCTGTCAAAATTGATTTCTTTTTTCTTCTTCCGATAAGATCTTCATGAGAAGACTGGGTTTTTATTTTCTTTTATTGGGTTTTTATAGCTGTCTGCAAATTGAAGTGACAGATCATAATCAATTCCCAAATAACACGGATACACTTATCGCTCAATATGGTGAACCTTTGATGCGTGAAAAAGGCGAAGAGCAATCAGAATTTTTGCACTATCCTCAGGGTTTAAGCTTCGAAATCAAAGATCAAAGCGTGCTGGCCAAACATGTGGTACCTCAAGCGATGGAGACTTCTCTGGCCTATTGGAAGGATAAATTTAATCCTTACGAATCAAATTTCAGAGAGCTCTCAGGAGACGTACGTCGCGACGGCATTCCTTTTCAGCAGCTTATTCGTTGTGACAGGCTCGGTATTCATATTATTTATGATCCGGGATTACAGAAAGTAACCAAAATTATTTACGTCAATAAATCAATCTAATTTCATTGTTTATCCTTTCAACAATTGTCTAAAATAATAATTTATATATTCTCAACCTATGAAAATCACAATCATTTTGAGCGTAAATCTTGGCACATATATTGCTTTTTAGTCTCTTAATAATAAATAAGTATTTTGGAGTAATTTATGAAGAAAATGAATATGTCACTATTAAGCCTAATGCTATTAATCCTTTCAACTCAAGCCAAGGCCCAAAAAATTGAAACCCAAGATTTAAGTGATCTCGGGGTCACAAAAACAATACAAGGTTATTATGATGAAGGGAGCCGTTTCATAAAACACGGCAAACTGAAAATTGAAAATAAAAATGCGAGCTTCTATGATATGGGTAGCAAAATTCCCGAACAACTCTCCAGTTTCACTCATGGTGCTTTAGTTTACAATTTTGACATACCCCAACATATAAAACTTGATTTCACCGCTAGCTACAAACACGGTAAGTTAAACGGCCCATACATAATTAAAATTGATAATTTCTCCTTGGTAGAAGCAAATTATAAAGATGGTGAGCTTCATGGTAGGGCCAAAGTCTACAGCATAGTTGATAACAAAATACATAAGGTTTTAGCTGATATGACCTATGAGCAAGGACTTAGAACCACAATAAAGCATTATGATGAAAATGATGCTCTAACAGAAAATAAAATCTTTGCTTATGATAAGGAAAGAAATAAGAAAATCAAAACAATCGATTTATTAGAGAAGAAATTTAGCTGTAATAATGAATTAAATATAAGTGGCCACTTAGATGAACACGGTAAAATCAGTTATCTGACTATTTCTCCTACAGGAACAATGGAAGATTATCATCGCTCTATAAACATAAAAATTAAAAATAAACGTTTTGGTAAAGAAATCTATCCTGACTATTATAAAATAGCTGAAGATAATTACAATGCGTTATCTAAGATGTGGGATCATAACCAGCTTAACTCATTCGTTTACGCATATTTCGATCAAGATGTTAATACTCTTTCTTGTTCTGATTTAGAAGCAAAAATTATTTCCGACTTAGCCAGAAGTTTTGAAGCAAGATGCAATTACCAAAATCAACAATTAGGTGAAACTTGCTCGCGCTTAAATATTTCATGTAAGGATAGTATTATAGAATTAGAACAAGATATTCAAGGTTATGATAAAAACATATTTGCCTTAAGTAATGAATACTATTCTATTGGTGGCTTTATCAATCAGAAACAAATCGATAGCAAAAAAGACAAAAAGGAAAGTGCGGAGAGAAAACTTGTGAGTCTAGCAGTTTTAAAATTAAAACTTGAACATGATATTAAAAATAATATACCTAAGACTTGTGATTTACCTGATGAAGATAAGAAGATTACAATCTACTCTATGACCAGACAAATTCAAAAGACTGCCGAACTTGAATCTAAAATGAGTAAATTAGAAAAAGATATCAACTTCTTAAAAGAGGCCAGAGCAAAAGGTTATTAAAACCTAAGCTCCATAACCAAACAGCTTCTTCTTCTTAATCGTAGTGGCGACAGACTTGGGTACCATTTTCTCCCAGCCCTCCTGGCCGTTTTCGATCATCTCGAGCACTTTGCGCGAATAGATATCGCAAATACTTTCATCCACATTTTTAATATCAAAAAGTTGGTGGGATTCGCGTAAAAAATTAATGAGATGTTTCTGTTGTGGTGACACTTTTAAGTTATCCAAGCAAATATTTTCATCTTTACTATGATAGGGATAAACATAAACACTGACATTGGGTCTAAAGAGTAGGCCGATAGAGGCCAAAACGTTGAGCTCCTCTCCCTCTTCGTCTTCATCCATATTAATACCTAAGCTTTGCAGAGCACTGGCATCAAAATTATTATAATCATGATCAAAAATTTGCTGGAAATTAAAGATACCTAAAACAATACCTAAGTTTGGACATTTAAATTTAGAAAAATATTCTGTCAGTTTAAAATACTGATGATAATTACTGATGAGAACTTTAAAGCCAAGAGAGCTGAGTAAATCAACTCGTGCTAAAAAGTCAGCTCGTGAAATGGCGCCTTTCTCTGAAAGGTTGGTCATAGTTAATTCACAAATAACATTGACCTTTTTTGGATCGTGACCTGTGGCCTCAACATAACTATCTAAACCCGTCTTTAAGATATCACTACTGACTAAAGTCGGTGGACGGTAACTCCCTCTGACCACTAAGATATTTTGTTTATAAAGCTCATCACTGGCCAAAATGATTTCACCTTTTTCATTAAACATAACAGCACTGGTGTAACCCTTGCGCACCAGTTTTAAATTTAATATTCGATTATCAGCGTCTTTAAACCACTTGCCCGTAAAACGCACCATATTGATCTCGATGCGCTTGGTACTTAGGCCATCCATCAAAGATTCAATAAAAAACTCTGGGTCATGAGAATAGAAAAAGGCAGCATAAATAAGATTAACCCCAATCACTCCTACAGCGTGCTGCTGGGATATATTTTCTTGATCCAGCATTCGAACGTGAATAACTACATCAACTGGCTCTCCTTTTGGGTCTAGTTGATAGCGGATCTCAAGCCAGCCAT
>CALFYV010000018.1 GCA_937952395.1 uncultured Bacteriovoracaceae bacterium | reverse complement strand
TGTGCTCAAGGCACTTTTCCATCATCCCCTAACCGACAGCGGACTTGAAAAATTTTTGGCCGACTATAAAAAATCGACCAAGTAATTTATTAAAATTTAATTCCGATTGAAGCAAGACCCAGCATGGCTGATTGAGTCAGCTTATCTTCGCTATCAATGGCCGCAGCCCCCTCTAACTTAAAAGTAGAAGAATTATAATTAAAGCTTTGATAACGTCCTTCAAATCCTAAGAAGATACTGTCACTTAAATCAAATTTTAAACCGGCCATAAGTCCAATCGTTCCACCTTTAAAATTAATCTCATCCGCTCCTTCAGTACTTTTCATATCCGTTTTAATCGTACCGGCATTAATCCCAAGGTAAATATTTTGAGTTAAATCATAAACAAGTCCAAGGTTTATGGAATTTGTTTTAATATTCAGATTTTCGCAAGCTGTAGTGCTCCCAGCGCTTCCACATAATTGGCCACTACCTGAACCTTGTAATAATTCACCCTGTAAACTAAAAGAATCATTTAGCTTATAGCCTAAACGTGCTCCCGCAAAATTAAGGGCGTCGCTACTTATCTTAAATTTCACTGTTGGATTAGGTGCAGGAAATTGGATCGTGGCCTCAATATCTCCACTCATTTTTCCACTGGCCCCCAATATAGCAGTGGAAACATTTTTCTCGTCACTCTTACTTTCTTCCTCACGCACTCTCCGAGTTGATCTTGTTTCAACTGCAGCGGCTGAATATGAAGTCTCATCACTTATCATTTCATCACTAAAGTCAAATTCATCATTTTGAGCACTTTCTTTTATCTCACTTTGAACTTCGATTTTATCCCCTTTAACCACCTTCCCCGAAACCACTCGCGCGGCACCTAGAGAGTTACGACGAAGTAAAAATTGAATTTCTCCTACATCTCGTCCATTCCGGCGTACCGTTAAGTACTCACCTCTTTGAATATCTTGTGAAGACTCATCCAATTTAAAAACCACTTTATCACGGCGGATACGTAAAACTTCTCCGGCATAAAGCTGAGTTACAGTAAGTAGTAAAATTAATGCTTTCATTTTTTCTCCCCTACAACTGTCTAATTTTTAGACAACTAAGTCATTTTTACAGGCAGTAAATCCAATGACTTAAATTAAGTATTAGTTTTTCTTACCTTTTATAGAGCAAGGGGCGTGCCAAGGAGAATGGAAGTTTTTTTGAGACCTATTATATTGTTCTAAAGTTTCGTAGGCTGTTTGAACTTAGAATTTATTGATTTGTCTGCTCTACTTTTATATTCTCTTCAAACGTTTTGGCCGCCGGTTGTCGCCATAATTCTTCAACTCGCCGCTTGTTATTTTTCATGGCCTGATAAAAATTACTTCGATTTTTTCTTCTAGAATGATACGTGAACTTCTTATACGCATCAGAAGAGACAAATGTGTTGAAAAAATCCAAATATTGCAGTGAAGTTTTTCTATCTAATTTTTTTATGAACTCTGGATTTATCTTGTCTTGCCAAGTATATATTAAAGAGGCCACATTGCGGGTCTCCGAGCCTAAAGCTAATTTCTTAAATAGACTTGTCAAATTCAAATGAAACTCATTTGAATTTGAGTCAGAAAACTTCTTGATAAGTTTATCATAACGGTAAATGAGTCGGTTTATTGACTCAATGGCCATCTTATCATCTACATGGATGAGATAGGTTAAAACCTCTTTATAATCAGCTTCCTCAAGATTTTGAAGAAGCTCACCTAGAAATGTACTCACTTCATAATTATTGTTCTTGAATTTGTTAAACCAAATTTCACGCTCTTCTTTCGTGGTTTCACGAAAGAAATTCCTGTTTTGTTGTCCAAAATACGCATACATTTCAGATGGTGATAAATTTAGATTTTTATCTGTCATAAATTTTTTAAATATATATAAATCCTTTCGTCTCAGGTCGAGAGTATTTATATTATGGCCTTCTTTCACTAATTCTTTTATATCTAGGCCCTCAAAGAGAGTCAAAAAAATCTCTTCTTGCAAATCGTTGTTGTCATCTTGATAATCATTTTGACTTTGCTGAATGAGGTGTATGATACCTTTATTCCCTTTTTGCTTACTTAAATAGGCTGGGATGACAAGATTTTTCATTGCTGTCATTTTTGCCTCATTATTTAGAGGAATTAAATTTAAACTATACGCGGCCGCATTTACTGCATAGCTCGCCTCTTGGTAAGAGCCAATTTCAAATCTAGGATGAGATATAATTTTATATATATCTTGTGGCTTTAACACTGAATGTAACAGACTATCCCTGCTTGTGAGGAATGATAGCCCGTTTGAATCCATGTCCTCTCTATCAATTAACTTCATTGCTAATTTTGCTACTTGCTCCTTATTATTCCTGGCATGAACTTGAAGTAAGATGAGGATATTTGGGATTGAGCTTTTCTTGAAAACCTCATCAATCTTAGATTCAAACTGAGGATAAGCATTCGTTGATATTAAAAATCCAAAATCAATTCTCAATAAAGTAAATAGAAAATTAATATCATTGCTGTCAATTGTGTTTAATGCTTTTAACCATAACTCTACTTTATTAGCAGGAGCAGGTTGCATTTTACTTAGCATGGTTAAAAAATTAGCAATTGAATCTCTGTTGCTTAGAATACTATCTAAATAAGTTGATAAGGCACTCTCTCGTTCTTGGACACGACTTTGCGGGTCTGATATTTTCGAAAACAAAACCTTTGTAGATTCATAGTTTTGATTTTTCATTGTATAATCAAATAGCTTTTTAAAATTGGCATCATCTAAGTAATGCCCCGGTAAAGAATTCATAAGAAGAGCGGTAGTTCTGGAATCTTTTTGTTTAAGAATAGTGTCAACATATTTGTCGATCATATTCGCTCTATTATTCGGTAGAAGATACATCGTTAAATAATTTGTGAAATAATTTGAATCTATATATTCAGCAGGAACTTTTAAATAGTCATCTAAAGTTGACTCGCCAAGAGTCAGAGTATGAAAAAAATAATCACTGATAAAGGAACTCATGTTACGACGTCCCTCTATATTTTTAATAACTTCTCTTTTTTGGGCATCATCGCTATTTTTATTTTGTAGGTAGAAATCGATATATCTTTTTTTATTTTCTAAGCTGCCATTGAAAGTAAGAAATTCATCATAATCTAAGCCTAGCTCTACCCATTCAGGGACAGTTTTATTACTGAGCTCATTATTGATTAGCTCATGAACAAGCTTACTTCCTTCCTCATTCCCAAAAACTAAATAAATAATGGCATTATATGGATCTATAATTCTATATTCAATTAAGGATTTTTCTTTTCTCTTCCTTTTATATTCTTCTTTAAGCCAGCTAGAGTTTGCAACTGAGAAAGAACGAGGATCAAAAATTCTCACACCATTATAATTAACAAGCTGCAAGAGTTTAAAAAAATCATCTGTACTTAAATCTTTAGAGTATTTTTTTAAAAGCTCCATTTGATTATCTAAATTAGGCATTTCTCCAGGATATCCTCCAGGTGCTTGGTTAAATGAATGCGGCCTTAAAAATATATGACTGAGAAATGGTTGTAGTATTTTATTTTTCTCAGCAATTTCTAATATTTTTCTTTCATAGCTATTTTTTTTGTCCGCGCTATACATGAATAAGCGACTTATTAAACCAGGTGGACTTTGAGGAGTTATCCTTTTTGCAATATTTAAAAGCTTATTTTCAAAATAATCATGAGATATTAACCCTGTACCTATGAAGACTTCAAAAAGACCCAAATAGCTACTAAAAAAGGCTTCATTTTCTTGTGTTATCTCTTCTTTATTATTTGCTTCAAATTGATCTAAGTATTTTTTAATTTCTTCTATCCTGTCAGTTCCAATATAAGTTGTTCCCTTTGATAGAAGTTCTACTCCATTTTTAAAATTCTTTTCCTGTGCGGTTTTATCCAGATAGAGAGAGAGTAATTCTTGATAATTTTTTAGTTTTTGAATATGAAATACATTTGAACTTGCTAGAAAGCTGGCCAGAACTCCCCCATTGATTTTCCCTGCATATTTTTCAACATAAGATTTTGCGATAAGATCTAAATTCTCAATTTTATATTGTGCTTCAGCAATATAAGTCATGAGTGAATTGACATTCGTTTCGTCCAAGTCGCCTAAATTTAATACGGCAGCTAAAATTTTATCTTGGCCACTAAGATTCGTTTTCCTCTCATAAATCATTTGTAAAATTTCTCGAAATGAGCTTTGATTTGCCTTTGGGTTGTCTAAAATTTCAAGCGCAATTCTGACAACTTCTTCATCTTCTAGATCGTTTTGCGAAAGTCTCAAAATATTGGCAGCTAGCCCCAGCATCCTCGTATTTAAATCCTTCTGGTCGAGAATGGATCTAATAAAACTACTGTCGATGAGCTTATTCTTAATCAGCGCTTGCCCTAAATTCCTTTGATACTCTACCTGCGCTTCAATTTCTTGATCTCCGCCCACACGCAAACTATCAAGCACAGAGTTTTGAATATTTTTGATAAAAGATTCATTCTTACCTGCGAGCTCTTCATAAAACTTGTAATAATCAATCTTAACAAGTGCTCCCACTACATTTGAATCCATTTTTTTCATTAAAAAATTAGTGACGTTAGCATTTTCTAAAAGTTTCTTTTTGATGAGTTCATAACCAGCAAAGTTTCCATTCTTTTTTAAATTTTGTAGGTATTCAAAAAGATTATTATGGGTATAACCAATAACCATTGGGTCTTTTAGTAACTCATCTAGTTCGCTGGACAATTTTTGTGGACTCGTAACATTCTTAAATAAGCAATCATACCTCTTGGCCTTCTTAAGCATGTCATTAATTCCCCCTTGGTACAGGTGAGCAAATGAGGCATTGGGATCATAGTACTGAAAGTAAGGTGCGTAATGACGGACTTTTCCCGCTTTTGTATCTGTGATATCCTTCCATCCATCCAAGGCATAGGGCTCAAATGAGCAGCGCTTGGCCTCATCCACGTCCCCTCCTAATATCCTTTGAAAAACTTCTGAGTACTTAACCGCCACTTCAAGGCTCATCTCTTCTAGAGGGTTTTTAAAATACTGTTCTT
>CALFYV010000017.1 GCA_937952395.1 uncultured Bacteriovoracaceae bacterium | reverse complement strand
AAATCCATTTTACCACTAGTTGCTTACGCTGCAGGTTCTTTATGGGGAAGTGCTTTTTTTCATCTACTGCCTAAATCATTTCATTTACTAGCTGATAAGCAAGATGAAGCGTTTATTTATTTAACTGCAGGGTTTTTAATGTTCTTTGTATTAGAACACGTGATTCATTGGCATCATTGCCATAAAACAGATCATTCTCATACTCACAAACCTGTGGGGCATTTGATTTTAGTCGCCGATGGTTTTCATAATTTCTTAAGTGGTCTAACTATTGGGGCGATGTTTGTGGTCGATATCAGATTGGGGATTGCCGCTTGGACAGCGGAAGCCTTACATGAAATTCCACAAGAAATTGGTGATTTCGGCTTGCTCATCCATAGTGGCTTTTCTAAAACCCAGGCTTTACTTTTTAATTTCTTAAGTTCTTTAACTTTTCTTTTAGGTGGACTAGCCGCTTATACATTGTCTGAATATATTAATATCAATTATTTTATCCCTTTCACGGCGGGTAATTTTATTTATATAGCTGCGGTAGACTTAATTCCAGAATTGATTAAATATGAAAATCTAAAACATAAATTAATTTCATTATTATTTTTCTGTTTGGGTGTCGCTTCCCTGATAGCCGGACAATCTCATTTTCATTAAAAAAAGGGAGTCGTTTTCACGACTCCCTTGATTGACAGCTTAACTTTATTCAATAGCGATATAATTTCTTTGACCGTTATTTTGCACGTAAATTTCTTTAGAGTTTAAAACTTGGCCTTCGTGAGTTGCTTCAATCAGGTAGCGACCTCTTGGAAGAACCAAATGAAAACGTCCCATTTGATCGAGACGGTAGTGAGTATATTTCTTGTAGCTTCCATTTTCATAACGAGAAACTTCAACCACACCTTTATTTCCAAGATTGCCTCTTTTATTTCTAACCAATCCGATAGTTGTATTATGTTCAAGTTGAGCTAACAAATACATCCACGCAACTCGCACCTTTTTAACTGTTCTCTCACGAGTTGTTGCAAATGGAGGTTGAAAACCTTCACTAGTACTATTTACTTCTAGAACATAAGGAATAACTTGATATTCAGCGTTCATCCAATCGATATCTCCACCATCAACACTATAAAGTGTTTCCCATGAAGTACCAGGAGTGTAATCGAGCATCTCACCTAATTTTTTTCCAATAGGTTCAACAACCTCATTATTAATGGCGCGTTCCCCTTGGCAGCCCATTGGATAAATGACTAGTTCACTGTA
>CALFYV010000016.1 GCA_937952395.1 uncultured Bacteriovoracaceae bacterium | reverse complement strand
GTAAAGGTCAATTTTTTAACCAAAAAATCCCACACGATTGTAGGTCAGTTTAAAATTGATTCATCTGTGTAATTTAGAAGATTAGAGCAAGTTCTAAAACTCCGCACTCTTAGGAAATCGAGGGTAAGCAATAACATCCCGGATATTGCTCATACCAGTGATGTACATAACAGCACGCTCAAACCCAAGACCGAAGCCTGAGTGAGGGACACTACCAAAGCGGCGAAGATCAAGGTACCACCAGTAATCTTTTTCATTAAGCCCCACTTCTTTCATGCGCGCTTTAAGTTTTTCTAGGTTATCTTCACGTTGAGATCCACCAATGATTTCACCCACTCCAGGGACAAGAACATCCATGGCAGCAACGGTTTTTCCATCCGGATTTTCCTTCATATAGAAGGCCTTTATTTTTTTAGGGTAATCAGTCACAATAACTGGTTTTTTAAAATGCTCTTCACTTAAAAAACGCTCATGCTCAGTTTGTAGGTCTTTGCCCCACTCAGCTTTATGATCAAATTTCTTTTTTGAAGCGTTTAGTATATCAATGGCCTGAGTATAAGTGATCTTTTCAAAAGGAGAATCCTTGACGTGATTAAGTGTTTCTAAAAGATCATTTTTATACTGACTTTGTAGAAACTCCAATTCATCAGGACAATTTTTCATGGCATAAGTAATGAGGTATTTTAAATAATCTGTTGCCAGTTGAGCGTTATCATTTAAATCAAAAAAAGCCACTTCAGGTTCAATCATCCAAAATTCGGCTAAGTGTCTGGCGGTATTGGAATTCTCACTTCTAAAAGTTGGCCCAAAAGTATAAATGGCGCCCATACCTAGCGCAAATGTTTCACCTTGAAGTTGTCCAGAAACACAAAGAAAAGTTTCTTTGCCAAAATAGTCCTTAGAAAAATCCACTCCTGCTTTTCCGGCCATCGGAGGATTCTTAGCATCTAAAGTTGAAACTCTAAAGAGTTCCCCCGCACCTTCAGCATCACTGGCTGAAATAATTGGAGTATGTAGATAGTAAAAACCACGGTTATTAAAAAACTCATGAGTGGCCATAGCAAGAGCATGCCTAACTCTAAAGACCGCACCAAAAGTGTTGGTGCGTGATCTTAAGTGAGCTACTTCACGTAAAAACTCTAGAGAAGTTGCTTTTTTCTGAAGCGGATAATCTTCAGCGACCAGACCTATAACTTCTACCGTTTGCGCTTGCATCTCAATTGATTTAATTCGGCCTTGAGATTCTACTAAATTTCCAGAGATGCTGACGGAGCAACCAATTTGAAGTTTAGTAATATCAGTTTCAAAATTATCTAGAGATTTATCAACCACACATTGAATATCTTTTTGGCAGCTACCATCATTAACCACAATAAATGCGCCCCATTTAGCGGTTCTAACCGATTTAACCCAACCTTTGATATTGGCATCAGACTTAGTCAGGTTTTCACTAACAATTTTTTT
>CALFYV010000015.1 GCA_937952395.1 uncultured Bacteriovoracaceae bacterium | reverse complement strand
ATAAGAACCCCGTGAGTAAAAGCCTTTTCTGAGAGCATATCAATCACGTCAGCTAATATTGAGTTAACGTTTATCGCGTCTTGATTAGGCTTATCTAATATAGGATCTTCTATGACGATTTTAACTTCAGACTTAACTTCAATTGGTGCTTCAACTGTTTTGATAGGAGCTACTTCTATTTCTTGTTTTACAACCTCTCCTATTTTAGCCTCTTTAGTTTCACTAGTTTCAACAAATGCTTTAGCTGCTATTCTTTCCATGACAGCACCGTGATAAAGCACAAATAATTCTTTGGTTTTAACTAAACCCAATTTATCAAAAATAGTTGTTAGGAGTTGTTCAACCCGGTAAATATAATTAAAGCGTCCGCCTTGAAGTAAATCATTGGCCCATTTTTCAAAATGCTTGATAAATTTAAAGCTATTTTGGTACTGACGGAATCCGTACAGGCCAATGGCCAACAATAAAAGGCCAGCAATTGCTAAAACATTTGTAAGGTACTGGGTGTAAGTAGTTAAGCGGGCCTGGTTATAATCAATAACATCCACAATCTCATCTTTCATAACCTCTAGGCTTTCATACTTTCTGATGGCCAGTGTATCGGCTCCAGTGTTTTTTGAAGCCTCATCCTGAAACCAATCATTTTCGCTATACTCGTTGGCTTCATAAACAGTTTTTAAATTCTTAGCCCTTTTTTGAAACCAATGAACATCTGAACTTAGACCGTTTAATTTACTGGCCAATTTAGTATCCGACTTTAAATACGACTGGTTAAAAGTAGAGATAACCTCTGCAAAACATTCACTGGTAAGTGAGGTAAATGAGTCTTGTAAGTAGGCAGAGTTTTTATCGGCAATTGCCAAAGATGTAAAGGTTTGCGACACTCGCTGAAAACAAGTCGATAATCCTGTCGAGAGCAAACTTGAAATCTTTATAGAATTGAGTGAATCCAAATAAAGATAACCCGAAGAAACCAAAGTGATGGTCGTCGCCAAAGCAATATAAGTTAGGGTTTTCTTTTGCTTAATCTTACTGATTAGTGGTTGAAGCATTTTTTGAACCATCCATGATTCTATAAAATTTATTTAGTGAGTAAATACTCACCCAATTATTTTCCCCTGCACTAGAGGTCTGAGTCAAGAATTGTTTCTAGAGGCAAACTTATCCAGTCGGGCTTATGTTTCTTGCGCGCTGTATTATTTACAGTTTTTACGCTAACTAATGATTGTTTGTTGATAGTTAGGTAGAA
>CALFYV010000014.1 GCA_937952395.1 uncultured Bacteriovoracaceae bacterium | reverse complement strand
ATAGAACGTTTAATCATGACTCAGTTAGTTCTCTTTTCATTTAGAAGGTTTTCATGATCAAATTAGTCGTTGCCCTGGGAAATCCGGGGATTGAATATGAGATGACGCGCCATAATATAGCGTGGTTGCTTCTAGATTGCTTTGATGCACTTGAAAATAAGCCTTGGAAGGAAAAATTTAAGGGTCTTTATACTGAATTATCCGTTTTAGGTGAAAAAAGGTATTTTTTAAAGCCTATGACCTATATGAACTTAAGTGGGGAGAGTGTTTTACCACTTTGTCAGTTTTATAAGATTAAAGCTGAGGAAGTTTTAGTTGTTCAAGACGAAATTGATTTATCTTTTGGTCAAATCATGTTTAAAAAAGGTGGCGGACTTGCAGGCCACAATGGTCTAAAGTCCATTGCCCAACATTTGGGTTCGAGTGATTTTTTACGTTTGCGAATGGGCATTGGTAGACCAATTCATGGCAGTGTTTCTAGTTGGGTTTTGGGCAAGTTTCCAACTGAGCAAGATATTGAATTAAACAAGGTTATTAAAGAAAAATATGAAGCATTGAGCTTGGCACTTGAAAAGTGTTTTGAAAAAGCAGCTTCTAAATATAGTAAGAAAAACTTTATACAGGAATAATTATGGGTTTAAATTGTGGCATCGTAGGTCTTCCTAATGTTGGAAAATCAACCATTTTTCAAGCATTAACTTCCGCACCCGCTGAAGCCGCTAACTATCCTTTTTGTACTATTGAGCCCAATCAAGGTGTAGTGACTGTTCCTGATGAGCGATTAAATAAAATCACTGAATTTATTAAACCCCAAAAAACGATACCCGCAATCGTTGAGTTTTTAGATATCGCAGGTTTGGTTAAAGGTGCAAGTAAGGGTGAAGGATTAGGAAATCAATTTCTAGGTCATATCCGGCAAGTTGGAGCCATTATCCATGTTGTTCGCTGTTTTGATGACACTGATATTATTCATGTTCACGGTAAGGTTGATCCTTCAAGCGATATCGAAACAATAAATATAGAGCTTGCTCTTGCAGATTTAGAGTCAGTTCAAAAAAGAATTCAAAATAATGAAAAGTTATTTAAGTCTCATGATAAAAAAATCCAAACCAGAGCTAAAATAGCCAAACCCATCTTGGAAGAATTGCTTACGATTCTTGAGGCTGGCAAACCAGCAAGAAGCTTGGAATTAGATGGGGAGCAGAAAGATGCGATTTCGGATCTGCACTTGATCACGATGAAGAAAATTCTCTATGCTTGTAATGTGGATGAAAGTTGTATTGACGCATATAACGATTATGTAAAACAAGTCAGGGCAGTTGCGGAAAAGGATGGTGCAGGTGTAGTTAAAATCTGTGGCAAGATTGAATCTGAAATAGCCTCACTAGAATCTCCGGAAGAAAAGGCCGAGTTTTTACAATCATTGGGTATTGAGAAGTCAGGTTTGGATTTAATGATTAAAGCGGCTTACGATCTGTTAGATTTAAAAACTTATTTTACAGCTGGAGAAAAAGAAGTAAGAGCGTGGACATTTCATGACGGGTATAAAGCCCCGCAGGCAGCCGGTATCATTCACTCTGATTTTGAAAAGGGTTTTATTAAAGCTGAAGTCTATCACTGTGATGATTTATTTAAATTAGGTAGCGAGCTCAAAGTTAAAGAAGCAGGTAAATTAAAAATTGAAGGCAAGGATTACGTTGTTAAGGACGGCGATATCATGCATTTTAGATTTAACGTTTAAATCCGAGAGCTATATCAAAGAGTTGATTGGACTTTGAAGAGTCCACCATCTTTAGATCTTCGTGCATCATTTTATAAAAAAATATATTTCTAAAAATTAATTTTACGTACTTTCTTGTTTCATCAAAGGGAATATTTTCGATATTGTGCAAAATAGAATCTGATGTAAAATATTGCCTTCTCCATCGATCGACTCGAGATTCTCCTGCATTATATGAAGAAAGAGTATAAACAAGGTTTCCCTCATATTTACTGTATAAATACTCAAAGTATTTGCTGCCAATTTTAATGTTTAGAGTTGGATTATTAAGTGAATCAGTTGTCACTTTTTTTCGAATCGTCCTAGCGGTGCTTGGCATTAGTTGCATTAAACCTCGAGCTCCAACCCGAGAGCGAGCTTCTGGGTTAAAGCCAGATTCTTGTCTAATCAGCGAGAGTAGAATAATGGGATCGACTTGTTCACTGGCTATATCTCGAATTTTAGCAAGGAAAGGTCTTGGAAACAATTGAGATAAAACAGTTCTAGAAAGATTGAGATAACCACCATCAAATTCATTGTATATGATCCTAAAGGCAGCGAGGTAGTTGTTTGACTCTTGCAGTAAAGCCGAGGAGAGAAGTGAGAGATTGGGTCTTAAAAAACTTTCATCAAGAGCAAAGTTCTTTTTTACTAATGCTTGCTTCTTAGAATGAACAAGACCATCATATTCTGCTTGAATAAAAGATCTATTATCTAGCATTCCCCAAATTTTCAAACGCACTAGCGAGTGTATTGTATCTTCGGTCATTTCTTTTTCGGACAATACGATCCCATTAGCATTTTCACTTAATTGTTCTAAGTAGTAATTTGATTTTGTGTGAGGAACATTTTTTATTTTTCCGATGTTTTTATTGGCCATTATGGCGTAGTAACTTAATGGATTGGCTTTTATAATTTTTTTATAATAGCTAATAGCAGATGAGTTATCACCATTCTTCATAATGTTAAAGGCTATCCAAAATTGTAATCGTGGTTCAAGATATGAAAAATTAGTTAGTAAATCATGTTGGATAACAAACTTATGTGCATCGTTGTATTCTTTATCATTGAGGTAAGTCCAAAGATGTTGAAAAGTTGCTTCCTGTTTTAAATCCTCTTGAGCTTCGTTCATATTGAAAGTAAACACTTTCTGAGCATCTTTATAGCGCTTGTTACGACTTAAAAAACGTCCTAGGCTTAGTAGGCGTTCGTGAGTTAATTGGAGAGGTAGATATTTTTTATTCGAATTTACAAATATGAGTAAATTTCCGATTTCCTCTGTAATGTCTTTCTCACCTTCTTCAAAATGAGAATAGATTTGAGCGATAAGATCTTTTACTTCGTGATAGAAGATTTTTCGTGTCTCATCAGAGACAATTCCTTTTAGTTGGATAAAGCGAGTCAACTCAGGACCAATTTGAATGCGAGATAAAAGGGAGTTATCAATTTCTAAATTAAGATCAATTATTTGCTGTGAAAATAAGTTAGATAAATCATGGTGAACAGATTCAACAGAAGAAATCTTATCAATAAAACGATAGAAATCTCTCTTATTTGCCGAGCTTAAAAAATAGGTGAAATGATTATCAATATAAGATTTGATATTAGAAGCTAAGCTTTTTGTTTTTTTGATATTTTTAGTAATCAAATCCAAGGTGTATCGATGGCATGTTTGGATTAATTGCTTGTTTAATTTACTTTCGACCGATGGGCCAAACTCCTTATTTTCTAATTTTTTGCAATATTCGATGGCTGACGTCGGTGAATTTAATCTTTCGATTTGAGATAGCTTGCTTAACCAAATTTTAAATGGTCGAAAATTAGCTTTTTTTCCAACATCTTTATAGGTTTGTTGTAATTGGTGATGATTGATAAATCCTCCCCTGAGCTCTTTGTAAAACTGAAGAATGGATTCTGCTGTTTTGATATCACTAGGGCCTACAGAAAAAGATTTAGATTTTGCTACTGTATCAAGCCTATAAGGCTGTTCGGTTTTGATAGAACTGTCAGCACTCGAAAATGAAATGCAAAACAAAATAAGTGAAAAGTATGTGATTGTTTTGCTCAAGTATTCCTCCCGAACACAAAGTAGGACACTTGAAATTGTAACAATTTTTTTGATTAGTTATTAGGTGGTAATTATTCCTCTAAATAACTTATGTTTCATCTTGAAAGCGATTTTTGATTTGATTTAATCTTGTAATTGTTTCTCTTAAAACTGGCTTTTTGTCTTCAGGTATAGCAAGGGCAAGGTTATCTAGGTAGCTTATAACTTCTTGAATATAATGAGTATCTTCTTGATGTTGAGTACGAAGCTTTCCAAAGGCGTCGTTAATATCATCGGCTATATCCCTAAAATAATCACCTTTTCGAAAAAAAAGTGTTTCAGGTGCATTGCCATCGGCTATTGAGCGCAAAAATATTTTCAACTTATACATAGGTCCTGCAATTTTATGACTAATAAAAATAAAAATAATAAAAACTCCAAAAATAAAAACAGCTTGGAATATAACTAAGGTTATAAAGACGGTTGATTGTATGGCATCAGCGTGGGTTTTTATTTGAGGCATTTTTTCTATAAAGAATTCAAATATATTATAAATGGCAAAGGGATACATAAGGCTTGAAACAGCAATAAGGGTACAAATAATCAAACTGAATTTAATTTGAAATTTAGGGTTAATCAGGAATATGTTACGTTTATAGCCCAAGGTCAGCCTCTTTGTATCTATTTGTACGTCTTTAATGATATTAAAGTTTTTCAAATTTTGCAGTCACTAATTAAGCTTTAAAGTTAAATAACCAATACTCTAGTATACATATCAGTTTTAAATCACAGACTAATTTGCTAGAATGTTTAAAAAAGGGTTATCACATGGGCAGCGAAGTCGAAGAAAAATTAAAAACGATTATAAATCCAAAAACAAATAAGTCATTAGTTGAAGAAGGTAGAATTCTTGAGGTAAAAACTGATTTTGGAGAATTAGTCATCAGATATAAACGTGATGGGATTGCCCCTTTGGAAAAAAGAGAAATCGAAAAGCAGTTTGTTGATACTTTCGCATCAGATTTTCCAATAGAAAATATTAAAATTCATACGATATCTGAACGATCAAGTGAGGTTTATGAATCACTCAAAAAAAATAATAGTGAATCAAAACCTGAAACACAACAAGCGGGTCTTAAAGTTGGTCATGCTCCTGCTGCCCAAAAAAGAAAAGTAGAGGGTATTAAGAATATTCTAGCAGTAGCTTCTGGTAAGGGCGGTGTTGGAAAATCAACTTTTAGTACTAATTTGGCCATAAGTTTAAAAAATCTTGGTTTCAAGGTGGGATTAATTGATGCTGATATTTACGGGCCATCTTTACCAATGTTGATGGGTAAGCGTGGAGTTAAGCCATACTCTAATGAAAAAAAGAAAATCATTCCAATAGAAGCCCATGGAATTCATTTTATGAGTTTTGGTTTTTTTATTGGCGAGGAAGAACCTGTTATTTGGCGCGGTCCAATGTTGGGTGGTGTTTTAAGCCAATTTCTTTTTGATGTAGACTGGAATGGCTGTGACTATTTAATTATTGATCTTCCTCCTGGTACTGGTGATATTCAACTTTCAATGGTTCAAAATACTGACGTTGATGGAGTTATTATTATTTCAACCCCTCAAGACGTAGCACTGATGGATGCTACCAAGGGCTTAGAGATGTTTAGAAAGGTAAATGTCCCAATAGTGGGAATGGTTGAAAATATGAGTTCATTTATTTGTGATAATTGTGATAAAGAGCATCTTATCTTTGGTCAAGGTGGCGTTGAATCAGCTGCTAGAAAATTAAATTTAGATTTTCTTGGATCTATTCCTATTGAAGTTGAATTAAGAGAAGCTTCTGATATTGGAATCCCTTATATGAGCAGAGCAGATTATTCAGAAAAAAAAGTATATAAAAGCTACATGGCGATTGCTGAAAAAATCAAAGTAAAAAATAAAACAAAGAAAGAAGCTGGCTTTCTTTCCAAGTTATTTTCAAGCAAAGAGACTTAAAAATGAATTTAAACGAAGCACTTACTTTGGTTGAAGATCAGGCGATCGTACAATTTACGGGTAAGATTAATATCTTAAATAGAAATACAAAACAGCAATTAGGTTTATTAGTTTTTCACGAAGGAGATATTGTTTTTTCACAATATTTCAAAACTGAAGGGCTTAAGGCATTTTACTCAATATTTGTTGATTTTTCTGATGCAAAGCCACTTAGTTTGATTGTTGAGCCTGAAATTATTGGCGACTACAAGCGCAATATTCACTACCCCTTTTCTATACTCAGGAAGAAATTGGAGAAAGTTCTTGAAAACTATAAAAGCTCACAAAAACTTAAGCCGCCGGGTGGGCTAAAATTGGTTATAAGTCCAGAATTTATTATAGCAGGGGAAGAAGTGAGTTCTAATGAATACGATGTTTTATTAACTTTATCTGATTTTAATAAAGTTGAAGATATATATCAAAATTGCCAGCTTCTTGATTTTGAAATTACTGACTCCCTAGTGTCTTTACGAAAAAAAAATGCTATTAAAGTTCTTAAACATACAAGTTCCCATTTCAATGGAGTTTAAATTGAAATCTCAAAAACATAATCAAGGTGATTTAAAAGAATTAACAGTTAAAATTGAAGCTAGTTTGGTTGATGCGGTCGAAACTATGGCCAAAAATAGTGGAATGGATAAAGCAGAAATAGTGGCGATCGCCCTTAAGCGATTTCGTTCTTCTCATGCTGACTATATGGAAGTTGCCCCGCCAATAGAGTAAAACCGTCTAAAGATTGGACACCTGTCTGTCAAATTTGCCTGCACAGTTGAACTTGTGCAGTTTATCGTTATTTAAGCCAGTAATATCAAATAGTTAGGTTATGACCTGAAACCTGTTTTTTGGCATGTGCGTTGCAATATTTATGTTCAGGAAAGGATGTAAATATGAAGCAAAAGCATATCAAAAACGTACTTAAAATAAGCTCAGTTGCTTTGGGTGTATTTCTTTGTGTTAATGGTGCTTATAATACCCTAACCCTTAAATCAAAATCTTTTATGAAGGATCAAGATATTCGTTTTGTTAAACGTCTTGATGAAATTCAAGGTCAAAAAGTAGAAGGTAAAACCCAGTGGAAAAGTTTAAGCAAAGTTGAGAGAGCTTTGGCCAATAAAGATGAAGTTGTTATTGCTCGCTCAAGCCTAAAGCAAGTTGTGAGCTCAGTGAATAATAGTAATATAGCTAAACCAGCCGAAGATAATAATCAAAAAGCAGAAGCCATTATTAAGCAAAGACTTGATTTAAAAATGACTGAGTTTTACAACGGTAAGCTATTTAAAAACCCTCTGGTTCCTAGTCAGTTTGAGGGTGCACTTTTTATGAATAATGGCATGATTGAATCTCTAGAGGCAACTCTACCTAATGGAGTTTCTATTAATAGCAGCTACTTAGAAATGGAGGGTAATACCTTTAAATATGAAATGGATGGCAAAGAATTAAGTGGAATGGTTTATGAGGCAGCCCAGGGGACCTATATGGTGACTTTGGCCAACGGCCCGTATGAGGGTAGTCGAATGAAATTTGTTGGTGATTCTGCAGCGGTCTTAGCTGACCCAAATCGAGACATTGCCCAAATTGAAAATAATGAAAAAGAAAGGGACCTCTACCCTGAAGAAGAACCTGAAAGAGATTATGAGCGAGAAGCTTATGACGACGCCTATGCTGAAGGTGGCGGACAAGTTGCTCAAACTTCTAAGTACAAGCAAGTTGTAGATGAAATTACGGAAGATATTGATAGAGATGAGCAAATTCAAATGAGCGATGAAGAGCTACAAGCACGTAGCGAAAATAATCCTAGTTTTGGACATAATTTTAAAAATTAAAGAGAAATCAGCTTAGCTTCTAGTGCTTCACTAGTTTTATATAGATCTCGCTTTCCAGCTTTAATAATAATTGTAGAAAATGGATAGGGTAGTCTGATTTTATTCCAAGCTTTTTCAAAGGTATAACATTTTTGTGGATAGGCTCTGAGGGGCCAAATTGGTCTTCCTGTTTTTTCACAAAGTTTTGGTAGTCCTTCTTTAACTTTATAAATAGGCCCCCTGGGGCCATCAACGGCCATGGCAAACTTATATCCTTCTTTAACCAATTTAATTGCTTCTAAAAATCCAGCAATAGCTCTTCTGGTGGAAGATCCCCTAATAGTTTTGTAACCCAAGAAATCACTGGCTTTGGCCATAATAGTTCCATCTCTTGAGCTAGAAATTAAAACACCAATATTGGTTTTGGCAAAATATCTGATGAGCGCCAGTTCATCTTGATGCCAAAAAGCATACATAGAATTTTCACCAGGGTGCGGACGTAATTTTGTGTAGTCTTCAAAGAAAATTTTTCTGTCATTTTCATCTTCAAATTCAACTTTATACTTCCAAGTTGAAGTGAAGATAAAATAAAACATCCCCATGAAGAGACCAATGACTTCATGAAAAAAATAACGAGGTTCCATAAGCTTAATTTACCCAGATTTTATTTCCCTAAGAGAGCTTTAAATTCCTGAGTCATTATAGGAACAATTTGAAAAAGATCACCTACGATTCCATAGTCTGCTTTGGTAAAAATAGGTGCATCTGGATCAGTGTTAATTGCCACAATACACTTACTTGTTCTCATTCCTGCTAAGTGTTGAATAGCCCCAGAAATTCCGCAGGCGATATAAAGAGTGGGAGATACTGTTTTACCGGTTTGACCAACCTGCATGTCATGAGGAGCAAAGCCTGAATCCACCGCTGCTCTTGAAGCCCCAACAGTTGCTCCAATGGTATCAGCTAATTCATTTAATATTTTAAAGTTTTCCGCGTTTTTCATTGCACGTCCACCAGAAACAATAATATTGGCTTCAGTTAAATCAACCTTATCACTCGCACCTTTGATAATTTCTTTGATAACGGCTCTAATTTCTCCGGCGGAGGCACTCGCATCTGTTACGGTACCAGCAGCTGATTTTGGTGATGTTGGTAAACCAAGAGCATTAGGTCTTACTGTAATAAAATGTGGCTTTGGTCCCTGTATAGTAACTTTGGCCAAACATTTTCCAGCAAATAAAGGTCTTGTTCCAGAAAATTTATCACCTTCCATAATAAAGTTTGTCACTTCACTTGCCATTCCGGCGTCAAACATTCCCGCTAATCGTGGAATTAAATCTTTTCCGGTGGACGTTGCTCCGGCGAAAACATAATCATAACCACCTTTCGAGATAAAATCTTTTAAGGCATTTGCGTAACCTTCTGGTGAATATTTATCTAACTTATCGCCTTTTATTTTATGAATTTTTTCAGCTCCATGGGCTGCTAATGCTTTCATTCCATCAGCAGGAATATCACCAATGGAGGCTACTTCTATACTTTGACCAGAAAGCTTGCCTAGAATTTCTAGAGTTACGTTTTTAACACTTGTTGCACTTGATTCTGTAAAAACTAATATTCTTGCCATAATTAAATCACCTTTGCTTCATTTCTTAAAAAATTAATAACTTCTTTAACCACGCCCTGTTGTTTTGCTTCATCAGTGGCTTCAAATTTCTTACCCGCTGGTTTTTCAGGAGGTAATTGAAAATTGCTATAGACAACTCTACGATCACTGTCGCTAACACCGACATCTGCCAACTTATGTTGTGTTAATGGTTTTTTCTTGGCCTTCATAATTCCTGGAAGAGATGCGTATCTTGGAGTGTTTAAACCTTTATTACAAGCAATAACACAAGGCTTATCTGCTTCATAGACCTCAATGGCCCCACCTTCAATTTCTCTTTTTAGTTTTAGCTTAGCTCCATCCTCAAATCCCACAACAACAGAGACAGAGGGAATATTTAACATTTGAGCTAATAGCTGTGGTACTTGCAAGCAATCATCATCAATAGCTTGTTTTCCAGTAAAAATAAGATCGACTTTTTTAGCAGATTTTTCAATAGCTCCCTTGAGAGCTTTTGCAATCATATAAGAATCTAAATTATCTTCAGCTTCAACTAAAATAGCCTCATCGGCTCCCATGGCAAGTGCTGTTCTTAAAGCTTCGGTATCCTTAACTCCTCCTACACGAACAACCGTTACTGTTGCTTCGCTATTGGCTTGTTTCACTAGTAAGGCCTGTTCAACTGCAAATTCATCATAGGGGTTTAATATCCATTTAACAGAAGTGGTTTCAATAAAAGTGCCGTCACTTTTTGGTTTAACTTTTGTTTCGGTATCAGGAACTTGTTTTACACAAACGAAAATATTCATTTATTTCTCCTTCTCAATTATTTTAATAGTTCTTTTGCGATGACGAGTCTCTGAATTTGCGAGGTACCTTCATAAATTTGAATTAACTTAGCGTCCCTCATAAGTTTTTCTACAGGGTATTCTTTAGAGTAACCGTAACCACCATAAATTTGTACCGCATCTGTTGTAATTTGCATACAAGAGTCTGCTGCAAATGCTTTTGCAAAACTTGCAATTTGAGTATTTTTTATTTTTTGATCAGCCATACTTGCAGCCTTGTGGACCAATAGTCGCGATGCTTCTACTTTTATCGCCATTTCTGACAACATCATTTGGATTGCTTGATGTTGACCAATGGGGACTCCAAATTGATTTCTTTGTTTAGCGTATTCAACACTTAATTCAAGTGCTCTCTGAGATCCACCT
>CALFYV010000013.1 GCA_937952395.1 uncultured Bacteriovoracaceae bacterium | reverse complement strand
AAGCGCTATTCATAAATAATCCCTTGATTAAATTCAACTCAAAGATAGTACCTCTAAAGTCGAATTTGGCTCAAGATGGATTGAAAAATCTCATAGGGGTGTCTAGAATATGGACAATTTTAAAGCCCGTTTTGCCTTAAAAGCTCAATATTAGTGACTTCATAGACTTATTGACTCCTTGCACAAGGTGTAAATAATGCAAGAGGGCGTAGAGTTATTTTCATCGCCATTCTTCTTTGATATGTCCTGTTGTTATGAACACTAAACCAATACCTCTTGAGCGTGTTTATTTTCCCAATGATACCCATTGCCTTTTTGTTGGCTATTTACTTTGGTTATTTGGCTTTATGGGGGCGCATCGTTTTTATTATGGTAAGGCCATTAGTGGAACCATTTACTTTTTTACTTTTGGGCTTTTAGGTATTGGTTGGATTATCGATCTCTTTTTTATACCGGCGATGGATCGTTCAGCTGATTTAAAATATAAAGCAGGTGCTATTAATTATAATATTGCTTGGGCGCTCTTAACTTTCTTTGGGATTTTAGGAATTCATAGATTTTATATGGGAAAGTTTGTGACAGGTCTTTTGTATTTGGCTACAGGTGGACTTTTTGGCGTGGGATATCTTTACGACTACATAACACTCAATGAACAAATTACTGAGGTACAAGTCCCATGGTAAATTCCGTTTTATTAATTGGTGCCACAGGCCTTATTGGAACTCAGTTACTCAACCAATGTTTAGTCGATGATTATATAGATTCAGTTGTAGCTCCAACGCGTAAACCTCTAGAAAGGCAACATTCCAAATTAGCTAACCCACTTTTTAAAGATATAGATGATCTAGATTTAGAAGGTTTTGAAATCAATACTCTTCTTTGTTGTTTTGGGACAACTAGAAAAAAAGCTGGAAGTGCTCAAGCCTTTGAAGAAATAGAAACTCATTTCATGCAAACCCTTTTGATTAAAGCCAAAAAAGCTAATATTAAAAATGTCATTTTTGTAAGCTCTTTGGGAGCTAATCCGAATTCATTGATTCATTATAGTCGAGTGAAGGCGATGATAGAAGATTTTGCTCTTAATTTGGGTTTTGAATCGCTTTATATTTTGCGGCCTTCTTTGCTATTAGGACATAGAAACGAAGATCGTTTTTTGGAAGGCTTAAGTATCAAAATTTCAAAGAAGCTTAAACCACTTAAAAAATTAGCACTTAAGAGTTGGCCTGTTGAAAGTCGAGTGGTAGCGCAAGTGATGAGTAAACTTTCGCATAATCCAAGACCCGGAATTCATATTATTGAAAATCAATTGATTAACACTTTAGGGGATGAACATGCTTCTTCTTAGTTTAGTACTTGTTTATAATTTTGTCGGAAAAATTCTAGGCAATAAAGATCTTAGTGATATTGCCTGTTATAAACCAGATTCTTGTGCAGTTGTTTCGGATGAAACCAATATGATAACACTAATAAAGAAAGAAGGAACAATTTTTACAGTAACCGAGAATGTCGTGATAGATAAAGAGTTTGAAGAGTTAGATTTGGAAGCTCTGGCCTCCACTCAAACTGGTTACTATGCTTTAGGTTCTCATGGCAATAAACGCAAAAGCGGAGCTTATGCCCCAGGTAATCATGGACTTTATTATATTGGTCTTGATCAAAATAATAAGGTGAGTAAGGTTTTAAAGCGCAATCTAGATGGCCTACTAGAGAGCAGCAGTGTTTTTAAAGATTATTTTAATAGGCCACTTCAGCAAAATGGAGTCAATCTTGAAGCCATGACTTTAAAAGATGGCGTGCTTTATATTGGCCCGCGTGCTCCTAATTTAAACGGTTATATTTTTATCATCAAAGTTGCAGAAGCTAATTTAGGACGAGAAGTTTTTGCTTATGCCTTGGACTCCCTTTATATAGGAGCGGGTTATGGACTACGTGAAATGGTTTCTTTAGATAAGGGTTTTTTGTTAGTCGCTGGTAATTCATTGCCAGAAGATGCTCCTGGCTATAGAGAACTTCCTTACGTTATTTATTGGTGGGATGGGGATTTGTCTCGCCCGAATAAAAAATTAAGAGTAATTAAAAATGATTCAAAGAAAAAGTTAGAAGGCATCGAAGTTTTGGAACAAAGTGATGAAAAGATATCAGTTCTACTACTCTATGATGGAGTTGAAAATGGAGCGATGGAGAAAATGGATTTGCATTTAAATTATTAACACACATTACTCAAGGGAGAAAAAGATGAAGGGATTATTAGTTGTTTTAGTATTTGGATTTTTAGGATCTTTGGCTGCTCAAGCGGAAGTATGTCAACTTCAGGCCAAGTATGAAGTGGTAGAAAAAGCTTATTCAAAGAATATGATCATGCGTTTTAAAGACGCTTCACAAGTTGAATGTATGGCGATGCTTTTAGAGCATGTTACTAGCGTACAAAAAGACAATATGAGCGGTGAGCAATTAATTTTTGTAGAAGGTGAGCTAAGAGTTGGAGAGGACTTGGTTCAAGTTGAGAAAACTGAAGCTGGTGTGAAAGCGAAAGT
>CALFYV010000012.1 GCA_937952395.1 uncultured Bacteriovoracaceae bacterium | reverse complement strand
CAGGAATCAGTGAGAAAATGTATTATTTTGATGTGCCACATGTAATCAGAGGTTTGTGAATGATTTTTATGACTGTTGTTCTTATGGCAATAGTCTTTATGGCTTTCTCTGGTATTAAACTTTAATTTAATTTTATTAAGGAAAGATTATGGGCGAAATTTTTATTGGCGTTTTGATGTTCACAGTTGTTATTTTATTTTTAGTTGCGCTTATTTTAGTCGCACGCTCTAAATTAGTCGCCTCTGGGCCAATAACAATTACAATCAATGAAGAGAAAGAAATAACGTTACCTGCTGGTGGAAAATTGCTAACGGCATTAGCCAGTGAAAAAATATTTGTATCTTCTGCTTGTGGTGGTGGTGGCACTTGTGGTCAGTGCAAAGTTAAAGTTTTTGAAGGTGGTGGGGAAATTATTGCTACCGAGAAAAGTCATATCAATAACCGTGAAGCTAAAGAAGGGGTAAGACTTTCTTGTCAAATAACTTGTAAGCAAGATATGAAAATCGAAGTTCCGGAAGAAGTTTTTGGTGTTAAAAAGTGGAAATGTAAAGTTCGTTCAAATAACTCCGTTGCCACTTTTATCAAAGAACTCGTTCTTGAGCTTCCACCAGGAGAAGCAGTTCCATTTAGAGCTGGTGGATTTATTCAAATCGAAAGACCCGCGGGGATTCATGTGAAATATAAAGATTTTGTGGTTGAAGATAAGTTTAGAGAAGACTGGGATAAATTCAATCTTTGGAGATACGAATCCTACACTGAAGAAGAAGTCACGAGAGCTTACTCAATGGCCAATTATCCCGAGGAACGAGGAATTATCATGCTCAATGTGAGAATTGCTTCTCCTCCGCCAAGAGGACCTGAGGGAATTCCTCCTGGAAAAATGTCTTCTTATATTTATAGTTTAAAACCCGGGGATGAAGTAACAATCTCAGGACCATTTGGTGAATTTTTTGCCAGAGATACTAAGAAAGAAATGATATTTGTCGGCGGTGGAGCAGGGATGGCACCAATGCGCTCACATATTTTTGATCAATTCAGAAGAATCCATACTGATAGAAAGGTGACTTTTTGGTATGGAGCTCGTTCAAAGCGTGAAATGTTTTATGTCGAAGATTTTGATATGATTGAAAGAGAAAATGAAAATTTCAATTGGTATTGCGCTCTCTCTGATCCTTTACCTAATGAAGATTGGGACGGCTATACTGGATTTATTCATAATGTTCTTTATGAGAATTACCTGAAAGATCATCCGAATCCAGAGGACTGTGAGTACTATCTCTGTGGACCACCGGTTATGAATCAAGCTGTTATAAATATGCTCGTGAACCTTGGTGTTGAGAAAGAAGATATTATGTTAGATGACTTTGGAGGTTAGGTATAATGCCTAAATTGCTTCCTTTTTTTCTTTCTCTCTATCTTGTTTCTTGTTCAAGTTCTGTTATTAAAGATAATTATTTTATCCACGAAGGACAAAAATATGAATATAGGATCTATGCTAAAACAAATTATATGAATCCTTTTGGTACGATTCGATTTTTTGAACTGGAATCTTATTATCCAAAAAAAGATAAATATGATCCTGATAAGCAAGATTCAGACAAATGGGCACAGAAAATGATAGTCATTATGGAATCAAAGGCAAAAAAATACTGCAAGTCCAAAGGTCAAAAATATAAATTTTCAACAACAAAAGTACAAAAATCTCTGGCTTATGTTGTATTTGAGTGTGTATGAAAAGTTTGTTTTTAAGTTTTATCCTCTTACTTCTTGTCTCTTCTTGTAACCAAGAACCCACCTTGACTCATATCGAGGGTAAGATAATGGGGACAACTTACAATATTAAAATAGCACGTAGTTTTCAGAAAGATAAAAAAGAAAATTTAGAAAAAGAAATTTTTAACATTTTGAACGGAATCAATTCATTAATGTCGACCTATTTAGAAACCTCGGAGTTATCCACTCTGAATCAGTATCAAGGAGAGTGGTTTACTCTTACCCCTCAAACTTATGAAGTCATCTATTATGCTCAAGAAGTCGAAAATTTAACCTCTGGAGCTTATGATATAACAGCCGGACCATTAGTTAATCTTTGGGGATTCGGGCCCGGTTCCGAAAAAAAAGTACCTACAAAAACTCAAATCTATGATGCTAGACAAAGCATTGGTTATAAAAACCTGGGACTTAATAAGGAAACAAAACAAGTAAAGAAGAGTTTTCCAAAAATGTACGTTGATCTTTCTTCTATTGCAAAAGGTTATGCCGTGGATAAACTGGCTGAATATTTTGATAAGCGAGGAATGAAAAATTATATGATTGAGATAGGCGGAGAAGTTAGGGCCAAAGGCAAAAAAAATCAGGAAAACTGGAAAATTGGAATTCAAAAACCAATGGAAGGAAAGCTTATTCAAAAAATTATTGATCTGGAAAATATGTCTATTGCTACTTCTGGCAATTATCAAAATTTCTTTGAAGTTGAGGGGGTAAAATATGGCCATACTATTGATCCACGTACAGGTAAACCAACTGAACATAAATTACTCTCAGTTTCAGTTTTTGATGAAAGTTGTATGAAGGCTGATGCTTGGGCGACAGCGCTTATGGTTTTAGGTCCCGATGAAGGTTATGCAAAGTCTCAAGAGTTAGGACTTAAAGCCTATTTTATTTTTGAAAGCGAAAATGGTATACAGACTCTGGTAACCGATGCACTTAAAGGTAAGATTGGGGAATAATGGACTGGCAAGTTTTTTTCATCACTTTATTGGTTGTAATTATTATGGTTTCAGCTATGGCCATCGGAGTTATTTTTAGTAATAAAGCAATCAAAGGTTCCTGTGGTGGTATTGGTGCGCTTTTCGGTGATCCTGAACGCCCCTGTGATTTCTGTGGAAAAAAAGATGAATGTCCATATGAAAAGAAAAAAGACTGTGATGGTGCTGATTTTGTTTCCGATGATAATTCATAAGTTAAACTAATCCTTACTTTACTTCATTTATTCTGGTCAAGATTGGTTCCTTCTGTAAAAATAACTATTAATTAACAAGGAAGGCAAAATGAAAGGACTCATTTTATCAATATTAATTTGTAGTTTTACTGCATTAAGTTCAGAATTTCTCAAACCACTTGCAACATTCAGCAAAGGCGCTGGCATCGAATACAATGATGTTTGGGGCTATACTGATGACTCCGGTAGAGAGTATGCCTTGTTAGGTGTTGATCGAGGTACAAGTATAATTGATATAAGTGATAGCAATAACTTGAAAGAAATTGCTTTTATTCCTTCAGCGAAATCTATCTGGAAAGATATTAAAACTTATAAAAATTATGCTTATGTAGTTAATGAGACTGGTGGCGGCATGCAAATTATCGATTTATCTGCTTTACCAGAAAAAGCAGAGCTTGTTGCAACTTATACAAAATTTCAAACCTCTCATAATCTTTATATTGATACTGAAAGAGCATTGCTTTTTGCTGAAGGTGATCATTTTCAACCAGTTAAAATTCTTTCTCTTGAAAATCCACTTAAGCCAGTTGAACTCTCTTCTTTCGGAGTTGAGTGCCATGATATTTTTGCTCGCAATGGTCTTGTTTATGTTTCAGAAGGTGGTCATGGCACAATTGGTATCTTTGATTACAGTGACCCTCGTAATCCTAAACTAAGTTCACGCTTTGCTATTTATCGCAGTGGTTATGTTCACAATGCTTGGTTAACAGAAGATAGTCGTTATCTTATGACCACAGAAGAAAATAGTGGCAAAACTATGAAAATGTTTGATTTGGCCAATCCCGATGCCGTGGTTCAGGTGAGCGAAGTTTTAGCTCCAGGTGGCTTAGCTCATAATACACATATTAAAGGCAATTATGCCTATGTCTCTCATTATGGTTCAGGCTTTCGCCTCTACGATGTCTCCGACCCAACTCATATGCAAGAAATTG
>CALFYV010000011.1 GCA_937952395.1 uncultured Bacteriovoracaceae bacterium | reverse complement strand
GCTAGGGTCTATTGTCACTTGACTAGCCTTGGCCCGAGCTGCCACAACAGCTTCTAGTGTTTCCTTCTCATGAGCAGCATAGCCTTTTACAGTTTGCACTAAATTAGGAATTAAATCTGATCGTCTTTTGTACTGGTTCATGACTTCAGCTAAACGAGCTTCAACTTCGTTATTAGCTCTTGGAATGGACTGTATTCCACATGAAGATAAAATAAGGGCAAAGAGTAAGAAAAGAATTTTCATTGGCGTCTCCTAGATTTTAAACAAAAAAAACGAAGTTATTAAAACTTCGTTTTTTTTCTATCTAATGTCAACGTCTGTAGAATTTAAATTAAAGTGTTTTTAATTGATTGGCCAAGCGAGAAGTTTTGCGTGCTGCAGTTTGCTTCTTAATAACTCCAGTTTTTACCATTTTGCCCAATTGAGATTGAACTTGAGGTAGTAACTCCAAAGCTACTTTTTTATCTTTAGCTTCAATTGCAGTTTTGAATTTCTTTACTAAAGTGCGTGACTTAGATCGTTTTGTACGATTAAGCGCTCTTTTTGTAATAGTTTGTCTTGCTCTTTTTTCTGCTGACTTATGGTTTGCCACGTATCATCTCCTTAAATAAGAATGAGGAGTTTTTATAAACTATTCTGGTATTAATGGCAAGCGTAATGAAAAAAGGAAATTTGCAGAAAAATGCATATTGCTAAGTACTTAAAAATACATACGGAACTCTATCTCGGCCCGAGTCACTTTCGGTGTGTTATCCCCGGCCACAACTTGCTGTAAAAAAATCTCAACTGTTCCAGGTAGTAGAAACTGTTTATTTTGAAATAGTTTTATGGAGCTAAAGACTGTCCCGATCTTAAGGCTCTCGCTCCACATACCTGAATCTTGGGCCAGGTACTGATTGGCCTGGGTGTAAGGTGAGGAATATTTATTATCAAATTGGTATTTAAATTCTGAACCAGCATAAAAATTATGCCAATTACTTCTTAACCAAACCACGTTATTTTGTAATTCCACTTTATCGCCTAGTTTAAAACGAAACTTTCCGTTCTCCGAGCCAAGCTTTGTGTCTGCTGATGTAGGGATTCTTAAAATAGTAGAATCGGCAAATTGATAGGTATAACGAAATAAATTGTCAGAAATCAAACTACCGCTAATATAACCGCCGGCGCTCATTTCTGTATAAATATCCCATTGACCATCTCCAAAGGCCATGTCTTGTAAAATATTTGGATTATCCTTTTTTCCTGTGGGGGCAACCAAACCAAAAGCGATAGCTGCGCCACTTGTATCATTTTTTACGAAATTCCACATAAAGCCTAAATCTAAATCACCGTAACTTGAACCACTCCAATTTCCCAATGGCTCATAATTCATAACATCTGTCATAAAAGATTGAAAAATAGCTCCATTAACCCCTAGATTATTATTTGCGAGATTAGTCCCTAAATTGTTTAAATTAGTGTCATCACTTCCTTGTATAACATGAGCCGCTTGGGCCAAATTACCTTCTTTATTTTGAATA
>CALFYV010000010.1 GCA_937952395.1 uncultured Bacteriovoracaceae bacterium | reverse complement strand
AGTTCCTGAGTCTTTTTTCAGTTTATGGAGGGGAATAGAAGATCCGGACTTTCCTTGGACAGGAATTTTATTTGGAGCTCCTATTTTAGGAGTTTGGTATTGGTGTACTGATCAATTTATTGTTCAAAGAGTATTATCAGCAAAAAATATCCAACATGCCAGGCGAGGAAGTATGTTCGGAGGATTTTTAAAAATCCTTCCTCTTTTTCTTTTTGTTTTTTTTTTTTTTATTTGTTTTGCTCTGTCACAAAAAGGACTCTTAACACTGAGTAATCCAGATAATGCCCTACCTGTTATGATAGGATCTATTTTGCCTAATGGGATTAAAGGACTTGTCTTTGCAGGACTCTTAGCGGCTCTTATGAGTTCCTTATCTAGTGTTTTCAACTCTTGTTCAACTCTTATAACTTATGATTTCTATCTTAGAATCAAGCCACAGGCTAGTGAGAAGAAATTAATTTGGGTAGGGCAAATTTCGACAGTGATTTTAGTGCTCTTAGGAATTGCCTGGATACCCGTAATGAAATTAATCTCGGGAGAACTTTATAAATATCTTCAGAGTGTGCAAGCCTATATATCCCCCCCCATTGCATCAGTTTTTTTATTGGGTGTTTTTATTAAAAGATTAAATTCTTATGGCGCTATTGCCGCTTTATTAACTGGGTTTATTTTAGGTATTTTGAGACTTGTACTAGAGATTTATAAAGCCTCTATTCAGGGTATCTTACTAGAATATGCATCTATTAATTTTTTACATTTTGCTCTTTTACTTTTTATTATTTGTAGCCTTGTGCTGATTATTGTTAGTTTGGCCACTAAAGCTCCTGATCAGAGCAAACTGCAAGAAATTACCTATGACTGGTCGAAGCGACTAAAAATAACAGCTGAAAATAAAACTGATATTATTTTATCAGCTCTTCTCATAGCAATCATCCTTAGCATTTGGATTATTTTTTCATGAAAGCGGTTATCGGAATTGACATAGGTGGAACAAATACGAAGATAGGCCTCATTACCGAAAGTGGAATGACTATGGGTTATGATTCTTTCCCAACCAATTCCCATGAATCAATTACTATTTTTATTCAAAAGATAAAACAAACTACTGATAATTTAATCCAAAAAAACCACGATATTGAAATTATTGGCATTGGTATTGGCTGTCCCAACGCTGATTCTCGCTCTGGGCAACTTATCTCGCCACCAAATCTGGGGTGGGGAAGCATTCCACTGAAGAAACTTCTTAAAGAAATATTTAAATATCCAATCTATATCGGAAATGATGCAAACGTAGCTGCTTATGGAGAAAAAATTTGGGGTGCAGCTAAAGGAATGCGAGATTTTATTGTTGTCACTTTAGGAACTGGAATTGGAACTGGAATTTTTGTTAACGACTCAATCCTCATTGGTCATAATGCTTTAGCAGGCGAAGGTGGCCATCTGATTATTGAACCTAATGGCAGGAAGTGTAGTTGTGGTGGATACGGA
>CALFYV010000009.1 GCA_937952395.1 uncultured Bacteriovoracaceae bacterium | reverse complement strand
CCACCCCCGGGAAAGCTATTTCCAGGCTGACTGCTTGGATTTTTATCAAAAACACCACTATTGCGACGGCTTCTCCAACGATCAATTGTATCGGGTCCCCCTGCACCGCCACCTAAGCCACCAGTGAGTGGGTCATTCCAACCACCACCATTACCAGGCAGCCAACCTCCATCACCATAGCCACTACTAAAACCACTCTGGGCCAAAACACCCATGACAATTCTTTGAGAAATCTCAACTAATTGGGTATTGGTATCTCCACCTTCAACAATAATATTGGCGTTGGTTGCATTTAAACTAGTTGAAATTATGGCCCCAAGTTCAGCGGCTAGAATTTTTTTCTTGCCACCAATTTTGGCTTCTACATCATTAGCAAGTGCTTGATTATTAACTTCTACATAAACTCGACCAATTTCTCTTTTGGCAGTAAAATGAATATCTAAATCTAAATTTAAACCTAAGCGTCCATTCACTAACTCCAAGAACTCGTCAACTTCATCCCTCGTTAATTTAAATTCTAAAATATTGGCTTCTTTTAAATAATTTAAATTATTGGTCTCACTAGAGCCCAATTGATCACTAAAGACTTTACCGTTCAAATCAAAACTAAAAGAAATATTACTTACAGGAACAGTGGCCAAGATATCAACTTTTTGGTTAGAACTGGCCAGGTAATTGTTAACTTTAAATTTGAGTTCTTCATAATCACAACCCACGATTTTAGTCGCGATTGAATTTTCCGATAAAGGATCACGAATAGCCTCGGCAAAAGAAATATTTAAACGCAGATTATAAAACTGACCACTTTTGACCGGTACAACTTCAATCAAGTACTTGCCGTAGTCATCTTTGGCAATACGGCCTTTGGGCATTAAGAAAGCTACGTTTTCAAATCGCTTCGTTCCTTTAAGGATAACCGAATCACATTTACTAGACAGAGCGACAGGAATTTCACTGAGTTCGACCCCACCGTTTCCAGCATTACCTGGAATTCCTTCACCGGGTTTGGGTTTTTGACCATTTCCATTGCCAAAAGGATCTTGATTCCCCAGTTGGGCCCAACTGTTTAGTGCTAAAGTTAGAACTAATAATGCGATCTTTCCCATACTCCTCTCCTTAGTTGTTTGGTCTAAAACGTATAAAAAATACATACCCCGAAAAGGACAAACATAGTAGAGCAAAACCGTCAAACTTCTTCTTACATTAAAATTTCTTAAAAATCAGGGCGTTATTTAAGAACTTACACGCATTTTCCGATACATAGACATGGAAAAATTAATTGCGGAATTAACGGAGCACCTCGTTAAGATTATCAGTGAAACTAATGGAATCACACTAACTGATACTTTGGAACTTGCGACGCAGCCCACATCGATCAAAGAAAGTCCAGCTGCGCATAAATCTTTAAATGAATTTCGGCGCCTGCTTTCTGGTTTCCAACAAGATGAAGTGGATATCAATACTCTTTTCCAACATCCAGTCGCTCATGCCCTAAATCAATTTTTTAAACTCTTTCCTCTGCCTTATCGAGAAGAACATATTCACCTAACCGGGTCTTTAAGTTCGGAATTTATTTTTCCAAGACTCAAGAAACTCCTGGAAGGACCTCAGAAAAAACTCTATCAAAAAAAAATAACCGATTGCTACAGGCCAGATTCACTTCCAAATGAAACAATCGAAGATGTAGAAAAACTCATCATACTTAAAGACGATCAGGCTTTCGATGAATACTTAAAAATACTCTTACCTGCAAAACTAATCTTACAAGATAAAAAAACTCATATCGATGCTGCCTACCACATGGCGAGTGAACTTTTTCATAAATACAATGTTGGTATGATTAGGCTTAAATTCACTTTTTCCAGAGCTTCTGCTGAAGAGAGCGAACAAATTCCAGGGCGAGAAGAATTAACAGAAGAAGATGTTGTACTTGGTTTATATGAAGGTTTTATGGCCTTCAAGAAGGAACAACCCTCTTTTCATTTTGTGCTCTCTCCATGTTTTAGGAAGGAAGAAAGTTTTTTTGATAATAAAAAATTTAAAACTAAAAAAGATCACTTCCATCATCAAGTTGATCAAATTTTAGAAATCTTAGATAAAAATCCCTATCTTTTCCCCTACCTCACAGATGTGGACACAGTCGGAAATGAAAAGAACCTTTACCGCAAAGGCCATTTTCAAGTCATGCGCCAAGGTTTCAGGAAACTTCACTACAAAGGCTTTTCTATCCGCTCTCACCATGGAGAAACTTGGCATACTTTGAAAAAAGGTGTGCAGGCAGTCGACAACTCCATGAACATTTGGCATATCGACACACTTGAGCACGGGCTTAGCCTTGGGATTAATCCTAATTTTTATTTTCACTCACTTTTTCAAAGAGTTGTGACAAAAAATCAAAATGAAGAAGGACTACCTGAAAAATCCAATGATTATAATGAAGTGATGGAAATGGATTGGACTCATCACCCTGATGTTCGAGATAAAATTATTAAAAGAGTTCCAATTACAGAAGAAGAAATCACTTTTTTTGTTAAGGCCAAATTCCATACCACTAGAGAAGTTGAGCATTACCAGCACGATGTTCTAAACCGTATGATTCATAAAAAAGTTTCACTTATTGCCCTACCTACATCGAATATGAGACTCACTACATCTTTTCCGGATTATAAAGATCATCCCTTCTCGTGGTGGGAGAAGAAAGGTGTGAAACTAGGTATCGGAACAGATAACTACATCACGTTAAATACTAATTACATCAAGGAACTTTTAATCCTACTTTTCACAGACCCAATGAATCTTAAAATCACCAAACTCTTAATGGTGGCCACTGGCGAAGAGCGCCGCCCTTACCTCAGCCAATTGTTGTGGAAAATGCGGGATCATTTTTAAAAATAAAAGAGAACTTTCCTGACTTTGGATTAGATTTTCATTCTTTTTCTATAATACCCCTTTAAGGCTCCAATTTGGTTTTGAGTTAATCCTTCGACATAGGTTTTGAGAATAAAAAAACGGTAAAGAATTTCAGCCGATATCATTCGTGCTTTAGCTGAGTTTATGTACAGAAGTAAAAGCATAAGACCAAACTCAGTAATATCCACTTTTCGAGTTTTTCGTTTCCTTCCTTTCGTACCACCTAAGTAACTGTTTTCTATGAACTTTCGATTGAGCCCAAATTTGGGCTCAATCGAAAGTTCATTTTTACAGGTATCAATCGCACGTAGAATATGCTTATGTTGTATATTAAAATACTCCGCAACTTTTAGTGAATAAGTAACACTCCCAAAAGGTGTGTCTCTAATCCAAACGTCACCCATCACATGCTCATTTACCAAATCCTTAAGTCTTGGAGGGCGAGTTTCAAACGGTTTTTCAATTTTAAAATTGTTCATATGTTCTCCTTATTAAGTTTTTTGTGTGCAAGGAACTATCCAACATACAAACTGGTAATATTTTGAAATTAAAAGAGTGTAACTCTATGCGATGTACTTTTTTGGGAAATGGATTTTAGTCATTTCGTTGTGGCATCCCCAAAAGTATTTTAGGGATGAATCGTTCGAAATATCTAATTGCTTGAAATATTTGAGCTTAAAGAAAACGAAAGTAAAATGATCTGTTTAAATTCCCACACAAAGGTCAGCCAGTTTAAAACTCTTTTGGATCTCGAAAGAAGAAGCTAGTGTTACTTTATTTTTTAGTCCTCTAAAAAACTCGAAAGTTTCAAGTTGTGAAATTAAAGCTGCTTTAAACGGAGAGACTATTGAATTTGCTGAATTTACATTGGCTAAAGCCGGTCTGTGTTCTTATAAAGATGACCCGATTCACTCATTTTTTAGATAATTTAAAAGAGTCAAAAAGGCTTCTATTTTAAATACTTCTTATAACTCTCATAAATGATCTGAGCTCCGCGAGCAGCAGTAACTTGGTTATTGTAAATTTGAGCTTCGACTTCGCTGACAACTTTTTTTATTTTTTCGTTTTGCTTGAGTTCAAGTTCAAATTTTTCAGTGAGGAGTCTTTTAAGCCATTGACCTTCTTGAATTCGTCTTACTTTTTTAATCAATTCGCTTTGTGAGCTAAAAAAATCACTGATGATATTTTCAACTTCCTTAAGTCCTGTAGAATAAAGAGCGCTAATATTAATGACTTTAGGTTGCCACTGATTTTTTTGATGTAAAATATGTAAGGCCAGTTCGTAATCGTGACGAGCGACTTGGGATTTCTCTAAGTTATCACCATCTGATTTATTGACTGCAACCAGGTGGGCAACCTCCATAATCCCGCGCTTTATACCTTGTAAATCATCTCCGGCTCCAGGTTGTAAAAGAAGCAGGAAGAAATCTACCATTTGCGAAACGATGACTTCAGATTGCCCCACGCCAACCGTTTCTACTAAGATGGTATCAAAGCCAGCGGCTTCACATAAAAGAATTGTCTCTCTGGTTTTTTTAGCAACTCCACCCAAATGACCCGAACTAGGGGTTGGCCGGATGAAAGCATTCTCACTTTGAGAAAGCTGATTCATACGTGTCTTATCACCCAAAATACTACCACCAGTTTTTTGGCTACTAGGATCAATGGCGAGTACCGCAATTTTGCGTTTATTTTCATTAATAAGATGAGTTCCAAAAGATTCAATAAAAGTACTCTT
>CALFYV010000008.1 GCA_937952395.1 uncultured Bacteriovoracaceae bacterium | reverse complement strand
CCTTGGATGGTGTAGGAAAATCCATTGGCATGGATATGAATATCTTTCATCTTATCGAGGGAGAGTTAAAGCCCGTCATGGATGAAATCCTCTCCCAAAGTAAAGCCAAAGACGAGCTACTTTGGATCAGCCGCGACGCTATCAATTCACTCAGAGTCATACCTAGGCATGTCAGATGGTTTTTAAGAGAGTTTTCTAAAAAGAATTACTCTTTTGATATAAATCTCAAAGGGCATCAAGGACCGCTTGATTCTATTTCTCGTTCTATGCAGTTTGTCGGCTTCACTTTTTTAACCTCTATTCTCACTTTAGCTGGGGCCATGTTTATCAAAGATATTCAAATCACATCTCTTCAAAGCATTCCCACTATCTCATGGGTTTTCTGGATTATGTCGCTTGTGATTTTTTTGCGTGGGCTTATTTGTATCAGGAAATAAAAAAGTTAAACAGAATCCAAACCACTAATATAAAGAGGTTTGGTTTTGAAATTGAATTCTTCGAAATTATAAGGCCCGAAGATTCCAGTTAAGAAGCGATCAATTGGGTGAGAGTAGATTTGGCGCTCAAACTCAAATTTGGCTTCACCTTTGTCCAGGCTTATAAGGGTGACCTTTTGCTCGGTATAGTCATAAATCATTCTTCTGAAAATATCGATATTAGAAACTTTAACCAGTGAAGAAAATTGTAACTCGCCTTCTTTACCTTTGGTGTTATTAGGGCCCAGCCACGCATTGCCGTAGGTGTAGATATCTTCATGCTCAGAATCCAAGGCAATTTCATGAATAACACCTTGAAGATCTTGTCCTTTATTCATGAAGAAATAGCCAACGATTTTATCATCGACTTTTTTAATATAGAGATCACTTGAAGTGATTTCTTCAACTTTGCGCCAGTCTTTCTCATTTCTGGAGAATGATGAGTATTGATTTAAGATTTGTTCATTATAAAGACGCTTAATTTGCATTTTCTCTTTATCTGTTAATAGGTAGTACTTTGTTTGGGTGAAGCCTTGATTAGTTCCGGTGGTTTTTTTTATTTCTCTTTGTTCAATACAAAGGTGAAAGTCGAATTTTTTATAAAGATCGACTTTTTCACTCCAAAGCATGAAGACGCCGACGGATTCACCGTAAAAGCGTACCATTTTTTCAAAAAGTTTTTTAAATAAGCCTTGTCCTTGATATTTCTCGTGAACGCAAACGCCACCAATAAGACCGACAGGGTAAGTTCTAGAGTTAATTAATAGATCTTTTTTAAGAAAGCCAATATGAGCGATGACTTCTTGAGTCTCTTGGATAAAAACAATATGACAGCAGCTGAGGTTTTCTTCATTCATTAAAGGAGCAAAGTCGACACTATAGTCATAGTGTTTGGTATAAGAAAGAGAAGTTTCAATTAACTTAATTGTTTTCTCTTTTAAATCTTTTCTTTGTCTTAATGTCGAATAAACAAATGTTTCACTCATATATAGATTGTATCGTCATTCTCAAAAATTCCCCTAGAGAATTTAGGGTCTTTCAATATATAGACAAAAAATCCATATCTTAGATGATTTTTGCGGCAAATATTTCCGCAAACAAAAAATATAAACAATATTTAAAGAACGTTGGTGCGATTCCGAAAAATCAGACAGGTAAGAACAGTTTCTTACTCGGTCAAACAAGGATAGTTTGATCCCCATTATCAAGGAGGATTGTATGGGATTAAGGATTAACACCAACGTCTCGTCGATTAACGCTCAAAGGAATTTGAGTGGAACGCGACTAGAATTGGACAAGACACTGGAGAAGTTATCTTCAGGGAGTCGAATCAACCGGGCAGGTGATGACGCCGCCGGGTTGGCCATTTCGGAAAACTTAAGAGCACAAATTCGCGGTATGAAGCAGGCTCAAAGGAACGCCGGAGATGGTATTTCTCTAGTTCAGATTGCAGAGGGTGGTCTCGCTGAATCAAGTA
>CALFYV010000007.1 GCA_937952395.1 uncultured Bacteriovoracaceae bacterium | reverse complement strand
AGCGATGGTTGGCGATATTGCTTCAGCGTTTAATACAAGGTGTTATCTCAGAATCTGCTCCAAGAAACAGACCTATTATTGATTCTTTTGATTTTTCAGATCCAGGTGATGACGACACAGTCGAATTAGTCAAACCAGATGGACAGGTTTTCCTGCAAAGCGGTTTTTGTGCCTGCAAAAATGCTAAGCCATCTATTCTGGGAGATTGCGCTACTTTTTGTGCTGGAAAAACCGGAACTGTTGTTGATCAAACCAGGCTTTATATGAGTGTAGAATTAGGTGAAGAGATCACTCTCAATACAGAACTGGGAGATTTAAAAAACTGGTGTAATTCAACTCTAGCTGGAGCCGATGGAACGGGCTCTTGTGCAAATTCCACATGTAAATTTGTTTTCAGCGATTCAGACGGCAACGGTGGTGAGTTGGATTTAGATGCTGCTAAACTTGTAACTGGTAGTAAAAAATTTGAAGTCGTTTTCACCCCTGCTGTTGAATTTGATAAAACATATCTGGCCCACTTAGAAGAAAGCTGTAACGGATCGAAATCCGATTTTGTGCAGTTTAGAAGAATCTCAGGTCTAGAAGATCCCGAAACATTGGCCCCCTTAAAAATTGATCCGGTTAATAATTATTATTGCATCACTAGAACTGCTAGTGTGGATGACACAAGTGGAACTATTTTTTATGAAACAGGATTTAAAATTCACCTCTACTATGTCAGCTCTAATGAACCACCTATCATTCCTCCAGGAACACAAAATGTTTTTTGCCATGATATTGCTCTCTATGGAGCTAATGATTCCGCCATGTATCCACGCTTAGGTTTAATGCCTAATGCTTTCGGGATCTGGAGTTCACTGGATTCTCGTTTTTACGACATCAAACCTGACCCCACTACTGGTGCGGTTAACGGTAAGATTGATATTCACGACACGCTAGATACCATCATTAAAGCTGATGGAGATTCAGCGGGACTTAATTTTACTGTTTTTGATAAACTTAATTGGTTAAATTTTCCTTCAAGCTTAGATTCTGGGAGTGGCAGTAGTACGAGTTCAACTCAACAACCTATTCTCGGTTTTATCATGGCCCCTTTTATAAATCCTAGTACCAATAAATCTTTTTGCCCCAAGTACTCTGATTATATTAATCCAAGTTCTGCTAGTGTTATCCGCGCTATGAAAGATGTTGTTGGTGTTGATACAGAAGGTTTGTACCTTGGAGTTAAACAACCAGAATCTACCACCATCGATGGCACAGTGGTTGTAGCTCCTGATGATTATATTTTGATTAAAGGCACTTTACTTAAGCAAATTTGGTTTTATTTTGAAAACCAAGTGGCGATCGCTCCAACATCTGTTAACGAAGGGACAAAAACATTGCATTTTTATTGGCCACCCAATACCGCCTCACCTTTTGTACAAAACTCAGATCAAAGACTTTATACAGTTAGGCATCCGAGTCAGCTTGCTAGCACTAATGGCAGCTCAGGAACGTTCAATCCTACATTGATTCCACATGATAAGAAATTTGCTTGTGTTCCTGTCAGTGAATAATTTAAAAAAAATGTTGAGAAAATAATTTCAAAGTCGGAGTTAATTCCTCTTTAAAAATCATATAAAATGAAAGCAGATTAATGGTTAAAGCACTCAAAGAAAAAACCAATTTGCGGCTTACTTTTTTAAAGAAAGAAACATTTTTTGGTAGTTTATAATTCCAGTACATAGAAATAAGAAAGACAATAATAAAACAGTAAAAATATTTTCTTAGTTTATCTGGCTTGGCAATTATACTTGAAAAATAAATAAAAGCGGTATCGTGCTGTAAAAAATCAACGACAAAAGCTAGAATCCTTGGATTATTGGTAAAAATTGTTTCCCAAGCTGAACCTTGGGCCTTAGTTAAAATAATTTCTTGGACTTCTTCTTTTGATTTATTGGCCAGAGGATTTTTTTCTATCTCAGGTATATATTTTTTTCTTAAACTCTCAAGTTGTCCGCCGCCTTGTTCCTGATTTCCTTGTTCTGGGACAGCAATATACTCATCATTTGGAGCTGCCTGATGAGGAGCAAGATCAGTTTGCATATCTTGCTGTATTTCACTAATAGTTTGATTATATTGATTACGATGAGCATTCAGTTCATCCACGTCACCTTCTTGTGAATAAACCGGAATCAAGAAAAAACAAAGTAAAAGAACCCTCATGGTTCAAATCCCTCTTAAGCAGCTGTTTTTAATTTATCAAATAATATGGTTATAGGAGCAGCCACAAATATGGACGAATAAGTTCCAACAATCACTCCAAGCGAGATAGCAAAAAAGAAATCATGGATGATTCCGCCACCAAAAAAGAACATGGCCAAAGAAACAAATAAAGTCGTAAATGATGTCAGTGTTGTTCTGGTTAGAGTTTGATTTAGAGCAGCGTTGATATTATCTCTAAGATTCATTTGATTATCTTTCTCTTCATTTTCACGAACTCTGTCATAAACAACAACGGTATCGTTAACGGAATATCCGATTACTGCCAAAATAGCTCCTACAATCTGAAGACTAAATTCGGAATTGGTTAAGCAAAAAATACCCAAAATAATGATTACGTCATGCATAGTTGCAATGATCGCTCCCGGTGAGTATTTGAAATCAAACCTAAGTCCGATATAAATCATGATTCCAATAAGCGCATAAAGCATCGCCTGAAATCCAGAAATACGTAATTGCTCCCCTGCTTTGGGACCTACGATATCGGTTTTTCTAATTTCAAAACCTTCCTTTGAAAAACTTTTGTTTAAAATTTCTGTAATATTGTCTGTAACTTGGTTGATATTATTTTCATCAGCTTGAACTTTGATCAAAAACTCATATTGAGATTTATCCCCAATACTTTGTACAGAAGAGGAACTGACTTTTTTTTTCTCTTTAGCTGTACGTATTTGCTCCAGCTCAACGGCAGTTTTAAACTTCATCTGAATCTCTGCTCCTCCTCTAAAATCGACACCGTAATTCAAACCTTTAGTGGCTAAAAGTACCAAGGAACCTATGACTAAAAAGCCTGAGATAGCAG
>CALFYV010000006.1 GCA_937952395.1 uncultured Bacteriovoracaceae bacterium | reverse complement strand
TCTACCTTGCTGGCCAAAATGTCTTATATGAGACAACTTCTAATTTGGGTATCTCTATTCTCACTGATACTACTGAACGTTCACCTACTTTTAATCTCACCCCTTATGAGAATGATTTAGATGAGGATTCACCCGTGAGTTTAAGTTACTTGAGTTTAAGTGATACAAAATCTGCCGCAGAAGCCTGGAGTGCCTTACTAGGAAGAAGACCTCGAGTTCTTGATTGGCAAGAATTTGAAGGACAGATTGGACTTGAACGTATTTATGGTTTTGATATCAGTTCTAAATCAAAAAATGAGCGGGCCCGGAGAATTTCCAAGAAACAAAGCTTGTTTAAAATCAATGCAAAAGCTAATAATCTTCATTGTGAACTTAATCAGGCCAAGGCTCATTTCTCTTATGAGGGACAAAGTCTTTTGGCACTCCATTTGGTCATTAAAATGCTATTTAATGCGCATTCGACTCTAGTCATGGGACGTCTTGGACGTTATAGCGATAATATTATGACTTGGGTAAAGCCCTCAAATTATAAACTCATCGATCGCAGCGTACGCTACGTTCAAAAACTTTTAAGCAACAAAGGCATAGATAAAAATTATGAAGATTTAGTTTATGAGTGCTTTGAAATGATTCCTAAAATAACCAGTGGAAAGTCTCTCGTTTTAGAAGTGGTAAAAAAACTTAGCTAGGATTTGAATTGTTATCATCATCCTTGTCTTTTTCGTTCATACCTTTTTTAAATTGAGTGATGGCCGAACCCAAAGATTTGCCCAGAGCGGGTAGCCTTTTTGCTCCAAACAGAAGAAGAATGACTGCACCGACGATGAGAATTTCTCCTAAACCTAAACCAAACATGAATCTTCTCCTTATCTAGAATTTGTTGACTATTCTTTTAAGCTTATCTTTGTTAAATTCTACCATAGAGTCAATAATCAACGCAAAGCAAAAGATAAAAAACTATGTCGTCTGCTCTTTTTAACAAAACTAAGGTCATTATTGCCCAACTAGGTTCTCCTAAATCTCCCAGTACTAGAGATGTGAGGGCCTACCTCAAGGAATTTTTGGGTGACCCCAGAGTAGTGGACACTACACCTTGGCTTTGGAAAATTATTTTGAATCTTTTCGTACTGCCTTTTAGGCCAAAGAGCTCTGGTGAGAAATACGCCAGGATTTGGGATGGTAAAAGTTTTCCCTTGATTGAGTACACCAAAAAATTCACAGCAGCTCTAGAGAAATATGCTGATAAAAATATTGAACTTAATTATTGTTTCTTACTCTCTAGACCCAGAGTCCCCGATATTTTAGATGCGTGGGAAAAACAAGACCCTAATCAACGAGTGAATAATGTTTTAGTTATTCCTCAATTTCCTCAGTATTCAGAAAGTACAATAGCCTCGGTCTACGATGGTATTGCCCGTTCACTCGAGGGTCGTGTTAACATACCTAGCATTACGGTGCTTAATTCTTTTCATACTTCTCGCGCTTTTATTGATAATAGTGCCCGTTTAGTCAACGAGCACCTGAGACAAAACCAGGTAGATGAACTCCTTATTTCTTTTCACGGGATTCCTCTACGACGTGTTTTGCAAAAAAATGATATCTATTATCAGCATTGCTTTGAAACTTTTAAACTTATCATTGCCCAAGTTGATTTTCCAAAAGATAAAATTCATTTTTGTTTTCAATCGCGTTTTGGAAGAGAGCAATGGTTAGGTCCAGATTGTGAAGATGTGGCCAATGAGTTAGTGGCAAAAGGTCGAAAGAAAATTGCTGTCTATTGCCCCAGTTTCACCGTTGATTGTTTAGAGACAACAGATGAAATAGGCTATGAACTTAAGCATGCTATTGCTGAAGTAGGCGGAGAGATTTATCATATTCCATGCTTAAATGTTGATGATAGATGGGTTCAGGATTTTGCGGGCTTAATGAATGCTCATGTCAATCAAGGCAGTGAAGAGCGAGAGAAACTTTATTATAAAGTAGACAAGGATGAGATTATGAATGAAATACCAAAGCAAGTTGAAGTAAGTCCTCCATTAAGTTCTGAAGCAAAATCCATTATCAAAATTATTTTCTTAACTATTTTTTTGGACATCGTGGGCTTCTCGATTATCTTCCCAGTTTTTCCCGCCCTGGCCAAGTATTACTTAGCCGTTGATTCTGAAAACTTCTTTTTAAAGGCCATCTTAAGCACTATTGAATATGTCACTGTTTTAGGTGGTAAGGTTGGGATGAGCCCCATTGTTCTTTTCGGAGGAGCACTTGGCGCGCTTTATTCACTCTTGCAATTTGTCGCCGCTCCTTTTTGGGGCAGTCTCTCTGATAAGTTTGGCCGCAAGCCGATTCTTGTTTTTACCATGATAGGGATGCTCATGAGTTATATTATTTGGTTTTTTGCCGGTAACTTCACCATCCTTATCTTGGGTCGCTTAATTGGCGGACTGATGGGGGGAAGTATTTCCACTGCTTCGGCTGTTGTTGCCGATGTCACTACTGAAAAAAATCGATCCAAAGGTATGGCCTTCGTAGGAATCGCTTTTGCGCTAGGTTTTATCTTGGGACCTGCCATGGGAGGAATCCTTGGACAATTTCATTTAAATGAAATTTATCCTGAGTTTGCTAATTTAGGAATCAACCCTTTTTCGTTAGCAGCTGCCCTTGCAGCCATTTTAACACTGGTGAATATTTATCTGCTTATTTTTAAATTAAAAGAAACTTTGCCTCAAGCCACCCCTGAGCAAAAATTAATGAAAAGGTCATCTAACCCTCTTAAACTTTTTAAGCCACTTCCCATTAGAGAAACCAATTTAACTAATCTCTCTTATTTCTTTTTTATATTTGCTTTCTCAGGTATGGAGTTTACCTTGACTTTTTTGGCGGTTGAAAGGCTTAGCTACACCTCAATGCAAAATGGTTTTATGTTTGTCTTTATCGGCTTAATCATTTCTCTTGCCTAAGGTTGATATGTCAGCCGTAAGGCCAATCAAGTAGTAGAATAGAAGATGGCCTTTCAAGGTCTCATTCTCATTATTCCCGGTCTTCTTTGCTTGGCCTACGCTCAAGCCACAGCTTTATTTTATATTGGGCTTTTCTTTCTAGCTTTTGGTTCAGCGATGGTCATCCCCACATTAACTTCTTTGGTCTCGCTCTACACGCCAAAAGATTTGCAAGGACAGAGCTTAGGAATTTTCAGATCTCTGGGAGCATTGGCCAGAGTTTTTGGACCCTTGGTCGCCAGCCTTGTCTATTGGGAGTACGGATCTATCAGTGCTTATTGGGTGGGGGCGATTCTACTCGTTCTTCCGATTGTACTA
>CALFYV010000005.1 GCA_937952395.1 uncultured Bacteriovoracaceae bacterium | reverse complement strand
GAAGCCTCTGTTCGAGTTCTAAAAATGCGCCATTTCGATGTGCAAATTATTGGAGGCGTCGTTCTTCATAGAGGTATCATTGCTGAAATGAAAACCGGAGAAGGAAAAACTCTCACCTCTACTCTTGCCCTGTACCTAAATGGACTTACAGGCCTCGGCTGTCACCTGGTAACAGTTAACGATTACCTAGCACAACGTGATGCTGATGAAATGGGAGTGCTTTATAATTGGTTGGGTTTGAGCGTTGGTTGTATCATTGCTGATATGGACGATAGCGAGCGAAAAAAATCTTATAACGCTGACATCACCTACGGAATGAAAAATGAATTTGAATTTGATTATATACGTGACAATATGAAATTTGATTTAGATGATTATGTTCAGCGCGATCATAATTATTGTATTGTGGATGAGGTCGACTCAATTCTTATCGATGAAGCGCGAACTCCCCTCTTAATTTCTGGCCCCAGTGAAGGCGATACTAAAATTTATGAATATGTTAATCGCGTTATCCCAACTCTGACCAAAAATACCCATTACACTGTTGACGAAAAATCCCGCAGCTCCGTCTTAACCGATGAAGGTGTTATTAAAATCCAAGAATTCTTAAAAATTGATAATCTTTATGATGTTAAAAATATTGACCTACTTCACGCTGTTAACCAAGCTCTGAAAGCTCATACACTCTTTGTAGCCGATGTTGATTATGTGGTGAAAGAAGGCAGAGTTATCATCGTTGATGAATTCACTGGTCGCTTAAAAGAAGGCTCCCGCTGGTCAGATGGATTACACCAAGCTGTTGAAGCTAAAGAAGGTGTGAAACTTAAAAACGAAAACCAAACTCTGGCTTCAATTACTTTTCAAAATTATTTTAGACTTTATAACAAACTCTCAGGGATGACAGGAACAGCTGACACAGAAGCCGAAGAGTTTTCCAAAATTTATAACTTAGACGTTATTGTCGTTCCTACCAATCTACCCATGATAAGAGATGATCAGCCTGATGTCGTTTACGCCTCTAAAGATGCTAAATACAAAGCAGTGGCTGAGATGATTACTGATCTTAATAAAAAAGGTCAGCCCGTTTTAGTAGGAACTATTTCCATTGATAGCTCGGAAATTTTATCTAAATATTTAACCAAGGCCAAAGTTCATCATGAAGTTTTAAATGCCAAGCAACACGAGCGAGAGGCCCAGATTGTTGCAGCTGCCGGCGAAAAAGGTTCAGTCACTATCGCTACCAATATGGCCGGTCGAGGAACAGATATTAAACTCTCAGCTGAAACAAAAAAGTTAGGTGGACTTTGTATTATAGGAACAGAAAGACACGAATCACGACGAATTGATAATCAGTTGCGTGGTCGTTCTGGTCGTCAAGGTGATCCGGGGAAAAGTAAATTTTTTCTCTCACTTGAAGATGATCTGATGCGTATTTTTGGTTCTGATCGCATCCGTGGCTTTATGACTAAACTGGGCATGAACGATGAGGAGCCTATTGAACATAAAATGATTTCAAATGCTATCGCTAAAGCACAAAAACGAGTTGAAGGCCATAATTTTGAAATCCGCAAGCACCTCTTGGATTTTGATAATGTTATGAACGAACAACGAAAAGTTATTTATAAAATCAGAAGAGAAATTCTTAATGATGAAGGTAATCTGGATTTTATTCATGAAATGATAGAAGATGTAGCGGCCAATTTAGAAAACCAATACCGGCCTGTACGTAAAGTAAGCTTAGCGGATTGGCCTTGGGCCGAAATGGAAAGTGGTTTTCAAAATGTTTTTCATACTGATTATAAAATTAGCTTGAATGAATGCATGGAAAAAACCCAAGGTTCCGTATTTGAGTATTTCTCACAAACTGCTAAAGCTTTAATTGAGAAAAAATTTGCTCAATATGATCCTCATCAAGTCAAAATTACTATACGTGAAATTTTACTTTCAACTTTTGATTCTCATTGGAAAGATCACCTGTTAAATATGGACCACCTGAAGGAAGGTATTGGGCTGAGGTCTTACGGTCAAAAAGATCCTCTGGTTGAATACAAACGCGAAGCTTTTGATATATACGAACAAATGAAAGTGCAAATCAAACACGCAGTGGTACAGACACTTTTTGAAGTGAAGCTCTACACAGAAGAAGAAGTTGAGGCCATTAAAAAACAACAAAAAGCTGAACTAGAAGCAAGGCTAGCCGCCAGTCGCCAGGCCAATGCAGCTCAGGCAGCTGATCTGAATGCAGCAACAGTAAAAAGAGATTTACCTAAAGTCGGAAGAAATGACGCTTGTCCTTGTGGTTCAGGCAAGAAGTATAAAAAATGTCATG
>CALFYV010000004.1 GCA_937952395.1 uncultured Bacteriovoracaceae bacterium | reverse complement strand
TCTCAGGCTTTTTTGCCGGAGTTGGTATTGGTGGAGTTCAGTCTTTCGCATTACCAGGTGGAGGAACCGCTAACGTTAACTCAGTCTCTATGCTTTTAAAACTTCTTTCAAGTAATTCGAAAACCAATGTTCTAGCAACTCCTCAAATTTTAGCACTCGATAATACAGAAGCAAGCTTTGAAGTTGGTGAGACTGTTCCTATCACTCAGACTACAACTTCTAACGGAGCTGCTAGCCAGAGTTTTTCTCAACAGAAAGTTTCGTTAACCTTAAAAATTACACCGCAAATTAATAAGGTCACACGCTTCGTAAAACTCAAGATCGATCAAAGGATTGATGATTTTGCTTCAGTTGAGAGAGCTTCTAACAACGCTGCCGGAGGGGTTTCGACAACTACCCGAAGCGCTGTGACTGAAGTTGTTATCCGCGATCAAGATACTATTGCTATGGGTGGTTTCATGCGAGATAAAACCACTGAAACAATTACAAAAGTTCCGCTACTAGGAGATATTCCTGTTTTAGGTTGGTTATTTAAACAAAAATCCAGAACTATTAATAAAGTTAATTTACTTTTCTTTATTACTCCTAAAATTTTAGCTAGCTATGAAGATACCGCTGCAACTAACACTCGTGAGCAAATTTCAAGGCGAGGCAAAGATATTAAACAGATCCTAGTTGGAGAAGACCCATTTGAAGAACTTCTTACAGATGTGGATAAGAAACTTGAGCAACAAGAGAAAGGACCACTTTATAATCTTTCTTCTTCTGCTAAATACCGACAAGAAAATGATAGCCAGGGTATTAAGTCAGGTGGAAATCCGATGGAGGATGATATAGATAATCTTAACCAACCCGAAGAACCAGCGGCTGAAGAATTTTTTGAAAATACTGAGCAATCAAATATTATTGATGAGGATGAACTAGAAAGTCCTGCCATTAATAATCTGGGAGAACAATAGCATGATGAAGATCTCTGATCATTTAATGCAAAAAGTTGAATCTCAAAAGGATCGGATTGGGCAGTTATTACTTAAATTTACGGCTTTGACTCAAAATCAACTAGACGAAGCACTCAAAATTCAAAAAGAAGAAGGTCAACTGCTTGGGGAAATTTTACTAAAAAATAATTTTATCGCTCCTCACGATATCATCAAAGTTGTTTGCCATCAGGTAGAAATTCCTTATGTAAATGACATTAAAATTGATGAAATTGATCCCAACATAGTTAAAGACCTACCTATTAACTATGCTAAACATCATGAGTTCATTCCCACTCTGGAAACAGACTTTAGTGTCACCATTGCTATGAGTGACCCATTTAATTTCAATGTGATTAATGATTTACATGGAATTTTTCGCAAAGATATTAATGTTATTGTAACTACCCCATTAAAAATTCAAGATGCTATCAACCGTGTCTATGAAAAAGCGAACAGAAATCTAGTTGACTCAATTGAAGATGAATTTTCAGAAGATGCCATTGACCTTGATGGCCCGATTGATATTCTTGATGCGACTGACGACGCTCCGGTTATTCGATTTGTTAACTCTATTATTTTTAGAGCTGTTAAAGAAAAGGCTTCTGATATTCATATCGAGCCTTACGAAAAAGACACTATTTATCGTTTCCGTATCAATGGCGTTATGCAGGAAGTATTAAGACAACCAAAAAGAACCCATGCCGCGGTCTCTTCACGTATTAAAGTTATGGCCAAATTGGATATTGCCGAAAAGCGTTTACCTCAAGATGGTCGTATTAAAATTAAAATTGCCGGAAAAGATATTGATATTCGTTTGAGTACTACACCTGTACAGAATGGAGAGCGAATCGTCATGAGGGTTCTAGAGAAAACTAATACTGTTTTAGAATTAGGTAAGCTAGGCTTTCATGGGCAAGTCTTAGAAAATTTAAAAGAATTATCTAATCGAAAACACGGAGTTCTTTACGTAAGAGGACCTACAGGCCACGGTAAAACGACAACCCTATTTGCTATTTTAGAAAGAATGAATACAGCAGATAAAATGATTATAACAGTGGAAGATCCTGTGGAATATGAACTTGCCGGTATTTCACAAATACAAGTGAATCATAAAATTGATCTCTCTTTTGCTATCGCCTTACGTTCAATCTTGCGCCAAAATCCAGATATCGTTATGGTGGGAGAGACCAGAGATCAAGAAACAGCAGAGATGGCCATTAACGCTTCCTTAACAGGTCACTTTGTTCTCTCTACGCTCCATACTAATGACGCTTCATCGGCCCCAACAAGACTGATTGATATGGGAGTTCAGCCTTTTCTTATTGCTTCATCACTTGTTGCTGTTTTGGCGCAAAGACTCATTCGTGTTTTGTGTGATGAATGTAAACAACCTCACCAATTAACTGATTATGAAAAAAATATTTTAGGCGTGGAGAAGATTCCAGCTGGAGCCACTGTTTTTAAACCAAAGGGTTGTCCTCATTGTTCAGACACCGGATACTCAGGACGAACATGTGCTGCAGAATTATTAATGATTGACGACAGTATTCGCTCATTAATACTTAGGCAAGCTGACGCCTCAGCTGTCAAAAAGACAGCGATTAAAAATGGTATGATCACTTTACGCCAAGATGCTTTAAGTAAAATTTTTAGTGGCATTACTTCAGTAGAGGAAATGCTAAGAGCAATTAATAGCGAAGAAAACTACGATAACTAATTATGCCTATTTACGCTTACAAAGGAATGGATAGAACTGGACGTGAGGTCAAATCTTCTCTGACTACAGAGTCGTTGATTCAAGCCAAACAGAAACTCAAAACAATGGGTATTATGTTGATTGAAATCAAAGAGCAGACGTCTAAAGGTAAAGGGTCTGATACCAGTGTCATCTCAAACCTTACTAACAAAATTTCTGTCAATGACCTTTCACTGATGACCAGGCAGCTCTCCACTTTAGTCAAGGCCAGAATTCAGATCGTTGAAGCACTCAACGCTTTAGTTGATCAAGTTGATAATCCAAAACTTAAAATTATTCTTTCTGAATTAAAACAAAAAGTTAATGAAGGTTCCTCTTTAGCAAAAGCCTTGAGCGAGCACCCTAAAACTTTCGATAATGTTTATGTCAACATGGTAGAAGCCGGAGAAGCTTCAGGAACTTTAGATATTGTTTTAGTCCGCTTAGCTGAATTTACAGAGGCCCAAGTAAAACTTAAAAATAAGATTTCAGGGGCCATGACTTATCCTGTGATTATGGCAGCGTTTGGTTTCATTATGATGAATGTTATTTTTATCTTTGTCATCCCTAAAATTGCAAAAATATTCGTGGCCATGAAAAAGGAATTACCTCTACAAACAAAACTATGTATCGAGTTTTCTAATTTTATGCAAGAATATTGGTTTCTCATTCCTTTCGTCTTTGCCGGGGGCTGGTATTTATTTAGCAAGTATATAAAAACTAAAGATGGCATGGCCCATTGGCATTCATTACTACTAAAACTACCCGTGATTGGTAATTTAATAAAAATGATTAATGTGGCCCGTTTTTGCTCCACATTAGCTACTTTATTAAACTCAAGTGTTCCTATTTTAACTGCCATGAATATTGTCAAAAACCTAATTCCCAATGTGCAT
>CALFYV010000003.1 GCA_937952395.1 uncultured Bacteriovoracaceae bacterium | reverse complement strand
ATCGAAGAAACAGCTGTCTCTTGAGCGGTCACTCCATAATAATATTCCATGTAGGGACGGTTTAAGTGTTCAGCTTTAAAAACCAAGGTTAAGCGATTTTTTCCTGACTTATAAAGACTGGGGGCCAAGGCCACACCATAAATGGCGCCATGGCTTTTAGCTGAAGTGTCGGCATAACCCCAAGCATTTAAAATGCCATAACCAATAAATCATCCCATAAATAAGGATTTATCACGATCATCCAGTCCACCCTCAGCATAATCATCTCCAGCAATAGTCGTGATGATCCCTAGTTTAAAACCATCACTAACGAGAAAGTCAGCAGCATCCACCACATTGGTAAAAGTTAACAAAGGTATTCTTAAGTAGTATAAAGGCCAAAATCCGCTGTAGCCATTACCCCCATCATCATCTGGATCAGTTGGATCTATTGGTTCATAACGGATATTAACACCGGCTGTATAGCCAGGACCGATTTCTAAGTCAAAATGATCGCCATCCAAGAGATTAGTAGATTTTTGAGCGTGAGCGAGTAACGATGCGAACAAAAATACAAAAATAATACTTTTCATAAAATGATTTGTTAAAAATGTAACCGAAAACTTCTTATCTTCAAAGTTTTTTTCGTTTGAGGAGTTTAATCAGATTTTTATTGTTCACATTTTGGAGTGCCACAGTGTATCGAGTTAGTCTCTTTCATATTGCACTCATTGATGGCCCTCGATTTAGCTACTGCCATTGAGCCTCCCGTTGCCGAATATTTAGTTTTAAATCCATCAATAGTGCATACCCAGGTATCACCACTAGAATTTGTATTTCCCCCATTCTCTATCGCTATAATTTTTTGCTGCAATTGAAAAACAGCGCTCTCTAATCTCCAAATACGCTCTTTTAATTCATTGGTTGAATAGGCTTTATCTCTTTTTCCCACTTGAATCTGAACAATGTCATTTGCAAAAACTGCACAGAACATAAGGCTAGTTAATGTCATTAGAACTCTCATAATCTTTCTCCAGGAGGTTTTTAAGTTATATATACAAAACCAGAAGCGATGCGACAACGCTAAATAGATATTTTGCAGTATATAATGAACAAATGACGACGCTTGAAATCTATCAAAAGCTTGAGAAAATACCTTTTGGTAAAAATTTTTTTACCTATCTAGTTTGCTTAAAACTCCCCTATTTTAAAAGCATAAAGCCTTATGTGCTGGAGCTTCAAGAAGGTCACAGCGTTATTACCATGAAAGACAGGAGATGTGTTCATAATCATCTCAATACGATTCATGCTATCGCACTTTGCAATTTATGCGAAATGGCCATGGCCATGACGACAGAAGCCTCTATTCCTAAAGGACTTATGTACATCCCAAAAGGCATGACGGTTGAGTACAAGAAGAAAGCAAAGGGCGATCTCAGAGCGATATGTAATGCCAGTCCAGGTGACTATCAGCCAGGAGACATGAGCACCCACGTTGATGTTTATAATGCTAATGAAGAAATTGTGATGAGTGCAGATATTATTCTTAATATTAAAGAGATTATCTCGTGAAGATGCTTACCTTGAATTCAGTTCGGTATGAAGCTTAAGAGCAAAGTTTCCAGCTTCTGACTGAACAAGATAGGCCGGTTTTTCAACGCTACCATTTCTCTTGATAAGCTTGCCTTTTATTTCAAGTGTTATGGGTTCAAAAAAAATATCAATGACTTTGCCATCGACTTCACCCCCCATCCATTTCCAAAAGACTTCTTGATTTTTTTTATAACTTTCCATACACGATACTGGCTCTTAGTTCTTGCTCTCTCTAAAGCAAATATTCATTTAAATCAGGATAAGCTTTTAGGTAGGTTTTTTGGATATCTTCTAGAGCTTTTTTGATAACAAGTTGTTTGGTTACGAGATTCCTGAATGCAGTCAACTTTTCAATAGAGAGCATAGAAGTATTAATGTTTGATTCATGATGACTACCTTTTTTAAAATGATATTTTTATATAGTAAATGCTTGAAGCTCTCAACGCGATCAGTAATATTTATATGGGGAAAATGGAACAATTTAGTGACACAAAATGAGCAAATTCTTTCATTTTGTTAGCTTCACAATGCTTCAATCATATATGACATTAATTGATAAAAGTTCGCTTCATTTATGACAAAATTTTTAAAGATCTTGTTTTGATATAAAGTCTTTGAAATTTTTTTTTGAAATACTTTGAAGCCAGTTGCAAGTTCAGGATAGACTTCTTTTTACGAAGGAAAAACTTAATAAAAATCAAAGGCTGTTCGTTGATATCTTTACCTCTGAAAATATTTGATGCATGTGCAGAGTAGTAGCCTCCTAAAAATGAGAATTTATCATTTACTTTAAAAAAAACAATTTTTAAAGTAATAAAACAATATATTTATGAAATTTCAAATGTTTAGAGATGTTTTTTTTACATTTTTTAAAGCAATGATAGAATATAGTAACATGAAAAAAGTGATTTCTCGAAGTCAGATAAAGAATTTAGGTAAAGACTTAGGTTGCTACAGCCAGGTGAGTTTTAAAATGCTTTTAAGCTCAATTTTGCAGAATCAATAATAATTTGCCTTTGTAAGCTTTTTAAGGCATCGACTCTAAAAACCAGATATATTTCATCATTAAAAAAGGGAAGATTACTATCAAATAATTTCAAAGAATATCCTTCTGCTTTCGCCAATCTTTCTGGCAAAATTCCAATACCATTTCCTTTTGAAGTTAGAGTGCGTATGAGTTCAAGACTGCTTGTTTCAATAATTTTCCAATCTTTAAATTTATTTAGTGTTTTTTTTGAAAGCAATGTTTGCGATTGGATGAGATTTAAATCTGCAAAAATGGTCCTGTTACTTAATTTTTTATTGTTTTTCCAAAAGCAGACTTTATCATTACCTAATTTTATATGCACAAGATCTGGATGTTTAACGGGATTAACAACAAAACCAAAGTCGAGTTTATAAGAAATGATTTTTTCAGTAATCTCTCTTGATAAGGCATGTTCAAGTTTCAAGTGAATACCAGGAGCAACTTTGTAAATCTCCTCCAGGAAGCCTGGAAGAATGTAGCTACCTACACTTTGGTGACAGCCAAGCCGATAAGAACCAGAGAATTGACTATCAAGCTGGCCAATATCTCGTTTTGTTTCATGCCAAAAAGATTTATATTGAAGAGTTTTCTCATAAAAGATATCAGCAGCCTTGGTAGGAATACAACCCTGTTTTGTTCTATAAAAAAGTATAACGCTTAGCTTGTCTTCTAACTTTGCAATACTTTGGGTCAAAGTTGGTTGAGTAATTCCTATATTAATAGCAGTATTTGAGAAATGTTTTATAAGGTAAAGCTTCTCAAAACGGTTAAGTTCTGTCTCTGTTGGTATCATAGGCTTTAGCCTATCACAGAATAGAAAAAAATTAATTATATTTATTACTAAAATACTTTTAAGATTAGAAAATCATGAATAATTAGAGATAACGGAGGTCGTAAATGAAAAAATTATTGATAATGGCAGTTTTTTTAACTACAAGTGTGTACGCCGATTCGGACAAGGTGTGTTATTACTTTTACGGAGATAGAGTTTGTATTGATAAAAATACAATTGGGACAAAGCTTATTACAGGAGTAACCCTTTACAAAGATTTGGCTAGTCAGTCCATACAAAGCGCAATGACAAGAGCTCAAAACAGTGCAGAAGATAAATGTATAAATGGGGATGTTCAAAGAGTCAATGAATGGACAATACAGCTTGTTAGTTTGAATGATAAAGTTTTTAGAATATTTTCCGTATTCGAATGTAAAAATCTCAACTAGATTTAAGTGTGTTTGTATTACTAAGGGGGGCAAGAGTGAAAGCGACGATTTTAGCCATTTTTTCATTAATGATAATTTTATCTTCTTGTAGAAAAAACAACGATCTCGAGATTATGTATGTTTTTGCAAGTGGTGCAAATTTTAAGTCTTCAGTTTGGCATGGATTGATAGGTGAATTAAATGTAAAAGATATCATACTTGTAGATAGTACAGAAACTAACTTACCTTTCGATAAAATTACTCTTGACGTGGTATCTAAAAATCTGTGTCAAAAACTCATGAGTAATCATAATAAGAGCTATATTTTCATTGCCCATAGCCAAGGAGGAGCCGTTGTTAATCACTCCCTAGGTTTGTGTCCTAATATAGATGTTAAATCAATTTTTTATATTGCTGCCGTTATTCCAAAACCAGGAGAGAAGCCATTTAAACTTTTATCTAAAGAAGATGAAAAACATTATTTTTCAGGCATTTCTTACGATGAAGAAAAGAGTGCCTTGGTTATCTCTGGCCAAGAAAAACTATTAAACGCATTTGCTCAAGACGCTGATAACCAAGAAAGAAAAATTATTCTTGAGAGCGCTACAAGTGAACCATCTCTTATTGCTGAGGGTGTGGTTAATTATGACTTCGAAAAGTGGCATAAGGTTGATAAGTATTATGTTTTCACTCAGAGAGATCTTGTTATCGCTCTGGAGTCACAGAAGAAAATCACCAAACAATTTGCTTTTAAAAGTTCTTTAGAGCTTGACTCAGGGCATTTGCCAATTATAACTAGGAAAAAAGAGCTCGCGAACTTTATCTTAAGGCATAATTAAATTTGAGACTAAATTGCAATTTTTTCATCTTCAATAAGTTTTTTGAAGTCTTCTGATATTGTATCTAGATCTACAATATCAACTGTTATACTGAGATTTGAATCATCAAATTCATTTTGTAATTTTGTGAGACCCGTTTTCTTAAGATCTATTACGGCGAGATCAAGGTCGGAGTATTTTTTATGATTGCCTTTAACTCGACTTCCAAAAGCAAAAAATTCAAAATTGTTTCTATATTTTTGTAATATCGTATTGATAATTTCCTGGTCGTTTTTACTTAAGTGCAGCGTCACGATCTTTTAGCCTTTTAATTAAATCTTCAACAAACGGTGGAAAGTTTTTGGCTTTATTATAAACTTGTTCAGCCTGAGCATCATTATAGATATGAGTCGAAATGTTTCTTTTTTCTAAAAAATCTAACCATTCTTCAACGTTTGCAATTAGCTCTTCTTTTCCAGCTTCTCTGATAAGCGGTTTAGGTCCCGCCGGGATATCATCTCTTCCAATTTCCTTGAAATACCTCTTTATCGTTTTCCATGAAAGCTCGAAGGTAAATTCGAAGCGCTGGATGACTCCATCTCTGATATACTCATTGATTGGTTGTTTTAAGATATCTTTTAAACTTTGTAGGGCTTTTTCTAAGGGATGTAGAGAGAGTTTTTGGGCCATAT
>CALFYV010000002.1 GCA_937952395.1 uncultured Bacteriovoracaceae bacterium | reverse complement strand
ATCCTGCTAGCAGTTGTTTTTGGCGAGCAATAAGCTGGTTGGCGGTATTTAAATCCGGGGCTTTTATACCTTTCATAGACTATAGTTTACTAAAAGAAACGGGGGGAGCGAAAGAGGGTAAAAAAAGAGTCTTTCCCAAAAAAGACTCTTGAACGCGCACTTTTAAACGGTAACGATGGGTAGCTTGAGATTTTGTACGTAATAGAATTTGTAATCTAGCTAACAAGAGATTGCTACGACAGATCTGACTAGAGTGAATTTAAGCACCAGAAAGTTTGACTCTAAAGCCCTTCTTTTCTAAAAAAGCTTTAATTTTTGCTTTCTGATCCCCTTGAAGTTCTAAACGGTTATCTTTGAAAGTGCCACCAACACCACAATGGTTCTTTAAATCTTTAAGTAACAGCTTAAAATAGTCAGGATTATTCGGTAAAGAATAAATGACACTCACGACTTTCCCACCCCTACCACTTTTTTCAAGACGTAATTTGAGTTCGGTTTTCTCTGGAATGACTTGTTCTTGAGGATTGTGCTTGTGCTTTTTCTCATTTAAATGGGAACCGTCACTACTATAGACTATACGATACTCATCTGATTTATTAAACTTACTCATATAGAAAGATTTACACTGGCCGTTATGAAAAAGAAATCGAAAATTCTCTTACTAATATCAGTCATCCTCTTGGCCATTTACTGGTTTTGGCCAAAAAATGAAAATCAAGAAAATGATGAAATTGTAAAAGAAAATCAAGAGGCCAGAGATTTAGTTTTTAAGTCTCTAGTTTCAAATAAAGAAAAAAAAATTATTCATCAACCCAGTGAAATTGATACCACAACTCCTATGGAGCAACGAGATCAGGAGTTTGAAGAAATCAAGCAAAGCCTCAAAACCAGCACAACTAAGTGCCGAGCGCAAATTGAAAGCTTACTACCTGGTGAAGAAAAAACTGAAGAGTTACCCTCTGATCCAGCGCTACTTAAAAAAATTCTTTTAACTTATTTAGATTCAAATTACAGTAAGGAAATTTTTAAGCTCAATTCTTTTATTGCCAAAAAAACTCCTTCGGAAAATAAACTGAAAAACTTTGTAGAAAGCCAAGAAGACAGTGAACAATGCTACCCTTTTGTAGAACAAGAAGTACTTTTAAAAATGCTTGATGACTTAACTGAAGATGAAGTTTCTGCTTCACTTAAAGATGAGTATCAAAAAGTCATGTTAGATTACATAGAGAAGGCCAGTGTCAACCCTCAATCGCTGTTTCACATGGCTTCCTATGTGAATATTTTGCAAGCATTTGCAGAAAATAACCTTATTGAAAATCGCTACCAATTTGAACTTGAACGTTTAAAAAATGAACTGATGGGGACTGTTCGTGATACAGACGAAGATCTGATTAAATCTCTACGAAATGATGAGCTCTCTGCATTTGTTGATATTCACAGACGTCGTTTTGATTCGTCGGAAAAATTAAAATCAGAATTCACTCAACTCATCCAAGAAATTAAAGAGACCAGAAATTAATGAAACATAAAGACTACCATAAATCTTTACTTATTATTATCGCGCTTGGGCTCATCACCATTGTTTTGATATGGCTACCTAATGAAGATTTTTTTATCTACAAAACCTATAAGAAAACAAAAAAGCAAAGCTCCATCGATCGTGGTTTAGAAGCAGAAGATCCTTACGCCCAAGAATTAGAGAGTATTTACCGTTATCACGAAAAACTCATGCGCTTTCATTCTGACTTGGCCAACTTAAGCAAAAATTGTTCGGTGATAGTGCAAAAAATCGTCATTAATCCTAAAACCAAAAAAGTTTATTTCCCGGTGAGTTCTGAAGAGCTAGACAAATTTTTTAAACTCTTGTTTCAAAATAATGATATACATAACTATCGCTACCGCAAATTTGACTTGTACAATATGGCCTTCTATCCCCCTGAAGGTTTTAAAATTAATAAAGCTACGAAATTGATCCGCGATCGTTTTGAATGTCATGATTATCAATCAGAACTCTTAGATCATGCCGTTACCGTTGTTCGCAACCCTCAAAATAAAGCAGAAGATAGAAGAGTTCTCTTAAATAAAATCTTAAAATTTTTACAAGAACATTTACGCACAATCACTAATGTTAAAGAACTTTATAGTGCCAATCAAATTTTAAAAAAACTCAGCGAAAGGCAACTGGTTGATTCCGGTCATCAATATGCAATCGTGGCACTTACTGATGAGATAAGCTATTACGTTGATGAGTTGGATTTTGATGCCAAGTTTGATCCTAGTGCCAATGATTCGAAAGAACTCTTTGCACTCTTAAAAGCAGAGTATGAAATGAGTCGTAATTATGCCAAGAAAATGGAAGAATTATTACGAGATATCTCTGTTGATCTGAGTTATCCGCTCTAAGTATTATCCGCTAAAAAGATTTTAAGCAACTGACTGCGAGTGATAATACCTTCAAGATTACCCTTATCATCAATAACCAGAAGCCTACGAACTGGATTTTTTAAAAACTTAATAATCACTTCTTTGATGGTTTCTGTTTTAGCTGCCACTATCAATTCATCGATTTTTTTTATTTTATTGATAAAAACAAGTAGTGCCTTATCCATACCACCAACAGCGGCAAACTGAATTAAATCTTTTTGACCAACAACACCCACTACTTTCTTGGTATTCTCTTTAACTAGCGGAGCACCACTAATACCTTTATTAAGTAATATCTCAATACATTCTCTGACCGTCATATTGGGAGTAAAACAATCCACATCACCAATCATGATTGTTGAGACTTCTTTATCACCAATACCGCCTTCTTTTTTCTCATTTTCTTCTTCACTCATAAATACCTTCTCAGATAATTGTTTTAACTATATTCTATTTATTATAGCTTCCCATGTAAACAAATAGGTTTCTGATGAAATTCTTGACCATATTATTTTTGACTCTCCCACTTTATGCCCAAGTCATCCTAGGAATAGATAAGCTTACGAGTGATCAGACTTTAAGAAAATATTTACAGAACAAAACCATAGCTGCGCTGGCCCATCCAGCTTCGCTTAATTCAAAAGGCGAGCACCTAGTTGATATTCTTTATAAAGATAGGAGTTTTAAGTTAAAAGTTCTTTTTACTCCCGAGCACGGCTTAAGAAAATTGCAAGATGACTGGATTGAAGACGGAGTTGATAGTATCACGGGAATACCTTATTACAGTCTGTATAAGAGCGATAGGCGCTCCCCTAATGCCCAACTATTAAAAAATATTGATGTGATTATTATTGACCTGCAAGACGTCGGAATGCGCTTTTATACTTTTAATACAACCATGGCCCTAACCTTAAAAGCAGCGTTTGAAAATAATGTGGATGTGCTTATTTTAGACAGGCCAAATCCTCTAGGTGGTTTAGCTGTCGAAGGTTTTAATTTGGATAAGAGTCTATTGGGACATTTCATTTCTTTTTTTGAAATTCCCACCCGTCATAGTTTAACCATAGCGGAAATGGCCCTTTACTATCTTCAAACTCAAAATTTTTCAAATTCTACTTCTAAGCTTCATCTAGTCAAAATGCAAAATTGGAACAGGAATATGATCTGGGAAGAGACGCAAATTCCTTGGAACACCCCTTCTCCTGCTCTGGTGACGCCTATGAATGCCTATATGTATTCAATCTTGGGTAGTCTTGAGAGTTTTAATTTATCGGTAGGAAGAGGAATTGATAATCACGATGCTTTTTTAGTTTATGGAGCTCCTTGGATCACTCTTGAAGAATCTCACTTACTCTCACAAAATTTAAATCTTATTTCCCCTCATATTCAGTTTACTCCTTACTATTGGTTTGTTACACGAGGGCCCTACAAAGGAGAAAAAGCTCATGGGGTCAAAGTTTCGCACTTAGATTTCAAAATGGTCAATGGCTTTAAAATATTAATCGAAGTTATCTCTAAGTTTGAAATTTTATTTCAAGAGCGTTTTAAGGCGACAGAGAAAAATTCTTGGACCGACCGTTACCTCGGTAATAAAAATATTTGGGACTGGATTCAAGAAGGAAAAGATTTTAATGAGATTTTAACTCTGTCATACCAATCACAAAAAAAATTAAAAAATTTTAAAAAAGATTTTGCTCTCTACCCTTAAGCTGATTTTTTCATGGATTTTTGGGTGAAGAATTCGTCGATCATGGCAATAAGTTCTGGGTTAAATTTGGCACCCAATAATGATTTTTTATGCACATCTAAAAGCGCATACCATGCTTGCTCAGCTGTCACGTGAGTATTGTACTTATGAATTGTTTTAAGATGATCATATAAATCAACTAAGCTCATCAGTGATGATTCTAAACTCAGTTCACGTCCACCAATGCCTTGGGGAAAACCAGTAGCATCAAAGTTTTCATGATGACATAAGATCGCATTCATACTTTCACGATTAAGTTTTATACATTTGCGCTTAATAAGCTCTAAACAATATTCAGGGTGCTTCTTATAGTCTAAGTTTTCCATCAGGGAAGAAAAAAAACGACCATGAGTTCCAGGTGTAAAATTAATTTCAAACTTCCCATGATCATGAACTAAAGCCGCGAAGGCCAGCTCTTCCAAATTATCAATACAGCAGTGACGGCCTAAAATTAAAGTGTAAATGGCACTATTGAGTCCGTGAGAGAGTTCACTAAAACGTCTAAATGGCAATTCACAAAAAGCATCGTAGGGAGTGGGGAATTTTGCAATAAGTTTTTCAAGGCGCAAAATAATATCCATACCTATTTCAGATAATTGTTTTCCTATATAAGTTTTATCATCGTGGGTACAATCAAGAAAATATGACAAAAACATTTTATAACGTTTACGAATAAGATGGGATTCTTCTGAGAAGAACATTTCAGTGGTGTGAAGCATCTCACTTAGCTGCTCACTTTTTACAAAAATTCTATTGAGCCCTATTTGATGAAGAATTTCACGCTTCTCTTTAGTAAATGATTCACCTTCTTTCAAAAATAACTCCACTTCAGAATGAGCATCTTTTTGAGTGTAAAGTGGAATACTGACAACACTATTAATTGGTATATCATTGACCACCACACTTCTATAAGTCTGGCGAGCGAACACCTGCAGTAGGTATTTCATACGATTCACATTGATCGTCTTGCGATCCAGCTTAATAAAAACTTCACTTCTGCGCTTGAAACCTTCCACAAAAGCTGAGTTCTTTTTGTCAAAAAGAATCAAAGTCATGATTTTTGGATTTCTTTCAATGGCCTTTTTATAGAGATCAAAAATATATTGGCGGTATTTTCTATCGATAGTTTTATCTTGAAAAAGCGACTCATCAATCACCAAAACATCGACCCGGTGGCGATCGAAAATCTTCATGGCGACACCGGTATTGCGCGTGCTGAAATATTGTCTGCTGTTTTCAAAAGCCGGCGCCAATTCCGTTTCTAAGCGAAAATCATTAGCGACAAATAAAACAAACGGTTGCCAT
>CALFYV010000001.1 GCA_937952395.1 uncultured Bacteriovoracaceae bacterium | reverse complement strand
AGGCACTTATGAAACTTTTGTGGCTGCTGCCAGAAAGCACTTTGGCGAAAATGCAACCCTGAAGAATAAACTTGTTCTTACTGCAGGACTAGGTGGAATGGGCGGAGCTCAGCCGCTAGCGGTAAAAATGGCCAATGGTGTTTGCTTGTGTTGTGACATTGATCCAAAACGTATCCAAAAAAGAATTGAAACAAAATATTTAGATATTTTTGCTAAAAGCTTTGATGAAGCCATAACCATCGCTCAAAAAGCAAGAAATGAAGGTAAGGCACTGTCTGTTGCCTGTGTTGGTAATGCTGCTGACTTTTTTAACTATATCATTGAAAAGAAAATCAAACCCGATCTTGTCACTGATCAAACCTCTGCTCACGATCCTCTTAACGGTTATGTTCCCAAAAGTTATGACATGGTCTCTGCTGAAGCTTTAAGAAAAAATAACCCTGAAAAATATTCCCAAGAAAGTTATAAAACAATGGCAGTACACGTAAAAGCTATGCTGCAATTACAAAATGAAGGTTCTCATGTTTTTGATTATGGAAATAATCTGCGAGAAGGAGCTCGTCTTGGTGGTTTAGATAATGCTTTTGACTTTCCTGGCTTTGTTCCCGCCTATATAAGACCTCTTTTTTGTGAGGGTTCTGGTCCATTTCGTTGGATTGCACTAAGTGGAGATCCCGAAGATATTTACACAACAGACAAAGAATTAATTAAATTATTTCCAGAAAATACCTCTCTCCACAATTGGCTTTATAAAGCTCAGGAAATGGTTCAATTTCAGGGATTACCTTCGAGAATATGTTGGCTTAATTATGGTGCAAGAGAGAAAGCTGGATTATTGTTTAATAAACTTGTCAGAGAAAAAAAAGTGAAAGCACCGATTGTTATCGGTCGCGATCATCTTGATTGTGGTTCTGTTGCATCCCCAAATAGAGAAACTGAATCTATGTTGGATGGAAGTGATGCCGTTAGTGATTGGCCTCTACTTAATGCGTTTATCAATATCAATAACGGTGCTTCCTGGGTAAGTTTTCATCATGGTGGAGGTGTTGGAATTGGTTATTCCCAGCACGCAGGTATGGTTATTGTCGCTGATGGCAGTAGCGAAATGGATTTAAGACTTTCACGGGTTTTAAATTCTGATCCTGGCATGGGAATCATTCGCCACAGTGATGCTGGATATGAAAAAGCTATTCAATGGAGCAAGAAGACAAATATTAAATTCCCTTCTTTATAAATTATGAAACTATCTGCCTATCACCATATTTCTGAACTTGTAACCCTAGAGGGGGCATATAAAAAAGATGGCAGAAAACTTAAGCAGAACCGAGTCGAACAGACAACGGGAAATTCTTTGGGTAGGAAAAACTGACAAAGTACCCGCTGAGTACTCACAGATTAAAGGCCTGAATTTAAAAGAAAAAACCCTTACTCCTGAGCTTGTTGACTCCCACACACACCTCATTTTTGCAGGTGATAGATCGAGTGAATATAGCATGAGATTAAACGGAGAGAGCTATGAGAATATCGCAAAAGCTGGTGGAGGAATATTAAGCACGGTGAAATCAACGAATCAGGCTAGCAGAGATGAACTCTTTAAACTGGCCTGTCAAAGAATCGAAAAAATATATAGCTATGGTGTGGGAACAATTGAAATAAAAAGTGGATATGGTCTTAATTTTGAAAAAGAAAAGGAACTTTCACTTATTATCAATGATTTAAAGAGACATTTTTCACCTAAAATACAGATTATTAATACTTTCATGGCAGCTCATGCCATTCCCAAAGAATATAAAAAATCTAATGACTACTTAAGAAAAGAAGTTATCCCGTTACTCGAAGAACTTGCTGATAAAAAAATTATCGACATAGTAGATATTTTTCATGAAGAGTCATATTTTGATAGTGAAGATACTCACTTACTTTTTGAAGTGGCCAAAAAATTTGAAATACCTTGTAAGTCTCATGCTGATGAATTCAAAGATAACGACGGCGCTAGTCTTGCTGTTAAATATGGTTGTCTATCTTGTGATCATCTTTTAAAAACATCTGTGTCTGGAATTAAAGACTTGTCCTCCTCACCAACTATCGCAACGCTTTTACCCGCGACCGCATTTTTCTTAGGCAAGGAACAAGTTAATGCAAGACGTTTTTTAGATAATGGCGTAAAAGTTGCAATTGCAAGTGATTATAACCCAGGTTCTTCTCATTATGATAACTTGCTTATGATAGCTTCCATAACTGCACCTACTTACAAAATGAATCAAGCAGAACTATGGAGTGCTATAACTCTCAATTCTGCACACGCACTTGGATTAAAAAAACAGGGCTGCTTAATTCCAGGAATGAAATCACGATTCTCCATTTTTAATTGTAATAGCTTGGATAAAATTACTTATAGCTGGGGAGTTAATTTTTTTCAGTTATAATCTTATCTAGTTTTGCAAGAAAATCATTAGAGGTGAAATTCATTTCACCAGTAGAAACTTCAAGAACTTTACCCTTATAGTAAATAATTGAAAATGGTATCTCTGATATTAAAAATTTAGTTGTGATTTCACTTTCTTGATCGGGAATAATATCAAAATTAAGCTTAAAATCTCTTTTTGTTGTTGCGATAGAGCGAATTTGGTTTTCTGCATCGCTATTAATTCCAATAATGCTTAATTTATCTTTGGGATATTTATTTCTCAGAGCGACCAGTGACGGAAATTCTTTTAAGCAAGGTGCACACCAACTGGCCCAAAAATTTAAAATAACAACTGGCGCTTTAATATTGTTTAAATTAATTTTTTCATCACTAACTGTTTTTAATTCTAATTCTTTGTATAGATTTTCATACAGACCAAATTTTTCTTTGGAATTAGCAAATGAACCTGCCTTAGAATCAATCAATTCAAAAAAGACCTGACCGGCAAGAAAGCCTGAAAAAGCGAGAATTAAGACAAATAACGGAAAAAATTTCTTCATTGTATTCCTAGGTACATCTCCCAAAATGATACTATATATGTCTATATTATTAAATTACCTAAAATTCTTGCCTCCATTGAGAATTACCTGTGAATTCTTAGTGAGTAGCCAGAAAGAAATACCACAAAATCAACTACTTAGCAATAATCAACAAGGTCAATCTCTAGTTGAATTTATCTTGCTATTTTTGGTGATAACGATAATTTCAACTGTTTTTATCAGGGGTTTAAATACTAATCTAGCTGATTACTGGGTTGCAATTGTTAATATCATCATAGATGATCCAAATATTCAGGTAAGTTTATAAAGGTTTAAAATGAAGAAGTATATTCTTGCCATCGATGAAGGCACGACGGGATCAACCGCTTTAATTATTGATGGCCAAACATGCAGAGTGATTTCAAAATCAAATCATGAATTTTCTCAAATATATCCTAAGCCACGGTGGGTTGAGCATAATCTTGATGAAATCTGGGAATCAACCACCAAAAGTATTAAGAAGGCTATTCGACTCGCTAAAATAAAAGCCAGCTCCATCGAAGCGATTGGTATAACAAATCAAAGAGAAACAACATGTGCATTTAGCAAAAAGGGCAAGGCCATCCAAAACGCAATTGTTTGGCAAGATCGTCGTACTGAAGAATTTTGTAAAAATAATAAAACAAAATATTCATTTTTAATTAAAAAAACCGGATTGCCCTTAGACGCTTATTTTAGTGCAACTAAAATGAACTGGCTTTTAAATCAAAATGAGAAAGTCAAAAAAGCCGCGCAAAGAGATGATTTATGTCTTGGAACTATTGATACATTCTTATTATATAAGCTAACAAATTCAAAATCATTTTTTACAGAAACAACCAATGCCTCGCGAACCCTTCTTATGGATCTTGAAACAGGACAATGGGATAATGCTCTTCTTAATTTCTTCGGGATTGAAGAGCGTTTTCTTCCAAAGATTAAAAATTCAATAGATCATTTTGGGATTACAGAAAATTTAGATTTTTTACCTGACGGAATTCCGATTATGTGTATTCTAGGTGATCAACAAGCCGCACTCTTTGGCCAAGCTGGAATTAACCCCGGTGACTTTAAGTGCACTTATGGTACTGGCTCTTTTGCTCTTGTTAATACAGGAGAAAAAATTCTCTATTCAACTAAAGGTCTTCTTACTACGGTAGCCTACTCTTATAAAAATAAGAATTATTATGCACTTGAAGGTAGTTGCTATATAGCAGGAGCAGCGGTTCAATGGTTAAGGGATAATTGCAAATTTATTAAAAAATCATCCGATATTGAGGCATTGGCCAAAAGGGCCAGCGATCTATCCATGGATAATATTTTATTTCTTCCCTTCTTCACTGGAATAGCCTCACCGCATTGGGTTTCAAATGCCAAGGCTGCAATCGTTGGACTAACACGAGACACAGGTCAAGCCCAAATTGCTCGCGCCTGCCTAGAGGGTGTTTGTTTAAGTATTTCAGATTTGATTCAAGCTTTTGAAGAACTCGTGGATGTTCGAGATATTAATGTTGATGGAGGAGCCGCTGAGAACAACTACTGGATGCAAATGCAGTCTAATTTTTTATTCAAGCCAGTCACTCGTCCAAAAATTATAGAAACCACCGCCTATGGAGTTGCTCTTGGGGCTTTAGTGGGTATGGAAAGGGTGAAACTGGCTGATGTAAAAAAATTATGGAAGAAAGATGTTCAATTTAGACCACAGAAAAAAACCGATTATCATAATCAAAAAAAATTGCAATGGAATGAGGTTATAAAAAACTTATATCTTAATTCGCTTGAAAAGTAAGATCCCCGTGAAAGGCACCTTCGACCTCTTCAAATCCAATTGGTAAATAACGATATTTTTTCGAAGCCATGAAATCTCTTTCACAAGTAATATATAATCTTTTATATTCTTTTCTTCCAATACTACTTAAGTCTTCTTTATAGGTTGCTGTTATTTTCAAAATATGACGGCTTATTGATTTATTTTCTTTGAAGTCTTCTGGTCTTGTGATTTGTACGTTATCAATACTTAATTCTTTGCCTTTGGGAATTGTATCTCCCTCGTGAATCAGTGAGCTTCCATCTTCGAAGGTCGTCTCTCCGTAAACGTTTGTGGAACACTTAAGCAGCAAATCTGAATCTCTGAACCAACGAATTAAAAAGAATTGTTTTGGTTTTAAAATGACATAATTTGAATTGAAATTATAGGTATGGACGTCGTTGTTAGTGATAATACTTCCGTTTTTAGATACAGCATGATCAGCTGTGGCCAAAAGTTTTTGTGAGATGATAAATAAAATTAAAAAAAGATAAAAACCCTTCATGCCCCCCTTTTATCACCACGCATTAGAAATGCAAAGCTTTATCTAAATTTGATAGGATTGTCGATAAACATACGTATTTTCAAGTACATAGTTATCCAAGAGCATTTTTATACCCTTGCTAAAATCAAGAAATTCAAGGCCCATGGCCAAACGTTGTGATTTCTTATTTAAACGACACCATTTAATCCGTGCTCGAGTTTTATATTGCTGGCCATTGATTTTCATTAGCACTTCGCTAATTTCCCTATTCAAATAGAGATCTTCGTCTAATTTCTCACAATAAACGGCGAGACCTCCTGCACTCATGTTAGCAATTTGCACCTTAAAGCGACTTTTTCCAAAAGCAATTTGACAAAATGGCACATTGGATTCTTTTGTATACTCCAGTCGAAAATATTCACGACGTTGTACGCGCCACATTTTCTCAGGCAATTTTACCGCTACTTCTTGGTGGTTATTAAGAAGTGTGGGTGAATATATTGGGAAAAAAATTAATCCTCTTGGTAAGTCAATTTTTGAATAAATGGTTTGATGCTTTCCATTAGCTATTTCTTTTAGAATTTTTTTATTATTCTCACTCTTGCTCCACCTAATGCTGTATTCATCTTCTTTATTGAGATTATCGATTTGAGCATGGCTGATTATTTCTTTACCACTGGTCCAAATTGTCATCATTTTTTTTTCATAAATTGATTCATCTATATAGCTTTTTCTGAGCTCTCGGCTTTTTATTATTTCAAAAACCTCATTGTTTTCAACTGAAGAGACCAAAATAGCTTCATCTTCATTTTTAAATAGTAAATTTTTATAGAGCACTTTATTTTCATTTTCAGATAAATCTAATGATTTTTTTATTTTCTCTAAATTCAAAGCTACGCTGCTTGAATTATTTTTAAACACTAAAAAAGTGCCCGCAATTCTTGTTGTTACTTTTTTTTCCTCACCAAACTCATTAACAAAAATTAACAATGGTTTTTCGGATTCAAAAAACCACTTATGATCTTTAAAATAGGGCCTTAATCCCTCAAAGATCCATGTTCCATCTTGTTCGTGAAATAGCTCATTTGCCTTATTATGAAAAATAAACTCCCAAACATTTTTCCCTTTATAGGGTTCTCTGCGTGTTTTAATCCATGTGCCCAAATTTAAACTTGGCCCAATTAAATTGAAATGCCAACGCCCCATAACCCTCTTGAAGCTTGATTTACCCTCGTGAAGAAAGTAATCAAAAGGCGTTTCCATTATTCCCTAACATGCAATTTGGGCGGTCGCTTGTGGTATCGCCAGGTTTTTAACAATTTGTTTGATTTTTTCCTGGCTTTCTATGTGCTTTTCTATTTCTGAAAAACATACATTAATTGCCTTCTCTATGACTGGAAGTTGAGCGCTTGAACTAAATATATAATCTACTCCAATTTTATTTAAAGTTAATTTAAGTGTTGCATGTTTTATATAGCTAATAACTATAATTTTAACTTTTTGTGATTCGAGCTCGTCATAAAAATGACCCGCAATTTCGATAATATCGTTTAAGACGGAAAACTGATTTATAAAAAAAACTACAACTAATCTTTCAAGTGGCTTACTCTCATTAATGGCTGTATCAGCATCAAAAGCTTCAAATATTTTATAACCTTCTCTACCCGAATAAATAGACGTTATATTTCTTATTCGTAATAAAGGTTTGTTTGAGACAATTAAGAGATTTTTAATCATTTAATACTTCTTCTTCTATTCTTTTTAAACTCGGCCAGTCAAATTTATCAACTTCTTGAATTTCATAACTGCCAGAAAGCCAAATTCTGATTTTAGGGATACGCTCATCCGGTCTTCCCAGGTAAAGTTTTCGAGTACCAGTACTATCAACGACCTTAAAATAACCCTTTATATTTTCATTAATAGCTTGGTTAATTTTAAACCTGTTTAAAACTCCCTCATCAACCTCTCCAAGAAATAAATATTTATCCACATCAAGGCTAAAGAGCTTATAAAGTTTTTCTACTTGTCCTGAATTCAATTGATGTTCTTTCTTGCTACTGACGTAATAAACTTCTCTGGCTTGTTTCAATTCAAAATGTGTATTTCTTAATGTTTGAGAAAAATTAAATAGTCTTTTGCAATCTTCGCTACCAAGATAACCCGCCTTTGATATTTTTTTAATAATGTTTTGTAGCTTGATAAAGCAAATATCTTCATGTGGGTAACCCTCTATATTGTAAGTTTCATTTTCAAACACCAACATCAGATAATAGGGTTTAATATTTATAATAGAAAAGTTTTTTTTGGATGACTTAAGTAATCCTACGTAACTTAGTTCATTAATCCAGTTATTAAAACGCTCGCGCTCATAGGGATATTGACTGGGACTTGTGTTCCAATATATATCGTTACTCTTCTTAGTAATATCAAATGATTCATCCTTAGTTCTTAGTCGAACTTGCTTTAACTCATTCCATTTCATATCCGCAGGCCAAATACTATCTTTATTTGAGTTAAGACACGAACAAAGAATGACCAAGAATAAGGCAAGATACATGCTTCTATTATAAGGATTAGACGATTATGACGGTCTGTGGTGGTAGATTTTTCCAAGTTACTCAATAAGTACGGTCAATTATTACTTACTTCTGGAACGATATATAAAGTATCGATTTTTGGTAACTCTTAAGCGATGACATCTTGAGAGAATATATAAGAAAACTCATTTCAATTCTAAAAATAAGTCGCTTAG